>NZ_JBGKDS010000038.1:0-17063 GCF_042954325.1 Parasynechococcus sp. | reverse complement strand
AGCCGCCTGCGTTGAGCAGCACTTAAAGCAAAGCAGCCACTGTGCGGATTGCTGGCGCGATCGAATGCGATCGTCTGCCCATCCCAGAACTGGCCCTGGGCAACCGATGCAGCTGGCTGTTGGTGCTCCGGAAGCACCGTGCTGTCAATCGGCCCATCGACAAAGAGCCGTGGCTGCACATGGCTCCCTGTCAGCTCATAGCGATGGGGCATCAAGGAGTATTGATGATTCAGCTTCTCGGTGAACCAAAGCATTTTGTCGGCAAACAACTGGTCGTGAATCACCAGATCGTCTTCCAGATACAGCGATAAATCCGCATCACCAGGTGCGTCATCCTTCAGCAGAAACGAACGGGCGGCATGGGGGAGCTGCCGCGGATCCTCCAACGCCACTTGATGAACCTTGATCCGCCGGTCAAAGGCCTTGAGCGTCTCAGCCAGAAAGGCATCTTGAACGACAAAAACGTGGCAATCGACCACCACACCCTGCAGAGATCGCTTTGGGTAACAACGCGATGGTGCTTCAAGCAGGGAATGGTCAGCGATGTTGAGGATCTCTTCGCGAATGCCGCGTGCCAACGCCAACACACCGCCCAAACAACGCGCCAGCGCCAAGGAGCGGAACAGGACCGCGTCGTCTCGAGACGAGCCATAGCCGCTCTCCGCATCCGCCTGAGGTCGACAAAAATGGGGAATGGCCACGCGAACCAGGGCAGGCCGTGCTCGCGGTTCATCCAAAGACGACTGTTGCTCCTTCATGATCACTGGCCTCTCCTGGGCCACGACAGGCCATGGTTCTGCTCGAGATATTGATACGTGGGCTGCAGCTGAATCGCGAGTTTGCCTCGCAGTTCAACCATGCGTTCCTCATCAAGATCGTCGCCATCCCTGGAGCCCACATGGGCCCGTCGGCCCTTCTCGGGAAGGGGGATCTGTTGCAGGCCCAGATGGTGCAGCAGATCAAACCAGACCTGTTCAGGCCGCTCAAACAGATCTTCGCTGCGCCGAACAACGATCTGCTCAGCCCCAAAACACGCCGCAAAGCGTCGTAACTGCAGCTCATAGCGGCTACGGGCCAGATAACTGTGTTCCTGATGGCTGCGATGGCGTCCATCCACAGCTGCCAGCACATCGTCCGCGCCCGCAAGGCGCTCAGACTCCGCCGCCAAGGCCTGCTCCAGTGGCAGGGGTTCCAACCCCAAGCGTTGCGAGTGAAACACCTGGGACAGCGCACGCTCCACCGGATCGCGCAGCAGAACAAGCAAGGTCACATCGGGCAGGAGGGCCTTGATGCGCTGGGGTACCTCCGGATGAAACAGGTAATAGGGCGTGATCTCGCCGCAGCGCTGATCGGCCCGAGCCTCAGCGAACTGCTGGCGATACCAGGCCTCACCCTTTCCGTAATGGAGGCTGAAATAGTGCAGTTCCTTACGCGGAGGCAAGTACACCTGCGGATGCTGCTCCAGCAGCCGCTGCAGGGTGGTGGTGCCACCCTTCTGGACACCGATCCCGAGAAACTCCGGCAGCCGCCCCTGCATTCGACCCCGTCTCGACAACAGCGAAGATAGAGGTCAGCGCATACGCCATGGCTGCCCCGATCCGCCTTGTTCACCATGCCAAAGGCGCACCGGGATTGCGCCTGTTCGGACTCGGACCTGGACTGAGGCCTAGCCGCGGCCTGCTCAAGCTGCATCGCTTGTTCAACCGGCACGCCTTCTGGGCCCAGCACCGCAGCTTCCAGCAGCTGCGGCGGATGCTGGCCGGCAGCACCGTGGTGGTCAGCCTCTGGCGCGGCAAACGCCTGGTGGGCTTCGGGCGGGCCAGCAGCGACGGCATCTACCGGGCCGTGCTCTGGGATGTGGTGGTGGCGGGCGATCTCCAGGGCCGTGGACTCGGCCGGCGCGTGGTGGAGGCCCTGCTGGAATCCCCTGACGTGCAGAAGGCGGAGCGGGTGTATCTGATGACCACCAACAGCTCCGGCTTCTATCAACAGCTCGGATTCAAATCAGCCCAGCCGCAAGAGCTGCTGATTCAGAATCGTTCAACAAGCGGATGAAGAGATTCGAACTCTCGACCCTCTCCTTGGCAAGGAGATGCTCTACCACTGAGCTACATCCGCAGGTCGTCGGTTGGGATGTCTCCCTTGCGACCGAACCAGCATGCACCACAGGGGTGCCTGTGGTCAATCCACCGCACCCCTCAGTCACATCAGGGCTCAAGCCTGCTGCAACACCGCCATCAGGCTGCCCATCTCCAGAGCCTCCAGGCCGTAACTCCAGCCGAGATTGCTCTTGATCCCAGCCCGCTCGAGGGCCTGCTGCATCGTGTCGGTGGTGAGCACCCCAAAGATCACCGGCACGCCGGTGTCCCGAGCCACCGCCGCAATGCCCTTGCTGGCTTCCGACACCACCACATCGAAATGGGGCGTGTCACCACGGATCACCGCACCCAGGGTGATCACCACCTGATAGCGGCCACTGCGGGCCAGCTGCTGGGCCACCAGCGGCAATTCAAAGGAACCCGGCACCCAAGCCACATCGAGCTGCTGGCTCTCAGCCGTGGTGTCGATGCCATGGCGGTGCAGGCAATCCAAACAGCCGCTCAGCAGTTTGGCGGTGACCAGATCATTGAAACGGGCAACCACCACCGCGATGCGTAGTCCCGACGCATCGGTGAAACGTCCTTCGAAGGTGGCCATGGAGGCGGTGCCGACAGCTCAAGCCATCGTGGCACCGCCCAGGGTTGGACTGTCGCGAAATGCCGCGATCAGGCCACAAAGAAGCTCACACCCCAGTTGAGCAGCACCAAAGCCACCCAGACGCCACCACCGACAAGGATCAGACGGTTGGAGCGGCCGACATCCTCGCTGGAGGCGTAGAGCACGGGCACCGCCACGATCAACGCGAAGGACATCACCACCAGGGCCAGCACGGTGAGGGTGTTGATTAACTGCATGGATCAGTGGATCGTCGGGCGATTCTCACACGAGAGGCCGGCGCTGCGCCGACTCCGTCATGGGACTCTTCACACCCTGAAGGCCACGGGCGGGCTCGGTACGATCAGCGCCGCACCACCAGGTCCATGCCCCGGTCGTCTGCTGGCTCCACGGATGAGACCCTGCAGGGCAGCCTGTTCGGCGAGCCGGAACCGGCGCCGAGGGCCACCAATCCTGATGCCAACAGGGATCCCATTGAGGATCCAGGGGAACTGAGCGATGCCGAACTCGGGGCCGATGCCGCCGCGCGCCCCCGCCAACGGGCCGCCGAGGAGACCCCAACACAAAGCGACGCCAGCCAAACGGCCGATCCCAGCGCCACCAACCAGAACGAAACCAACCAGAACGACAAGGACGAACCGGCCTGGAGTCACCACAGCCAGGTGACGCCCGAGCAGCTCACCCCGATGCTGCGCCATTACGTCGAACTCAAACTCGCCCATCCCGAACGGGTGCTGCTGTACCGGCTCGGGGATTTCTTCGAGTGCTTCTTCGAGGACGCGATCACTCTCTCCCGTGAGCTGGAGCTGACCCTCACCGGCAAAGAGGCGGGGAAGGCGATCGGCCGGGTGCCGATGGCGGGCATCCCCCACCACGCCGCCGAGCGCTACTGCAGTGACCTGATCCGCCGCGGCTATTCCGTCGCCCTCTGCGATCAACTCGAAACCACCCCCAGCAAAGGGTCCCTGCTGAAGCGGGACATCACCCGGGTGCTCACCCCCGGCACCGTGCTGGAAGAGGGCATGCTCAGTGCACGGCGCAACAACTGGCTCGCCGCGGTGGTGGTGGAACCGGCCACCCACCAACACCCCTTCCGCTGGGGTTTAGCCCAGGCGGATGTGAGCACCGGTGAAGTGGAGGTGTTGCAACGGGAGGGCAGCGATGCCCTGCACCAGCAGCTGGCCCAGCTCGAGGCCTCCGAACTGCTGTGGAGTGGAGACGACAGCGCACCGGCCTGGTGTCCGGATCGGCTGCGGCTCACCCCGATGGCCAGCACACCCTTCAGCCGCCCGGAAGCGGAAGCCGCCCTGTTGCAGCACTACAACCTGGCCGGGCTTGAGGGTCTCGGTCTGCCGGAGCTGCCCCTGGCCCTGCGGGCCATCGGTGGCCTGCTGCGGTACCTGCGCGACACCCAACCGCTGGAGGACGATGCCCGCGTGCCGCTGGATGTGCCGACGATCGTGCACAACGGCGACGCCCTGGTGCTGGATGCCCAGACCCGCCGCAACCTCGAGCTCACCGCCACCCAACGGGATGGGGTGCTGCCGGGATCCCTGCTGTGGGCGATCGACCGCACCCTCACCGCCATGGGTGGCCGCTGTCTGCGGCGCTGGCTGGAGGCACCACTGATGCAACGCCAGGCGATCGAACAACGCCAGGCGATCGTGACGACCCTGGTGGAGCAACGCAGCCTGCGCCAGGCCCTGCGCCGCCTGTTGCGGCCCATGGGCGATCTCGAACGTTTGGCCGGCCGGGCCGGTGCCGGCCATGCCGGAGCCCGGGACCTGGTGGCCATCGCCGATGGCATCGAACGGCTGCCCAAACTCGCGGCTCAACTGCGGAGTGTGGAAGGCACGATCCAGGGCGGTCCTCCCTGGCTGGACACCCTGCTGCAACCGGAGCAGCCCCTGCTCCAGCTCGCGGACAGCGTGCGCCATGCCCTGATCGACACCCCGCCACTGGCGCTGAGCGAAGGCGGCCTGATCCATGACGGCGTCGACCCCCTGCTCGATGGCCTGCGCAACCAGCTCGATGATCAGGAGGCCTGGCTGGCCCAGCAAGAACAGCAGGAGCGCCGCCTGAGCGGCATCAGCACTCTGCGGCTGCAGTACCACCGCACCTTTGGCTACTTCCTGGCCGTCAGCAAGGCGAAAGCCGCCGCCGTGCCGGAGCACTGGATCCGCCGCCAGACCCTCACCAACGAAGAACGCTTCATCACCCCGGAGCTGAAGGAACGCGAGGGCAAGATCTTTCAGCTGAGAGCCCGTGCCTGCCAACGGGAGTACGAGCTGTTCGTGCAGCTGCGGGAGCAGGTGGGGGCCATGGCGGCTCCAATCCGCGCCGCGGCTCGGGCGGTCGCCGGCCTCGATGCCCTCACCGGCCTGGCCGATGTGGCCGCCACCGGCGGCTACTGCGCTCCAACCCTGAGCGACAGCCGCGAACTCACGCTCAAAGCCGCCCGCCATCCGGTGGTGGAACAGCTGCTGGTGGAACGCCGCTTCACCCCCAATGATGTGGCCCTCGGCCAGGACACCGACCTGGTGGTGCTCACGGGCCCGAACGCCAGCGGCAAGAGCTGTTATCTGCGCCAGATCGGTCTGATCCAACTGATGGCCCAAATCGGAAGCTGGGTGCCGGCCGAAGCGGCCCATGTCGGCATCGCCGATCGGATCTTCACCCGCGTCGGCGCCGTCGATGACCTCGCCGCAGGACAATCCACCTTCATGGTGGAGATGGCCGAGACTGCCAACATCCTTCACCACGCCAGCGACCGCTCATTGGTGCTGCTTGATGAGATCGGCCGAGGCACCGCCACCTTTGATGGCCTCTCGATTGCCTGGGCGGTGAGTGAACATCTCGCCGGCACGCTCCAGAGCCGCAGCGTGTTCGCCACCCACTACCACGAGCTCAATGCCCTCGAGAAGGAGCGGCCGAACGTGGCCAATTTCCAGGTGCTGGTGGAAGAAACCGGCGAGGACCTGCTGTTCCTGCATCAGGTCAGTCCCGGCGGCGCCAGCCGCAGTTACGGCATCGAAGCCGCACGCCTGGCGGGGGTGCCGGCCCCGGTGGTGCAACGGGCCCGGCAGGTGCTGGATCAACTTGTGGCCTGATCAGGCCCCAGGGGATCAGTGGGTGCCGGCCATCTTCTGGCGCAGCTGTTTGACCCGATCGCGGAGGTTGGCGGCCTCTTCGAAATCAAGCTTCTTGGCCGCCTCTTTCATCTTGCTTTCCAACTGATCGATCAGCTCCGGCAAGGCCTCCAGGGCCAGGCCGGCGTCGGGATCGTTCTCCAAGGCCTTGGCGGCTTTGCCCACCACCTCAACGAGATCGGCATCGGGACCGTCCTGCTTGAGCTTCCGCGACAGCTCCAGAAAACTGAGGATCGAATTACTGGCCTTTTTGCCGGCCGCGGTCGGCACGATGCCGTTCTTCTCGTTATGGGTCTGCTGGATCTTGCGCCGCCGCTCGGTTTCCTCGATGGCCTTGGCCATCGACTCGGTCATGTTGTCGGCATAGAGCAGGGCAACCCCTCCACGTGCCGTGCCGCGCGGCCGATGGTCTGAATCAACGACCGTTCCGCCCGTAGGAAACCCTCCTTGTCGGCATCGAGGATCGCCACCAACGACACCTCCGGCAGGTCCAGGCCTTCGCGCAGCAGGTTGACGCCCACGAGGACGTCGTATTCACCCAGCCGCAGGTCCTGAATGATCTCGATCCGTTCAATCGAATGGATTTCGGAGTGGAGATAACGCACCCGCACCTTGTTCTCGGCCAGGTAATCGCTCAGATCTTCCGCCATGCGTTTGGTCAACGTGGTGACCAGCACGCGCTGGTTCTTGGCGGCCCGATCACGGATCTCCCCCAGAAGGTCGTCGACCTGACCGGTGGTGGGCCGCACCTCAACGATCGGATCGAGCACGCCGGTGGGACGGATCACCTGCTCAGCCACCTGACCGCTGCTGACGTCCATCTCCCAATTGCCTGGCGTGGCGGAAACAAACACGGTCTGCTTGGCCTTCTGCCAGAACTCCTCACCCTTCAGGGGGCGGTTGTCCGCGGCGCTGGGCAAACGGAAACCGTGCTCAATCAAGACCTTCTTGCGGGCCTGGTCGCCGTTGTACATCGCCTGCAGCTGAGAACAGGTGACGTGACTCTCATCAACGATCAGCAACCAATCATCGGGGAAATAATCAATCAGACATTCCGGCGGTGTGCCCTCCTCACGTCCGGCCAGATGACGGGCATAGTTCTCAACCCCGTTGCAGTAACCCACCTGCTGCAACATCTCTAAGTCGTATTTGGTGCGCTGCTCCAGCCGCTGGGCTTCGAGCAATTTGCCTTCGCTGTTGAGGAAGTCCAGCCGCTCGTTCATCTCGGTGCGAATCGCCTTGATCGCTGTATCAAGACGATCCTTCGGCGTCACAAAGTGCTTGGCGGGATAGATGTTCACCGCCTCCATGCTCTGCAGGATTTCGCCGGTGGTGGGATCGACATAGCGGATCGCCTCAACCTCATCGCCGAACAGCTCAATTCGCACCAAACGGTCCTCATAGGCCGGACCGATCTCGAGCACATCACCCTTCATCCGAAAGCGGCCACGGGCGATCTCGGTGTCGTTGCGGCTGTACTGGTTGTTCACCAGTTCGCGCAGCTGACCACGAATGTTGAGCGTTTCACCCACCTCAAACTTGACGGCCGCCTTGAGGTACTCACTGGGAATGCCCAGGCCATAAATGCAGCTGATCGAGGCCACGACGATCACATCGCGACGCTCAAACAAGGAGCGGGTTGCCGAGTGGCGCAGCATGTCGATCTCTTCGTTGATCGACGCCGTCTTGGCGATGTAGGTATCGCTGACCGGAACGTAGGCCTCGGGTTGGTAGTAGTCGTAATAGGAAATGAAGTACTCGACAGCGTTCTCGGGAAAGAACTCGCGCAGCTCGTTGCAGAGCTGGGCCGCCAGGGTCTTGTTGTGGGCGAGCACCAGGGCCGGCCGGCCGGTCTTGGCGATCACGTTCGCCATCGTGAACGTCTTGCCCGTGCCGGTCGCACCCAGGAGGGTCTGATACCGCTGCCCTCCGTTGACGCCGTCCACCAACTGGGCAATTGCCGTCGGCTGATCACCCTTCGGGGTGTAGGGCGCCGTCAGGTCGTAAGCGGGCATGACAGAGCAGGGCCGGATGCCGGGTCGATCACGTTAGGGCCAGTCCTCAGGCCAGTGCTGCTCGAATCACTCCCACATCACCCAGACCGAGCACGCGAATGAACACCGCGCTGATCACGCTGTAGGCCACGGCACCGAGGACGGCACTGCTGAGCCCATTCTTCAAACGAAAGCCATCGATCATCGCGGCAGCAAGCGCAAACAACACCACGGTGATCAACCAGTTGAACAGCCAAGTGACCGGCGCGATCAAGCCTCCAAGGCTGACCATCGCCCAGGGCAACGCCAACACCAACTTCAAGGGCACGATCAACACCGTGCCCAACAGACCAATGACAACGGCCGACCAAAGTGCGGCCCGGAAGTTGGCCAGTTCAACCCCGAGCGGCATCGCCGCAACCAGAAGCAAGACCAGGGCTCGAACGGGCCATTGCAACAGCCAGCCGATCAATCCCATGGGAGCTCTGCAGGGTTGAACCCACGCTAGGCCTGGTTTCAGACGCGGCTGGTGACCGCACGACCCAGGGCTTCACGCAGTCCGCGAACCACCGCCACCATCGCCAACTCATCGCTGAGGCGATTCACGGCGGATCCAACACCCACACCGGTGGCACCAGCGGCGATGGCCATCGGCAGGGTGACGGAGGACAGGCCGGAGGCACAAAGCACCGGCACCGCAACGTCAGCAGCCTTCAAGGCCGCACTGATGCTGTGGGCAGCAGCCAAGGTGGGGGCTGCTTTCTCGATCAACCCGAGGCTGCCGGCGCTAAAAGGCTTGGCACTGGTGCCGCCCTCGGTCTGAATCAGATCAGCTCCAGCAGCGACCAGATCCACAGCCAGCTGTTCCTGCTGATCCATGGGCAGCACGTGGGGAACAGTCACGCTCAGCACCACATCGGGCAGCAGGGCACGGGTCTGGCGGGTCAGAGCCAGCACCTCATCGGCACCAAACAAACGGCCTTGGGGATAAAAAGCATCGAAATTACCGATCTCCACCATCACCGCTCCGGCGGCCACGGCGGCGGGGAACAGCTCGGGCTCCACCGACGACACACACACCGGCACACCACCGGACGCCTCAATGGCCAGCTTGACCAGCTCGGGATCACAGGCCACGTCGATCAGATCAGCGCCGCCATGACCGGCGGCACGGGCAACGCGAGCCACGCTGGCCGCGTCAAAATTCATCAGGCCGGCAATCACCTTGAGAGTGCGACGCTCAACCAGGCTCTGCTGAAGCGCAGCAGGCAG
This sequence comes from Parasynechococcus sp., assembly GCF_042954325.1. Lineage (GTDB taxonomy): Bacteria > Cyanobacteriota > Cyanobacteriia > PCC-6307 > Cyanobiaceae > Parasynechococcus. The sequence continues at coordinate 7,933 of NZ_JBGKDS010000038.1, read as the reverse complement.
CTGTTGAAGACGGGTCATGGTGGTGGACAACGATGTTCTCAGTCTCCCATCGGAGGGGTGACAGCCATGGACGGGCGGGGCTGGAGTCGATGGCATCACCGCATGCACCGGCAGCTGCTGGATCAGCCCGAGCTGTTGCCAGCCCATCGCCGGCTGCTGTTGGCCATCTCCGGCGGACAGGACTCGATGGCCCTGCTGCGACTGCTGCTGGATCTGCGCCACCTCCACCACTGGGAGCTCCACCTCTGGCATGGGGACCATCGTTGGCATTCGGACTCTGGACAGATCGCCAGGGACCTGAACACCTGGTGCCAACAGCAGGGCCTCGCCTTAATCGTGAGCCAGGCAGAGCCCGGACAAGCCAGCACGGAACGCACAGCGCGGGACTGGCGATACAGCGAACTGCAGAACCACTGCACACGCCTGAACTGCGACGCCGTGACGGCGCACACCGCCAGTGATCGCGCTGAAACCATGTTGATCAACCTGGCCCGCGGCAGTGACCTCGCCGGCATCAGCAGCCTCCCCACCCAGCGGGCGCTCACGGCGGAACAACCCAACGGCCCGCTGCTGCTCCGACCCCTACTGCAGTTCAGCCGCCGGGAGACCGCTGCGATCTGCGCCGAGCTGCAGCAGCCGATCTGGCTGGACCCCAGCAACGCCAGCCCAATCCACGCCCGCAATCGCATCCGCCACAGCGTCATGCCGGTGCTGGAGGAGCTGCATCCCGGCTGCAGCGCTCGCATGGCTGCGACGGCGGAGCGCCTGTCCCATCAGGCCGGCATCCGCAGCGAACTCACCGAGCTGGCCTTGCAACAACTAAGTCGCGAAGGCGGCCTGGACCTCCGAACACTTGGACAACTCTCGATCGCAAGCCGACAACTGCTCCTGACCCACTGGTTCCAGACCAACGGTGTGCCCATGGTCAGCTCAGAACAACTTCTGCAACTGAGTCGACGCCTCGGCCCAGGGCAACCGGCGGGCCAGGCCAACCTCAGCCAGGGCTGGAGGCTGACTTGGCGGAACGGAACAATCACACTGGACCATGGGCAACCACCACCGGCCGTAGGACAGGCCTCCCAGGGCGGGCCGATGACATCGGAACCCACCCATCAATGCGACTCTGCCGGCAAGACTGACTGACGATGATCATCTCCAAGGCCAACCAGTTTGCATTCATCAAAGGAAGAAAAGTCGCTGGAACGAGCGTTGAAGTGGGCCTGAGCACACTCTGTACAGCGCATGACATCCTGACGCCAATCACACCCATCGACGAACTACTTCGCCTGAAAACGACGGGGTTAATGGCACAAAATTACGGGGCTGACACAAAAAAAGTAGCGCGCTATCGCAAAACCCTGATGGCCACTGAACAACAAACAGAGCTGGATTGGTCCTCAATTCGCAAGCCCCGGGGGAGCTATGCAGGGCACATGAGCTTTACCGCAATGGAGGAGACCTTCGGCGGATTCAACACAGATTGGACAATTATTGCCATCACCCGCTGCCCCTACGAGCAGGCCCTGTCGCGGATCAAACATGCCGCCAGCAAGGAAGCTGTTCAACAACGCAGCACAGACTCCCTGGATTCCAGCAGCCCGTTATTCCAACAAGCCAAGGACAGATTTCTCGAAAAAGCAAAGAATCACGCCATTCGAACCAACATCGACCTCTACAAAGACGCCCAAGCCAAGCTGCGTCCAACCTTTTACCTGCGCTACGAACGACTGAACCATGACTACGAAATTTTGATGCACAAGCTCGGCCAGACCACGGTCGAGCCGCTTCCGCACCTGAAGAAGACCAACACCACCACCAAAACCTTGCCACAACAGTTATTCAATTCCGACGAAATCAAGATCATCAACAGTTGCTTTGCCGAAGAATTTGAACAATTCGGCTATACCCAGCTCTAAAAGCGCTCAGGCGATGACAATCGACTGCGATGACTGGGGTAAAATGGCTAAAAGCCTGCCCTGATGACGAAAACCTTTATCCTCGGCGTCGGCGCGCAAAAAGGCGGAACCACCTGGCTCCATCGCCAATTGAACAGCAATACCAATGTCGACTTTGGTTTTCGCAAGGAGTATCACGTCTTCGATGCCATTGAAGACTACGAAGAGCTCAAAATAGGGAAAAATCCAAAGAACGGATTCCGAGAGAAAAGAATCAACAAAATCCTAAATGCCAACAAGAGGGGCACACTTGGGAGAAATCTTGGCATCGGTCGAAAGCGATCAAACAATACCGCCTTGGAGCTGGCCTTCATCGACAACGTTGACCATTATTTTGACTATTTTGACTACCTCTACCTCAAAAACCCAGAGGTTGATGCCGTTGGCGACATCACACCCAATTACGCCTTACTGCAAAGCAAAACATACCAATTAATTCGCCAAGGCTTGGAGCAACGGGGCTTCAACGTCAAAGTCTTCTTTTTGATGCGCGACCCCGTCGAGCGCGTGTGGTCGCTCGCGCGAATGAAAGAACGCAACATGAACGACGACAAAAAAAGCCAATTCAACGAATTCAAATTCGTTGAAAAAGCAACACTGAATGGCTTCACCAGTTACAAGTCACAGTACGAAAAAACAATCAAACAGCTCGAGCAAGTCTTCGACAAAACCCAAATTCATTACGGCTTCTACGAGAACCTTTTCGAACCAGATAATTACCATCAAATCAAGATGTTCTTGGACATTCCACTCAAACCCTTCGACTCCTCCCAGGTCTTCAATGCTTCGCCAAAAAGCAGCTCCTTACCCGCCGAACTCAATCAAAAGCTTGTTCAGCATTTCAAAGCCACCTACAACTTCATCGCCGACAGACATGGAGATGTAGCCACGAAACTATGGCAGGGGTACCAGGTGTTGTAATTCAGGCCTGCATGTAGCCGCCAGGTTGAATCTGGTCCACGGCAGCACGGAGGCTTTGCTCATCACTGCGCAGGTCGATGAAACTGGCCATGTCCGCCACAAAAGCAGTTGGGTCAAGCACGGCTTTTTCGTAGCTACAGAGAAACGTCGGACGGTTAAATTTATGAATCTGCTCAATATTTTTAAGCTGCCAATTCAAATGCTGCTTGATCACGCGCGTCGGCAATTGGGCTTTGCCTTCCTTTTGCACGCGCTTGCGCGACAACGGCCGCAACGACGACGCCACTGGATCTCTCAGCACGCAGATCAGCTGCGGGTTCCTCAGCTGTTTAATAATCAAGGGCAGGTAAAGATGGGCACGTGGATATTTCCACCCCCAAACATCACGCTTGGCATTGCGTCGGTTAATCGCACGTAGCAATCCCCGAGCCATCAACTTCGGATCCTCTTTCACAGCATCCGACATTTTGTCGTAATTAAATTCATCATCTTCATAATTCGAGGGCAACCCCGAGCCCATCGAAACGCCCAACTGTTCAGCGACCCGGGCCACCATGGTGGTGCCACCACGGGGCACACCAAAGATAATGAACGTTTTCTGATTCTGATCAACAGCAGCCGCGTCGGAGTCGCTCGTTAGACCACGCAGATACAGAGAGGAGGAAAACTTTTCAAAATCCTGCATGCGCTATCTACATTTCAACCTGATGAAGCGATCATACACCGGGCTTTGTTGTCATCAAAGCTGTCAACATTCACCTTCCATATCATTCAGGTGGCATCACTGCGGCGCGTAGCAGTGCATTCACCGCCGCACCCACCAAACCGGCTCCACCGCGGGTTCCCTCGAGACGAATGTGGCACTGCTCACTCTCCGCAACACGAGCTTTGCTCGCCAGAACCCCGATGAAACCCACCGGCATCGCGATGATCAGGCTTGCGGGTCGCGCCCCTGCATCGATGCGATCCAGCAACCGCTCTAACGCCGTGGGAGCACTGCCGATCAACACCACGGGCGCCGGACCTGACCCGTTGTCGCTCAACGACGACCACGCCCGCTGGATGCCCTCAGCCGTCCGGGTGGATCCCTGCGGCGCCTGATCCGGAGCCCACTCCAACACCGTCCGCACCGTGGTGCCCAGGGTGCGACGCGCCATCGGGGCCACCGCCGCCGCGGCCATCGCCGTGTCCGTCAGGATCGGGGCTCCCAGCCGCAACGCCGCCAAACCGGCCTCGCAGGCGCCGGGACTGAACCGCAGCAAGGCACCGATGCCGAGGTCACCGCTGCTGTGGACCAGCCGTTCCAAGACCTGCTGCTGGAGTGGGTCCAACCCCGTCTCTCCCAGCTCAGCCCGGATCAGCCGGATGCTGTCGCTGAAGATTGGATGATCAAGAGCCATACCTGGCATCATCAGCGAACGCTCCGAGCGGTGATGCCAATTCATCTGATCTGGGGAGATGACGCCGCCGCGAGGGATCGCGCCATCGACGCCTTGATCAACGCCAAACTCGATCCCAGCTGGAGCAGCATCAACCTCAGCCGCCTGGATGGAGCTGAGAGTGGTCAAGCTGATCAGGCCTTGGAAGAGGCCCGTACGCCTCCCTTCGGCACGGGCGATCGGGTGGTGTTGCTGCAACGCAGCCCGTTCTGCAACAACTGCCCCAGCGAATTGGCCGATCGCTTTGAAGCGGCCCTGGATCTCATCCCCACCAACAGCCATCTGCTGCTGGTGAATCCAGCGAAGCCCGACGGTCGGCTGCGCACCAGCAAAGCCCTGCAGAAACGGATCAAACAGGGCTTGGCGGAGGAACAACGTTTCCCGTTGCCCGCCATCTGGGATGGGGCGGGGCAGCGACAACTGGTGCAGCAAACCGCGGAAGCCCTGGGCCTGACCGTGCAGCCAGAGGCCATCGATGCCCTGGTCGATGCGATCGGCACCGACAGCGCCCGACTCGAATCCGAACTGCGCAAACTCGCCCTGCGCAGCACAACCATCAGCGCCGAGCTCGTGCATGCCCTGGTGGGTGGTCGCGCCACGAATGCACTCGCCGTTGGCGATGCCTTGCTCGACGGTGACCCCGGCGAAGCCGTCGCCCGTTGGGATGCTCTGATCGACGCCGGCGAACCGGCGCTGCGGATCGTGGCCACTCTGACCGGGCAAATCCGCGGCTGGCTGTGGGTGAGCCTGCTCGAAGCCGACGGAGAACGGGATGTGGCGGTCATTGCCAAAGCCGCTGGCATCGGCAACCCCAAGCGGATTTATGTGATGCGCAAACAATTGCAGGGACGCCAACCCAAGCGTTTTCTCTCCCTACTGAGCCGCCTGCTGGACGTGGAAGCGCGGCTCAAATTGGGCGCCCAACCCGGTGATGCCTTTCGCGACGGGCTGCTGGGCTGAACAACGCCCAGGGCCAGCGATCCGACCAGGTGAGAAAATCCAGCGTTGCTCAGACCTGGCGCATGGCTCTGTTGGTGCAGAAATTCGGTGGCACCTCGGTCGGAAGCGCCGAACGCATCCAGGCCGTCGCCCGCCGGATTGCCGCCGCCAAAGAAGACGGCCATGACCTGGTGATCGTGGTCTCCGCCATGGGCCACACCACCGATGAGCTGACCAGCCTGGCCGCCGCGGTGAACGCCCAACCGCCGCAACGGGAGATGGACATGCTCCTCGCCAGCGGTGAGCAGGTGTCGATCTCCGTGCTGGCGATGGCGCTGCATGGCCTGGGGATCCCGGCGGTCTCAATGACCGGTCCCCAGGTGGGAATCGTCACGGAATCGACCCACGGCCGGGCCCGCATCCTCAGCATCCGTACGGATCGCGTGAAATCCCGGCTGGCCGAAGGCCAAGTTGTTGTCGTGGCGGGCTTTCAAGGCACCAGCACAGGGCCCGACGGCACCGCTGAAATCACAACCCTCGGACGCGGCGGCTCGGATACGTCCGCCGTTGCCCTCGCCGCCGCCCTCGGCGCTGAGGCCTGTGAGATCTACACCGATGTACCCGGTGTCTTGACCACCGACCCCCGCAAGGTCACCGATGCCCAGCTGATGGATCAGGTGAGTTGCGACGAAATGCTGGAACTGGCCAGCCTCGGCGCATCCGTCCTCCATCCCCGCGCGGTTGAAATTGCGCGGAACTACGGCGTGCCGTTGGTGGTCCGCTCCAGCTGGAGTGATGCGCCCGGCACCCGGCTCACCAGCCGCAGCCGCCGACCGATCGGTCGCGATGGGCTCGAACTCGGCAGCCCGGTGGACAGCGTCGAGGAAGTCGATCAACAGGCCGTGATCGCGCTGTCACACATCCCCGATCAACCGGGCATCGCCGCACGACTGTTCGAAGCGTTATCCGCAGCCGACATCAATGTGGACCTGATCATTCAGGCCACCCACGAAGGCAGCAGTAACGACATCACCTTCACCGTCGCGGAAGCGGATCTCGAACAGGCCCGCACCGTGAGCCGCAGCGTTCTGGACAGCCTGGGCGGAGACTTAGCCGCCGAAGGTGGCATGACCAAGCTCAGCATCGGCGGAGCCGGGATCATGGGCCGCCCGGGGATCGCCGCTCTGCTGTTCAACTGCCTGAGCCAACAGGGCATCAACCTGAGGTTGATCGCCACCAGCGAAGTGAAAGTGAGCTGTGTGATCGACTCCAGCCATGGCAGCAAAGCGCTGCAAGCCGTTCGCCAGGCCTTTGAAGTCAGTGATGGCCAGGTGCATCTGAATCCTGTGGTGGAAGACACCGGCGCACCGGAAGTCCGGGGTGTGGCCCTCGACCGTGACCAGGCCCAACTCACCGTGCGCCATGTCCCCGATCGACCGGGGACGGCCGCCGCCCTCTGCACCGCGCTGGCCGATGCCACCATCAGCCTGGACGCCATCGTTCAATCGGAGCGACAGCACGGTGACGGCAGCCGCGACATCAGCTTCATCCTGCGCAAGGACGATCGTGCCCGCGCCGATGTGGCCCTGGCCCCCCTGCTGGCGCAATGGCCTGGAGCAGCCCTGGAGGATGGCCCCAGCATTGCCCGCGTCAGCGCCGTTGGAGCTGGCATGCCCTGCACAGCGGGCACGGCCGGTCGAATGTTCCGGGCCCTCGCCGATGCCGACATCAACATCGCTCTGATCGCCACCAGCGAGATCCGCACCAGCTGCGTCGTACCGGAAGAGAACGGCGTGGCAGCACTCCAGGCCGTCCATGCCGGCTTCCAACTCGGTGGCCAAGAACGCCATACCGCCAAAGGAACCGCGTCCCCCCTCGACCAGGCCTAACTGGCCCTGCAGCGGAGCCAGCGGGAGCGCCTCACCATCAATCAGACAAAAAGAAGCCCCCGCCGAAGGCAGGGGCTCTAAAACGCAACTCGGGAGTGTGACCTTGTTTCCACCCCGTGAGGCGTTTTTCCTCACGACCAAACAATAAACGAGCTGGTGGCCTTTCGTCAGTGTTGCAACCCAGCAACTGGCCATCGCAACGCAGCCCACTCCAGATCAAATGGGTGGCGGCAGAATCACCGAAACCCGTTGGTATGACTAATTTTATCCCTGAAAAGTTACCTTGTGGATTCCGCGAACTGGCGATACAACGGAGTCACAGTGCTCCATTCTTTTGGACCGGGACTTCCAGACGCGTTACCAGCAAGCCGAACAGGCTTACGGCAACGAGCGCTACTCCGACGCCCATGCCATCGCGATGGGGCTGCTGTCGGAACTGGAGGAGACCACACCAGAGGATTCCGGCAATGCGGCGGCCTGGTACGGATGGCGCAGCTTTGTGACCCTGCTGCTCGGCCACATCAGCCTTCACGGCCTTGAGCAACCGGAACAAGCCAGGCGCTTCTACGCGTTGGTGCTCGAGAGCCAACCACCCGACATCCAGGCGCAACTGGCACAACAGGGCCTCGAGCGCTCCCGTGCTGCCAGCCGCCCAGAAGCACGCAACGACGATGCTCCCGTGGAGACGGTTGAAGACACCCAACCCGCAGCCACCCCAGCGGCGGCCTTACCTGATCTGCTGAAAGATCCGTTTCTTCTGGGCGATGCTCCAAGCGGTTCTGCCCCCGCA
>NZ_JBGKDS010000037.1:0-37571 GCF_042954325.1 Parasynechococcus sp. | reverse complement strand
GAAACGGCGATCGGCACGTTTGATGGTGCCATCGACCCCGGCACCGAAAGCTTCCGCGACTTTCCCCAGTGGGCCGAGCAGACCTTGCGGCCGATGCTTGAGCAGCAGGGCAACAAGCGCATCGCCATGTTCTGCACCGGCGGCATTCGCTGTGAGAAGGCCAGCAGTTACTTGCAGCAGGAGGGCTTCGGAGAGGTGCATCACCTGCGCGGCGGGATCCTCAAGTACCTCGAGCAGGTGCCGGAAAGCGAGAGCCGCTGGCGGGGCGAATGCTTCGTCTTTGATCAACGGGTGGCCCTGAATCACCAACTGGAACCCGGTGAATACAGCCTCTGCCACGCTTGCGGTTTGCCGCTTTCACCGGAACAGCGCGAACACCCGAGCACCATCAAAGGGGTGCAGTGCTTGCACTGCGTGGATCGCTTTACGGATGCCGATCGAGAACGATTTGCGATGCGACAACGGCAAATTGATCATCAACAGTTCGGTTAATTGTTGTCCCAGCAGATCCAGGACATGACCAAACCACACCCCGTGCTCTACAGCTTCCGCCGCTGCCCCTATGCGATGCGTGCACGGGGAGCCGTGTTGGCCTCCGGATTGCTCGTTGAGTTGCGAGAGATTGAACTCAAGCGCAAGCCCAACGAGATGCTTGAGGCTTCGGCGAAGGGCACAGTTCCTGTGCTTGTTTGTCCGGATGGAACGGTGATCGATGAAAGCCTCGATGTGATGCATTGGGCCCTCACTCAGTCAGACCCACAGAATTGGTTGACGGCAGGTGATGCGACCGACTTGATCGCAGAAAATGATGGCCCGCTCAAGCACCATCTCGACCGTTTCAAATACAGCGATCGTTATCCCGATTGCCGTGCTGATGAGCATCGAGAGGCAGGACTTGGCATCCTGAGGCGTTGGAGCGCTTTGATCGCACAACACGGTTGGCTGCTGGGTGATCGGCTGTCTCTCGCCGACGCTGCGTTGTGGCCCTTTGTGCGTCAGTGGCGGATCGCTGACCCCCAAGCGTTTGATGCAGATCCCCTTTTGGTGGCTCTTCGGATCTGGTTAAACCGTTTTATGGAGGATCCAGCGTTTGCGCGTCTGATGTGGAGGACCGAGCCCTGGTCTCCAGAGGATGGCCCGCAACTCTTCCCGGCCGATGCCTCTGTGGTGCCAATGGATCAGCCGTTGTTTCATCTGGCGCTGGAACAGGACTGGCTCCATGCGCAATCCTCAGGTGCCTACACCGTCTCGACCAGGGGGCTCAGCCTTGCGGAGGTTGGCTTTATTCATCTGTCATGGCGTGAGCAGGTGATCGATACATTCGAGCGCTTCTATGCCGATGCTGGTCCGATCCGTTTGCTTGAGATCGATCCCCAGCTCCTGAGATCACCCTTGCGTGCTGACTCGATTCCAACCGGGTCGGTCTTCCCCCACCTGTATGGACCATTGCCTGTCACGGCTGTTGTCGATGTCCATCACGACCTCGATAAGGTCTGAGTCTGAGTTCAGACGTTGAGATGTCGAATGCAGTGGATCGTGCCTCCAGTGATGCGTGGAGGCAATTCGTCTTAATGGAATTGGTTCAGTATCTGGATCAAAATCGTGAGTTGATCCTTGAGCGTTATCAGCAAGCCACGGATGCTCCAATCAGCCGTGACCAATTGGATCAAGAGGGGTTATTGGATTTTGAACTTGCACTCACGTTCCTCAAGGATCGAAACGGGTGGGGGCAAGGGAAGGGGTTTCTTGGTATGAATTTGATCGGTTGATCAAGCTCCGATTTTCAGAATGGAATCGATGCAGTTGGGATGTTTTTTGATGTAGGCATTAAATTCCATCGCCAGCAAGCGAGCTTCGAAGGCGTCGCAGGCATAGAAGCAGGATTCCAGCTTGTCACCGTCTGAAGTGCGGTGGCGGACTGTGTAAGGGACTCGCCCATTGCTTGTGTTGGACATGACCCACAGTGATGCTCATCCACCGTGGCCTTGGTGGGCCGACGGGCGCCATAACTTTTTCTTCTTATTCGCGTATCAACACGTTGTTAACTTTGTTGAAGCTGCGGCTGGATGGCGTGCAATTGAGGGCCTCAAATTGCGCTCTTTGTGCTTGCGCAACTGGATTGAAGCGACCGCTTGGAGATCTCTTTGGCCTTTTCTTGCTTGGCTCTCGTCAGATAAAAATCGTAGGTCTGTGGGTCGCTCGCTTCGCTGGCCTTATTCATTAAATAGAGGTAATTCAGGTGATTGGACATCTGAATCGTCTGGCGATCAACGGGCCAAGGCATTGTTAATGCTGAGACGGCCTTGCTCCGTGGATTTAACGTCATCTTTATTTTCTTGGGATTGTTGTCACCATGCTGGAGCGACTGGAGTCTGAAGCCCAGCAGCGTGGTCTGATCCTGCGTCTGAAGGTGGGACGACCGTTGGGTTTGTTCAGTGTGCGGGTCGTCGTTGGTTGCGCAACGGACGATCGTCGTCTGCTGCTCCAGGGTGAGATGAAGGCCTGGGCCTATCCCGCACACCGCGGGTTGCAGTTGGACACGATGCGCGTTCTGCCCACGGCTGCCTCTGGGACTGGTGATTTGATTTGGGCGGCCACCATGGCCTGGGCGGCTGAGGCAACGCCCTGTCGCTCCGCTCGCCTGCTGGCGATTGATGACGACGATCGCCAGCACCGTCGACTGGTGCGGTATTTCCAGCAGCGGGGCTTCAGCACCGTGCGCCGTGTGGACGCCGCACTCTGGGATTTGCCCCTGCGTTTGATTTGGGGCGGCGCCGGCGCCTTGATGCAGGCCGATGTCGATCGGGTGATGCAGCGGAGTCTGCGGGGGTGGGCTCAGTCGGCAGCGTGATAGCTGCTGCGCACGAGAGGACCGCTGCGCACCTGTTGAAAGCCCAGTTCGGTGGCGATGGCGCCGAGGCCATCAAATTCGTCCGGTGTCCAGTAGCGCGAGACGGGGATATGGGCCAGGGATGGCCGCAGATATTGGCCCAGGGTGAGCCGTTGACAATCCACGGCCCGCAGGTCGCGCATGGTGGCGATCACCTCATCACGGCTCTCGCCCAGTCCCAGCATCAAGCCGGATTTCGTTGGGATGTCTGGCCTGCGTTCACGGGCAGCGGCCAAGAGTCCAAGCGAACGGGCATAGGTGGCCCCACGACGCACCTTGCCTTGGAGCCGTTCCACTGTTTCCAGGTTGTGATTGAAACAGATCGGATCGGCATCGAGAACGGTCTGAAGCCGAGCCCGTTGGGCGGCGATGGCCTGGTCATGTTCCGCGTGTCCGCCCCAGAAGTCAGGGGTCAGCACCTCGATGGCAATCAGGGGATTGCGGGCTCGGATGGCCGCCATCGTTGTGGTGAACAAAGTGGCGCCGTGGTCCGCCAAGTCATCGCGGGCGACGGCCGTCAGCACCACGTAGCGCAGGGCCATCGCGTCGACGGCTTCGGCGACGCGTTCGGCCTCGGCCGGGTCCACAGCCATCGGGGCCATGCCCTTGTCCACCTGACAGAACGCACAACTGCGGGTGCAGATCGAGCCACCCAGTAAAAATGTTGCCGTCCCCGCCGCGTAGCACTCCCCTCGGTTGGGACAACGTCCCTCTTCGCAGATGGTGTGCAGGCGGTTGCGTTTCACCAAGCCTTGAACAGCCTCTAAATCAGAGGCATTGCCAATCGGGCGTCGTAACCACTCGGGCAGTCGTTCGCTTGGAGCGATGGCGCTGTACTGACTCATGCGCGAGCGGGGCTCATCGGGATTCTGAACGCTGATGCTCATTCATTCACAGGGCGCCGCCCTTCGAGGGCACGACTCAACGTGATTTCATCGGCATATTCCAGTTCGCTTCCGACCGGAAGCCCGTAGGCGATCCGTGTCACGGCACAGAAGGGGTTCAGCAGTCGAGCCAGATACAGGCTCGTGGTGTCTCCCTCCACGCTTGGGGTGAGGGCCAGGATCACCTCATTGATGTCCTCGTTTGTGATCCGTTTCACCAACGGGGTGATCTGCAGCAGCTCAGGACCGACCCCATCCATGGGAGAGATCAGGCCGCCAAGGACGTGATAGCGGCCTTTGAATTCCCGGGTCCGTTCCAGGGCCAGCAAATCTCGGGAGTCGGCAACCACGCAAATCACCCCATTGCTGCGCTCTGGATTGCGACAGATTTCACACAGCGGCTCAGCGCTGAGGTGAAAGCAGCTCTGGCATTGCCCCACTTTGGTGCGAGCCGCTAACAGCGCGTCGGCGAACTGATGGATCTGCTCTTCGGGTTGATTGAGCAGATGCAGTGCCAGACGTTGGGCCGTTCGGGGGCCAATGCCGGGGAGTCGCTCGAACTGATCAATCAGCCGTGCCAACGGTCGGGTGAATCCGCTCAGGGGTCTGCCGCCGATCAGTGTTCGACTCTAGGCAGAATGACCTCATCTGCAGTGGCTCCGATGCAACCCCTCCGATCGCTCGCCCGACTTCTGGCCTGCGTCGCACTGGTGATCTCTCTCGGGGCTTGTGCGGCGGGTCCGACCGCGGGTCTGCAGAGGTTCCAAAGCCCTGATGGGCGCTATGCCTTCCTCTATCCCACCGGTTGGACTCGGGTTCAGGTCAGCAATGGTCCTCAAGTGGTGTTCCACGACTTGATCCACAGCGACGAGACCGTGAGCCTGGTCGTTTCCAACGTTGATCAGAGCAATGACCTCAGTGAGCTGGGCAGTTCCGTTGCCGTTGGCGAGCGTCTGCGCCGGGAAGTGATTGCCGTTGATGGCAGTGGCCGCAGTGCCGATCTGATCGAAGCCAGTGAGCGCGAGGTGAATGGCCACACCTTCTATGACCTCGAGTACGCCGTTCATCTGCCCGACCGGGACCGGCACGAGCTCGCCACCGTCGTGGTTGATCGTGGTCGTCTGTACACCTTGGCCACCAGCGTCAATGAGGAACGTTGGGACAAGGTCAGTGATCTCTGCGCTCGTGTTGTGACCTCCCTCAACCTGTTGATCTGACGATGGCGGTCTGTGCTGTGGTGATCTGAGGCCCCTGCGGTTGTTAGACGAGGGGATCACTGATCACCATGGCGGCACAGGGCAGCTGACTGATCAGCTGACTGGTGCGGTCACTCCCTGGGATGGGCAGACCAGCGACCCGTCGGCGCTGGGTTCGCAGGATGACCAGATCATGCTCTCGGCTGAGCCGATGGATGGCTCCATCGATGCCAGGTCCGCGGACAATCACCGTGTGGAATCGCTCGGCCGGAATGCCAGACGGTCGCCAGCGGATCAGCTGATCTTCCATCCAGACCCGATCGCTCCCGCTGTAGCGCGGATCGTGGACGTGCAGCAGCGTGATGCGCGTCCGGGCTTCCTCGGGTGCCGTGTTGAGGACCCTCAGGGCGAGCTCAAACTGCTCCCTGGCACTGGCTGACAAGTCCTTAATCGGCACCAGGATCCGATTGAGTGGCTGTTCAGGCTGTTTGCTGAGATTCACGACCACCACTGGGCAGTGGGCGGTTCGGCAGACACCATCCACCATGTCGCCTAACAACCAGGCCCGCAGCTGATCCGGTCGCCCTGCACCGATCAGCAGCAAATCGGCGGCCTGTTCCATGGCGGTTCGGCTCATGCCGCCCGGGAGATCCTCATCGAGGCGCAACAGCGTGCGTGTGGGCACCGCGAGTTCGTTCCCGATGGTTTCAGCGATGCTGAGGCGATTGCGGGCCGCTGCAACGGCGCTGGTAATTCCGCCCCGCAGTTCGGCCAGGCTTGGATTGACCATCGCCAGGGGCAGAAGCAGTCCTTCACCGCCCGCGGAGCCCCGGACCAGTCGGGCTGCCATCGAGAGCAACCCGGCTTCATTGCCCGGATTGGCCACCGGAACAACGATGCGAAGGGGGCGCTGCACCACGTCGCTGCTGCCTTCAAAGGATGAGGCTTCTTCGCCGAAGCTGGTGGGCAGCATTCCTTTGGGCGAGTCCTTCAGACGGGTCACCGACCGTTCCGTGAGGATCGGGCCGAGGGTTGCCGTGACGACCATGACGGCGAGAACGCTGTTCAGAACCATTTGGTTCAACAATCCGGCCCGATAGCCGATGAAGGCTGTGGCCAACGTGGCGGCCACCTTCGGCATGGTCAGCGACCACATCATCAGGATCTGTGGCCTGCGATAGCGGAACAGGCTGCCGCTGATCCATGACGCGAGTCCCTTGCCACCGATGGCTCCCACCAGCATCAAGGCTGTGAATTGGAAGTTGCTCAGGCTGGCCCCCAGGCTTTTCACATCCAGAAGCAGACCCAAGTCGATAAAGAAGATCGGGATGAACAGCACACCGCCGACAAAGATCACCTGCTCCTTGACCCGGCCTTCCGGAAGGACCGAATTGACGGCGAGTCCGGCGAGGAAGGCTCCGACGAGTTTTTCGACCCCGGCGAGTTCCGCGCCGAGGGAGGCCAAAAACAGCGCCACCAGCACCGCCAGCACGATTCTGTTTTCGTCACTGATGCCGCGCAGGACCAGTTGGCGTCCCAGTTGACGGATGCCCACCACCACGAGCAGAGCGAACAACGCGATGCGCAGCAGAAGCATGATCAAGTCAGCCCCGCTGAGATCGCCTTCGCCGAGTCCCAGTCCCACGGCCAGGAGCAGCAACGCCACGATGTCCGTGATGATCGTGCACCCCACGCTCACGACAACGGATTCGTCTTTCTGGGCTCCGTAGCTGCGCACGATTGGGTAACCGAGCGGTGTGTGTGTGGCCATCAGGGCCCCCAGCAGCAGACAGGGCACCGGGGAGAAGCCAGCGAGGAGACCGATGCCGACGCCGGTGCCAACCCCGATACAGAGGATCAGCAGACCAAACACCACTGAGCGGCGTTTCACCCGGTTGAACTCTTCGAGGTCGATCTCGAGCCCCATGGTGAACAGCAGAAAGACCGCCCCGAGGCTGGACAGCAATTCCACGGTGGCTTCCACCTCCGCATAGCTGGTGTCAACCCAGCCCAGGGCATGGGGACCAACGACGACCCCAGCGGCGAGCAGCCCGACGAGGTCTGGCAGACCAACCCGCCTGACCAGCGGTGGAACGACTGCACTGATGCTCACCAGCAGGGCAAAGACGCCCAGGGGGTGGTGGATCAGGTGGCTGATCGATGCATCCATCGGCGCAGTTCAGCAGTGCAATGAAGCGGATCCAGCTTGTTCGACCGCGCCCCCAGGGGCCAACAAAGCTTCAGGAAGCGCAAGCCCGTTCTCCGGCTTGAACGCGCCAGAGGTTGGCGTACACCCCTTGCTGGTGGAGAAGCTGATCATGGCGGCCTTGCTCCACGATGCGGCCTTGCTCCATCACGATGATCTGATCGGCATGGCGCACTGTGCTGAGTCGATGGGCGATCACCAGGGTGGTTCGATCCCGGGTGATTCGGTCCAGCGAGCGTTGGATGGCGGCTTCGGTGTCGTTGTCAACGGCCGCTGTCGCTTCATCGAGAATCAGGACTGGAGCGTCCTTGAGGATCGCCCTGGCCAAGGCGATGCGCTGACGTTGACCGCCGGAGAGGCGTTGACCTCGCTCCCCGACCACCGTGTCGTAGCCGTTGGGGAGGGCCTCGATGAACGTCGAAGCCTCGGCCAGTTCAGCGGCACGCATCAGTGCTTCCCGTGAACACTGCTCTTGGCCATAGCTGATGTTTTCCGCCACGGTTCCGTGGAAGAGGTAGACCTCCTGACTGACCAGTGCGATGCAGCGTCGGAGGTCAGCCAGTTTCAGGCTTTCGATCGGATGTCCATCGATCAGGATCCGGCCGTCCTGGCGTTCGTAGAGCCGCAGCAGCAGTTTCACCACCGTGCTCTTGCCCGATCCCGTGGAACCAACCAGGCCGATGGTCCGCCCGGCGGGGATGTCCAGATCAAAATTCTCCAGAAGGGGAGGGCGATCGGGATAGTGAAAGGAGACTCCCTCGAAGCGCAGCGCACCTTGTGTCCGGCGGGGGTCCAGCGCTGCGGATCCGTTGGTGATGCCGATCGGCGTATCGATGAGATCCAGCACCCGCTGGGTGGAGGCCATCGAACGTTGGTAATCATCCAGCGTTCGTCCAAGGGATGTGAGCGGCCACAGCAGACGCTGCGTAATGAAAACCAGAACGCTGTAGGTGCCGACTTCCAGTTGTCCGGATAACGCCTGAAATCCTCCGATCAGGAGGATGGCCAGGAAGGCGAACAGAATGGCGAAGCGGATCAGGGGGATGAAGGCGGCCGAGAGTCGAATCGCCTTGGCATTGCTATGGCGATAGGCCAGGCTTTCGCGCTCGAGCCGCCCCAGTTCCTGGGGTTCGGCGGTGAAGCTCTTGATGGTGAGCATCCCACCGAGGTTGTTGGCCAGTCTTGAGGCCAGTGCACCGGCATGGATGCGAACGTCCTTGTAACGCGGAGCGAGTTTGCGTTGGAATCGAAGGGACCCCCAGAGGATCAACGGGATCGGTAAATAAGCGAACAACGCAACCCCTGGGGCGACCCAGGCCATCCCGATCCCGACCACCAGCACGGTGGTGATCAGTTGCAGAATCTGATTGGCACCGCGATCCAGAAACCGCTCCAGCTGATTGATGTCGTCACTGAGGATGGACAACAGCCGTCCGGTGCTGTCCCGTTCGAAGAAGCCCAGCTCCAGGCTCTGAAGGTGGCCATAGGCCTCCAGCCGAAGGCTGTGCTGGGTGCTCTGAGCCAGGTCTCTCCAGAGCACGTCATAGAGGTATTCGAACAGGGACTCTGCGCTCCAGATCACCAGGGTCAACAGGGCTAACAACCACAGCTGTTCCGACACGCTGGAGGCCCCCAAGCCAGCCAGGGCCGATTGCTGCCCGCGAACCACGACATCCACCGCTAAGCCGATCAGGGCTGGCGGTGCCAGATCAAAGAGCTTGTTAATGATCGAACAACTGGCGGCGGCAGCGACCAGGCGCCAGCGGGGTGCGAGGTGACGCACCAGCCTCAGGAGCGGAGAACGGTGAGCCTTCATTGAACCTTTGCTGAGGGTTTCCAATCGCACGGTTTCACTCCTGCCATCAGCGGTAGAACGGAATCACAATCGAAGGAGGTGCCATGGGCCGTTCGAGGTCGTTCAACCGCTTTCATCGTTATCTCGCCCGGCAGAAGCGGAGTGTGTTGCGCACCGCATTGCCTCAACATCGTGAAGGCGATGAGGTGCTGTTAGAGCCGATTAATCACAGCAAAGACCTCCTGGACCGTGTGACAGGCCAGGAGGTCCGCTTGGAGCTTCTTGATTCGGAGCTTTAAAGCGTCCGGATCAGTTCCGGTAACCGCCGCCGCCACCCCGTGGGCCACCGGTGCGTTCACGGGGGGTTGCCTTGCTGACGCGAATCATGCGTCCCATCCATTCGACGTCCTGAAGGTCGTCGATTGCTTTTTGTTCATCAGCGTCGTTTGCCATCTCGACGAAGGCAAAGCCGCGCTTCCGGCCGGTTTCCCGGTCGAGGGGAAGACTGCAGTTCTTGACCTCTCCGTACTCGTTGAAGAGGTCAAAGAGATGCTCTTGCTCCGCTTGGAAGGAGAGATTGCCGATGTAAATGGTCATGGACCGTGGAACCGTTGGATGTGCTCAGTCGCGTGAGCCGGTTCCGATGGATCGGAATGGGCCGGGAGTCAGGACTTGAACCGCTCAACGTTACAGGGCGAAGCCACGTTTCAACACAGAAATCTGAAGGCAACTTGAAGGCGCCAGGCAACCGGTTTGTTTGCTCCCATTGTCAGAGAATGCTGACGAGGGATGGTTCGATGACTGGCCTCAATCTTCAGTCCCTGTCCTGGGGCGACGATGGAGAACTGGCGGCTGATGACCGCCTTGATTTGGTGAATGTTCTTCTGACACAGAGCCTGCCGGAGGTGCAGGTGGAACTGATCAGAACGGTGGAGCGCATCGCCATCGCCGGAGCGACGGCGATGGCCGAGGTCAGTGTCTCCTGACCTGCGGGATCACTCGACGGCGAATTCCGCAGCCGCACGTGATTTGCACCGGCTCTGGGCCATGTCCAGTCCGGTGCCGCTGTTCACCTCATCCAGGAAGCAATTGCAGGTGAAATCGGCCATCCCATCCGGTGCCGTTTTCCCTGCACTTGCCATGGCTGCAGCAAATGAGCTCATGCAGATTTTGCGAATCAGACCGCCGCTGTCATCTGCGACGGCCGGAGTCGCTCCGGCCAATAACAGAGAGATCAGCAGCGGACTCATCACGACGCTTGGGAGATCTGCAGTTCGCGGTTCATCACCCGCAGGCGCTGCAGGCTGTTGAAAACATCCTCAGGCATCCCTTTCGGAAGATCCACCAGGCTGTGGTTGTCGAAAATCTGGATGCGACCGATCGCTCGGCCCTGCAGCCCAGTTTCTCCAGCAATGGCGCCGACGAGGTTGCCGGGCTTCACCCGGTCGCGGTGTCCAACTTCAACGCGATAACGCTGCATGTTCTCCTCCGGTCCGCGGGCCGGACGGTCATTGCGACGCTCTCCCCGCTCTCCGCGGTCTCCGCGGCGTTCAGGACGCTCGCGATCGTTGCGACGGGTGTTCTGAATCCAGTCGTCGTCCCCTTGGCGCAGGAGGGGGTTGGGGCCGATGGCCAGATTTAGCGCTGCCATGGCCAGGTCCTCCTGGCTCAATTCCAGTTCCGTGGCCACGCGTTGCATCAGCTCTTTGAGCAAGGCGGTTTCTTCAGCGTTGCTGCGATCGGCCTTGGCTGCGGTGCTGAGTTGTTTGCGCAGACGATCCAGACGTCCCTGGTTGATGGCTGTATTCCCCGGAACTTCCATCGCTTCGATGGGCTGGCCCGTGGCACGTTCCATATTGCGAATGAAGCGCCGTTCCCGCGGGGTGACAAACAGGACGGCCTCACCGCTGCGGCCAGCGCGGCCCGTGCGGCCGATCCGGTGCACATAGGCCTCGCTGTCGAACGGCATGTCGTAGTTGATCACCAGTCCGATGCGTTCCACATCAAGACCGCGGGCTGCCACGTCAGTGGCGACCAGGATGTCGACACTGCCACTGCGCAGCCGTTCGACCGTGCGTTCCCGTTGGTTTTGCGGCACATCACCGTTGAGCACAGCCACTTGATGTCCTGCGGCATCAAGGGTTTCCGCCACGGTCAACGTGATGGCCTTGGTGCGGGCAAAGATGATCACCCCTTCCCCACCGCAGGCATCGAGCACCCGTTGCAGGGCCTCGAGCTTGTGGCTCATGGGCACCGTGATCGAGCGTTGGCGGATCCGCTTGCCTTCCTGGTCTTTGGTGCGGATGGTGACTTCCGCCGGCTCTTTCAGATATCGCTTCGACAGGCGACGAATCTCCGAAGGCATGGTGGCTGAGAACAGCACCACCTGACGCTCATTGGGGAGTTGTTCGAGGATCCATTCGACATCGTCGATGAATCCCATGCGCAGCATTTCATCGGCTTCATCGAGCACGAGGCTGCGCAGTCCGCCCGTGTTCAGGGTTCCTTGCCGCATGTGGTCCATCACCCGGCCCGGGGTGCCCACCACCACATCGACGCCACGTTTGAGGGCATTGATCTGGGAGCGGAAGTCCGATCCTCCATAGACCGCCAGAACCTTCAGGTGCGGATGACCTGCGGCATAGGCCTTGAAGGAGTCAGCGACCTGCATGGCCAACTCACGGGTTGGGGCCAGCACCAGCACCTGGGGTGTTTTCTGCCCGGATTCGAGACGCTCCAGGAGCGGCAAAGCAAAGGCGGCTGTCTTGCCGGTGCCCGTCTGGGCTTGACCCACCAGATCCCGTCCGAGCATCAGCTCGGGGAAGGCAGCTTTCTGAATCGGCGACGGTTCGTTGTATCCCTTCTCTTTGAGGGTCGCCAGCAAGGCGTCGCTGAATCCAAAACCATCGAAACCGGATGGTGCTTCTGTCGCCTCAGCGGATTCAATCGTTGTGGTGAACACGTCTTGGGTGGTGTCACCCTCCTGTGGAAGTGCCGAAGCGGAAAGATCCACGGCGCACGACGATGCACCGAGCTGCTGCTGTTCAGTCATAAAAAGTGGCCCTAGCCTGATTGATCTCTGAAAATCAGGCTCACAACCTCCCGGCGATCGGAGATCGCACAATGGTTGTGTTGCCTACGCTTCAAAGGTTGGGTTTCAAGTTATCACCCGGCCGTAATCATCCTGCAAGCGTTCGATGTCGTCTTCGACGAGGACTTCACCGTGTTGGACTTCAAGGATCACCAGATCCTCATTGCCTCCTCGGGCCCGATGAATGCTGCCTTTTGGGATGGTCAACATCACTCCAGGGATGGCCGTTGTCCAGGCGTCATCACAGAGCAACTGTCCGTTTCCGGCGATGACCGTCCAGCTTTCACTTCGGTGCAGGTGACGCTGCAATGACAGCTGGCAGTGGCGTTGCACCAACAGGCGTTTGACCTTGTACCCCGGCGCTTCCAGCAGATCTTCAAACCATCCCCAAGGTCGTTCAACACGCATGGGAAAGGGCCGCTGTCGTGATCAGGTCCAGGCTGGCACGGGCCCGCGTGATCGCGGTGTAGAGCAGCCGGTGGTCCAGGCGTGGGGCTGGGCCGTTCTCCGGCGGTGGAGGCCACAGCACGATGACGCGGTTGGCTTCGCTGCCCTGGGCACGGTGAATGGTGATGGCCACCGCTGGCTCCACGGCCTGAAGACGCGATGGATGCAGCAGGCGCAGCTCAGTGCTCCCATCGTCCTTGAGAACGCGAAACAGCAGGCGGGTGCCGTTGGTGGTGGTCAGCTTGACCCCAAGATCACCATTCGCCAGGCCCAGTTCAGGCTGATTGGCACCACTGATCACGGGCAGTCCCTCCGGCCACTGGGTCGGGTCATGGCGGTTGCTGCCCAGCAGGGTGCGGTGGACATCATCGAGGCTCCAGGGGCCGCGTCGGCGCGGACACAACACCAGCTCCTGCTCCACCGCATCGAGCAAGACCTCCGCCGCCTCAGGACGGATGCTGCCGTCTGCATCGAGGACCTCGGTGGCCTGCTGCTTGAGGGTGTGCAGTCGCCCCGTCCACCAGCGCACCACGAAGGGCGGTAACCGTCGCAGCGTTGCGGTGTGATGGTGGGCGTTGCCGTCATCCGATAGCCCCTCCAACAGCGGCTGGAGGTCCGGTTGACTCCGTTCCCGCAGTTCTGAGGCCAGCGCCGCAATCGCGCCACGGTTGCGATAGCTGGTCTGGAGCGTGACCGCGCCTGCCCCGAAGCGTTGCCGAACATCAGCTGATTGCAATTCATTCCAGACGGCACCACTCCCGATCGGTGGCAGCTGGGCTGGATCGCCGACCAGCACAAGCCGGCAACCGCTGGGCAAGGCGGCGATCAGCGCCTGCATCAGCTCCAGATCCACCATCGACATCTCATCGATGACCAGCAGGTCCAGATCCAGGGGGCGCTCGCGGTGACGTCCGAAGCCATGGCGGCCGGCCTCGAGCCAGCGGTGGAGCGTGAAGCAGTGCAGGTCATGGAGCTGTGGACGCACTGCTTCCCCGAGTCGCCGTGCTGCTTTCCCGGTCGGTGCTGCCAGGCCGATCCGCAGATCCGGTGTCCGGCGGAGTGCCCGTTTCAAGACCTCGACCACGGTGCTGGTTTTTCCGGTGCCTGGTCCGCCACTGATGAGCAGCACGGACACCTCATCCAGGGCCAGAACAGCCTGCTGTTGCTGGGAATTCAGCTGTCTGGGCAGCGGCGAAGCTGTGCTTGGGTCGTCGACGGGGTGATCTTGGATCGCGGATCGGGTAACCAGGGTCTCGATCACGTCGTGCATGGCCTCAACCCAGCGGCGCCAGCCAACGCGATTGCCAGCCAGGTGCAACGGACAGGTGTCTTGCTCCAGCCAACCGCTCTCCAGCAATTGGGCATGGTGATCTGAAGAAAGCTCCAGGGTCAGCTCCCCGGCCTCAAGGGCTCTGGTCAAGTTGCAGCACAGCTCTTCCAGCTCCTGGCCATGGCGCGGGGGTGGACAGCGGCGCATCAGGGTGGCGTGCACTGCTTCGCCGAGCTCAACCGGCCAGCTTCCGGTCATGGTTGGCCCTCCCGCAGCAGGCGATCCAACGTGAGGATTCGAGGCAATGAGGCCGGTTCCACGATGCGGCCCGGCCCTTCACCCATCGGATGCTCCCCGCCAGGCATCCCCCTTAGAAAAATGTAGGCATAGCCGCCGAGATGCTGGTCCGGGCGATAGCCCGGAAGTCGCCACTGCAGATGCCGATGCAAAGCCACGAGATAGAGGTGGGCTTGGAGCGGGTAGTGGTGATGCACCATCTGCTCCTGCATGGCCGCCTGGGTGTAATGCCGAGGTCCGCAGATTTGGCTGCGTCCGTCGGGTCCGCGTTCTCCGATCCAGTTGCTTTTCCAATCCGCAACCCACCAGCGGGCCTTGCTCAGATCGTCGCCGTCACAGAAGACCAGATCGATGGAGCCGGTGAGGAATCCGCGGCTGCAGACCGAGAGCTGTTCGAGATGGGGGATGTAGTCGTCTCCAAAGCGCGTGTCGCCGTCGCTGCGGAACGCTGCCACCAGGCTGCTGGTGACCATGTCAGCGACCGGAAGATCGAAGCTGAGTTCATGCAATCGGCGCTCAGCATCGAGTTGATTGAGGGCCAGTGATCCCAGGGAACCGCCCAGCGGTGTGCTCAGGACATCCTCGAGGCCACGGCGCACGGCGCCGAGCCACTGGTCGGGGTCAAGCCCGGCACGCAGCAGTTCGCTCTCGATGACGGCGTCGTTGCCGCTGTCGTTCTGGAATGAGACGTGCTCGAGGATGCGGTGGAGGCAGTCGCCGGGACCGGGACCCCGGGGAAACTCAGCCAAGGGGCCGAGCTCCGGCCAGAGGATGTCGCCTGGTTTGTCCGCTTCTTTGGCTTCCGGCTCCGGGTCCCGTCCCAGTTCGAAATGTGGGCTGTCGCCTGCTGAGGAGATCCAGGCGGAATAGCTGGCCCGTCCCCAGCTGCGGTCGATGTGGCTGGGAACGGCTCCCAATCGCAAGACGTCATCGGTGGAGGGTGGTTGCCATCGGCCGGTCGTTGCGGGTCCCTGATGGACCGGCAGCTCGTCCACCGTGATCGGGATGTCATGGTCCGCGAGGTGTTTCCGTAGACGCTCAGCAGTGCGCTGATCCGGGTCCGTTCCGATCGCTTCGGCGCCGAACATCCAACTCACAAGCGGGGACTTGTCTTGACGGGCTGCGGAACCCCAGACCAGCACAAGCTGTGAGCAAGCTCGCGTCAGGGCCACGTAGGCCAGCCGTTCGGCTTCAGCGGCTGCCTGGCACTCCGCCTGTTCGGCAGCCTCACGCCCCGGGCCCCAATGGTGGTCGCAGGAGACGCGCCAATGCTGGCTGCCCTCTGTTTTCCAGAGCGGCCCTTTGCTCTCCCCCGGGCTTTCCCAGAGATAAGGACAAATCACAACGGGATATTCCAAGCCCTTGCTGCGATGCACCGTGACCACCGCCACGGCGCTTTCCGCTTGATCGCTGTGGGGCTGCCGGGCATCCGGCACGGGATCCGGCGGTTGGAGCCGCTCCCGCCGTAACCATTCAGCAGCACTGGCTGCATTGAGACCCTGTCGGTGCATGGCGTCTTGCACCAGTCGTGCGGCTTGCTGCAGATCACCCAGCAGACGCCCTCGTTCGGAGAGATCGGCCATCACCGACCCGTCAAGGAGCTCCGACAGACACCCGATCAGGCCCAGGCGGGGCAGCTGTTCACTCAGCCGTCGGATGCGTGCGGCGAGGGCGTCGAGCGGCTTGCCGTCGTTGTCACGCAGGCTGTCGGCGCTCCAACCGAGCAGGGCCGAACAGGCCAGCAGGCGCAGTCGGCGTTCATCGCCGGGGATCGCTAAAGCATCGATCAGTCGCTGCAGCACCCCTGCCGCATCGCTCTCCAACACATCACCCTGGTTGACCAGCCGTGTTGGTACGCCCCGACCCGCTAAGGCATTGCGCAAGGCCGTGGCTTGGGCATGGCGGCTCACCAAAATGCAGAGATCCGATGGCTCGAGCGTGGTGGCGCTCTGCAGACGTTGCAGAACGTCGTCAGCCAGTAGGTCGGGGATCCGTTGTTCCAGAGCTGTTTTGCTCGTGGTGTTGTCGGACGGAATCAGCAGCAGTTGCAGGGGATGGCGGTCGGACTGGTTGTCCAGGTTTTGGGCTTTGCCACGGGCCGTGACGGCGGGGACCGCGAGTTGTGAGCGCACCAGACCTGGCGCCATCAGAGCATTCATTCCTGCCATCAGTGCCGGTGTGGTGCGGAAGTTCTCGGTCAGTGCATCCACCCGATCCACCTGTGAGCGGGCCTGTTTGTAGGTCTCAAGATCGCCACCGCGGAAGCGATAGATGGCCTGTTTCGGATCGCCCACCAGCAACAGCAGGTGGGCGGATCGGCCGCCAAAGGCACGGTGGAGCAGTCGCCACTGCACCGCATCGGTGTCCTGAAATTCATCGACCATCACCGTGCGGTAACGCGCCCGGAGTGGGGTGAGCCAGTCCGGCTCAGGCTGCTCCTCTCCGGGGTCCATCGCCGCCAGAAGACCGCCGAAGGTGATCACCCCCTGGCGCAAACGGCGTTCGCGCAGGGTGGCGAGTCCCCGTTGGAGACAGTGCCGCCAGCTGCGTTCGATCGGTCCATCCCAGAGGGTTGCGATCTGTGTTTGCAGCTCAGCCTGCGCCAGGCTCGGGTCTGTTTCGCCGCAGCTGCGGGCCACACGGCACCAACTGCCGGGATGGAAGTACTCCTTCAGCGGTTTTTCCATGGCCCGAATCGCAGTGATGTCTGGAGTGGTGGTCTGCGTTGCAATCCATTGATCGACCACTGCGCATCGGTTGGACCGGGGTTTGGCGCTGTACGGCGTTGTTCGGCTTGCACCTGCGGCTTTCCATTCGGCCGCGGCGGCGCAGAAACGGGCTTCGAGGGTCTGGCTGTGCTCGATCCAAAGCGCCTTGAAGCGATGCCAGGTGTCCGTCAGCCAAACCTCCAGCTGAGGAGCCAGGGGCTGATCGACGGCAAAATCGTCGCCAATGCCGCAAAGCTGTGGGCTTGGGTCGCTGTCCAGCGTCTTGAGGGCTTGGACGAGGCTTTCCGCTGTCAGTCTGGCCTCCATGAATCCGCGTAATTGTCCGGGCGGGAGGGTTTGGAGCAGCTCATGCCAGATCCCCTGCACCACCTCCTGGATCTGAATTGTCGTGTCCGTCTCCAGCTGCGGATCGATGGCGGCGCCACTGCTGAGGCCGTGGCGGCGCAGGCTGCGTCGACAGAAGCCATGAATGGTGGTGATGTCAGCGCGGTCGAGCTGCTCGAGGGCCAACAGCAACTTGCGGATCCAGTCATTGCGTTGGCTGTCGTCGCTGGTCTGGCACCACCAGGCCTCCAGGACTGGATCGGGACCCGGGGGTTCGCTCTCGCCCCGGTTCAAGGCTTCCAGTCCCTGTAGTGCCGCCTGCAGCCGTGCTCCGATCCTGGAGCGCAGTTCCGCTGCAGCGGCATCGGTGTACGTGACCACGAGCAGGTCATCGAGGGATTGGTTCCCCTCTGTGATCAGTCGCAGGGCCAGATGCGCCAGAGCGAAGGTCTTGCCTGTGCCCGCACTGGCTTCGAGGAGGCGCAGGCCCGGTTCCAAGGGGTAGGTATTGGCGTTGAAGGTCTCTGCCATGGCTTCACTTGCCCCCTGCAGCCGCGGTGGCCTGGGTTGAAGCGGTCAGCAGCGGGGTGTACAAGGCGCTGCTGGCTTCGATGAACGAGGGGTCGTCAAGGAATGCATCGGCCTGACGTTGCGGGCCAAAACACAACTGCAGGGCCGGCTGGTGCTGTTCGTCCTCCCAGCTCTTCCGGAAGGCCGCTGCACCGCTGCCGGACTTGCGGAGCTCTTGCCAAACCAGTTGCCAGCCGCTGCGGGGTGGAACCGGCCAGCAGTGGTTGCGTCCGGAGGTCGCCAGCCCTTGAAGTTCAGCCCAGCGATCCTTTGCCTCCTTGGCCTGGAGAGGGAGCCAGCGCAGGTGAGTTTGGGCGCCGGCTCCACGGGGGCTGCGTGCAATGACAGCCGTGCCGGAGAACGCCGTGGTGTCCGCGCTCAGCAGCAGATGCAACAGCCAGGCGCGGAGCACCCCGCGGTGGTTGAGCTGGCCGGCCTGCACCACCACATGCATGTCACCGGCGATCAGCAAGGTCTGGACCTGATCGGCAAGGGTGAGCTTGCGGCGGCTGCAGGGACCAAGGGCAGTGAGCTCACGGTGCAGGCCCATCCAGCGTTCACGGAGCCCTTCGTTTTCCATCACGGCACCGGCGCCACTGGGGAGCTGCCCTTGTCCGGCGAGTCGTTCAATCCAGTGCGGGGCTTGGCCAAGGATTAAGTCGTCGTCGAGGTCTGCCTGGAGCAGCAGATGGCGTTCCAGAGCATTCAGTTGAACGGATTCAAGATCCTGCACGGGTTCAACGCTTTCGCTGGCGTGGAGCCCGAGTTGCTGCAGCCAGGTTCCCTGGGGATTGACCAGCCAAGCCAGCAGAGCGTCAAAGCCAAGGGCTGTCGGAGCCGGTTCGGTCTGGGCTCTCCAGGACAGGGGCCAGGCCAGGCCATCGCTCGGCGTTGGTCGCGCTTGATCAAGGCAGATCCGTGCGGCGAGTTGCCGCCGGTCGCAGCTGAACGGTGG
Organism: Parasynechococcus sp.; assembly: GCF_042954325.1. Lineage (GTDB taxonomy): Bacteria > Cyanobacteriota > Cyanobacteriia > PCC-6307 > Cyanobiaceae > Parasynechococcus. The sequence goes on along the minus strand of NZ_JBGKDS010000037.1, from coordinate 18,917 downwards.
AGCACCATCGCTCGCCACAAAATTGCGTCGATCCAGTGGATTGGCCGGCGGTTCAAGTCGAAGCCCTTGAGCCTCAGACCCCAGTTGTGTCTGGAGCTCCGTCAGCCATTGCTCCACCGGTGCTGCCGGTGGCTGTTCTTCTCCACTGCGCTCGTGGCGCCCGCACCAGCTGATCAGCAGATGCTGTCGCGATGACATCAAGGCTTCGAGAAGCACATAGCGGTCCTGGTCGCTGCCACGGGGATCACCCAGCTGACGGTGCTGTTCGAGCAGGTGAAAGCCGGGGCGTTCGCTCTGGCGCGGGAAATCATTGGCATCGAGGCCCATCAGCACGATCACGCGATGGGGGATGGCACGCATCGGTTCGAGAGCGCTGATCGTGAGGGATCCGCTGCGATGCCCAAAGCGACCCGAATCCACCGACAGCGCCTCATCGAGGATGTTGATCACCACGGCTGCATCGAGTTCCAGGGGCGTTGTTCCCGCCCGTTGCCGCCAGTCGTCCAGGGCGCTGGTCAGGCCCTGCAGCTCACCGCTCCACGCATCACCATCGCCAAACAGGTCATCGAGCAGGCCACGGAGGAGGTCCACCCATCCTTCGACGGTTCGGGGTTGGCGCAGCCGCTGCAACCAGCGGGCCAGACGGTTCAGCACCGGCCACCAGCGGGCCAGTTGCTCCGGCGAAAGGTCCTGATGAAAGGGAGCTGTTCCCCCGGCGACCAGTCCATTGCGCTGTGGCAGAACAAGCCCGAGTAACCAACGGTCCAAACACCAGAGCAGGCTGTGCACTTCGTCGCCCTGGCGTTCGTGGCGATCCAGACCCCAGCGGAATCCACTGCGTTGGAGGGCCTGGGTGATGTCCCGGGCATCGTCATCGCCGAGTCCCTGCATGGCCTGGAGGGCCGGGTTGGCCAGCAGTTGATCCAGTCCCGTTGCCGTCAGGCGACCTGCCGCGAGCTCCAAAAGTTGAAGCAGGGCCATCGACAGGCCGGGGCTGCTTTGCTGACTGCGATCGGTCAGTCGCCAGGGAAGATCGATGCCGATGGCTGAACTGTCGTTGAACACGGAGCTGAGCAACGGCGCATAACGCTCGATTTGCGGTGTCATGACCAGCACATCCCGCGGAGCCAACGTTGGATCCGCACTCAGCCATTGCAGGATTTGATCCCGCACCAGCTGCACTTCCCGTAGCGGCCCCGGAGCCGCCAGAAACAGCAATGATCGATCGCCGGGGTGCCGTTGCAATGCATCGTGTCCGTCCCCTTGGACCAGTTGCTGCTGCAGTTGTTCCAGCAGCGTTGCGGGGCGCCCCGCGGTCTCTGCCATCGCGACCGGCCCCGCGAACAGATCCCCCTCCTGTCTGGCACCGAGCTGGGTTTCGCCGCTGCCCTCCAGCAGCTGTTGGAATTCAGCTCCCATCCGTCCCAACGTTGCTTCCAGGCGTGGTGCCGTCTGCAGCCAATGGCCATCGGGCGGAACCATCCAGTCGGCGCCAAGCTGTTCCCGGCGGCTGCCGCAGCGCTGCCAGAGATCCGGGCATGGGGTCAACAGGTAGACCTCCACGTCCAGATGACCGGACAGCGCCTGGATCAAGCTGACTTGGACAGGGGCCAGAGCACTGATGCCAAAGAGGCGCAATCGCTCTGGCAGCAACAGGCTGCCAACCTCACAATGGTGTAAGCGTTCAACGGCCCGTTGCACCTGAAGCCCGAAGGGTTCGGATGCGAGGGTTTTGGCCAGCGTGTTCCAGAGAATGGGCTGCCAGTCGTCTGGATCAACATCGGTGTCGCGAGCCCAGAGCTGGAGTGTTTCCGGGCGGTACAGCGCGTAGTCGTCAAAGGCATCGGCAATCGTGCGGGCCAATTGCCAGCGGTCTCGGCTGAGGACAGGGCCCTGGTCGCCGCGCTGTTTCAGCCAGTGCTGCAGAGCGGCGGCTTCGGGCTGTTTCAGTAGGTCCGGCAAATGGTCCAGCACGGCCCAGACCAGGCGGTTGGCGCGCCAGGGGTCCTCCTGTTCGGTCGGCAGCTCCAGGACTTGGCGCACCAGCTGGCGTAACCGACTGCCGGGGAAGGGAAATCGAATGAGTGAACTGATGCCATTGGCCTGGGCGAGTTGTTCGCCCAGCCATCGGCTGGTGGGCCAGGTGTTGACCAGCACCTCCACGGTTTCCAGCGGGCCGGGTTGTTGCTCAATCAGTTGTTGCGCCAGAAGCTGCGCTAAAAATTCAGCCCGATTGCTGCGATAAATCGTCAGCAAGGCACCTGATCTCCTTGCAGGTGTGCGGCTTCAGGGGCGTTGGTGGCTGGCTGCTCTGGATCCTGGAGCCCCTCGACCTGAATCACCTGGTCGGTCTCCGGGCAATAGGCCGAGAGTTTGCCGCCGTACACGGCGCCAGTGTCAATCAGAACAATGTGCTGATGCCGCTCCACCCTGAACCGGGGTGTGTGACCGATCACGACCCGACCGAAGCGACCGTCGTAGCTCTCCCAGAACGACTCACGGATCGAGAGATCAGGCTGACCGTCTGCATTGAATCCAGCGTGGGTCGCACTCCAGCCCTCGGCTCGATACACCAGCGGCAGTTGGTTGAGTCGGACCTGCCAGGGCCTGCATTGTTGGTTGCCGATCTGCTGCACGGTGTCTTGGTCCTGCCGGGCGAGTTCACCGGCATGGCCTCCCATGGCGAGGGCCTCGATCAGGCTCTGTTCGTGGTTACCGCGCAACCAGGTGGCATGGCCGCGGCGCATCAGGTCCCAGGCCAAGGTCATGCAGGCTTCGATTTGGGGCCCACGGTTGATCACATCGCCACAGAAGATCAAATGATCGTTTTGAGGCAGCACGTCCAACAGCTGGACCATGCAGCGATGGCAACCATGGATGTCACCAATCACCCAGTGTCTCGGCTGCGGGAGTGGCACCGACGCTTCCGTGTACAGCTGAATTCTGATGCTTCGCCGTGGCTCTGTCAGCGGTCAGAACAAACCGAGGAACTTTCGACGCGGTTCCTCGGGTGTCGCGGGTGTCTCCCTGCGATAGCGCGGTTTGCTGTCGCCCACGGTGATCAGGGGATCGTTGTTCTTGAACCACACCCAGTCGCGAATGGGTGGGGTCTCGGTGAGATCCCGTCGGGTCAAGCCAAGGCCGAGCTTCGCTGAGGCTCCCAGCAGGATGTCCACCATCGCATCGCCGTCCGAACAGGTCGCGAGGGCTCTGTTGGTCTTCTCCGCTCCATCAAGGGCTTGCACCAGGAGTTCGATCCGTCGACTCACCGGGAGAGAGCGGAGATCCACAGGTTGCGAGCGGTGGCGCTCAGGTTAAGAGCAATGTCAGGACTCAATCGATCGAAGGGCATCGTCGTTGGAGGCCTCGAATGTTCCTGTCACCACAAACTCCAGGCGAAGCTTCAGAAACGTGATGAACGTGGCATCGGTGGAGACGACGGCGGCGGCAGGTCGAGGCACCTGTTGGGCGAGTGAGGCCAGTTCTGCCGATTGAAGAAAAGCGGGCTGGCGCACCAGCCAGAAGTCGATGGCTTTGTTGTTGTCCGCGTAGTTGCGTTGGCGTTCGCGCAGAACTTCTTCCAGCGGCTCCTCCTCGGTGAGAAAGCGTTCGCTGGCGGCGACGAAATGAAACGTTGTCATCCGGGCTGTTGTCCGAACAGAGGATCTCGGCGGGGATTCTGGATCAAGGCCCTCATATCCCGCACGGCTTGTTCCAGCCCCACCACGAGGGCCCGCGCCACGATGGTGTGTCCGATATTCAGTTCTTCCATCCCATCGATCGCAGCGATGGGCTCAACGTTCTGATAGGTCAGGCCATGGCCTGCGTTGACGCGCAGCCCCAGCTGCCTCGCTGTGCTGCAGCCTTCACTGATGCGTGCCAACTCCTGCGGTTGCTTGGACCAGTCGGCTTCGGCGTAGGCACCGGTGTGTAACTCCACCCAGCGGGCGCCGCTGCGATGACAGGCTTGGAGTTGGGTTCGCTCTGGGTCAACGAACAGGCTCACGGGGATGTTGTTGCTTTGCAGCTGTTCGATCAACCCTGTGAGTGTTGGCAGTTGACCCGCCACATCCAGGCCCCCTTCGGTGGTGACTTCCTCCCGACGTTCGGGAACCAGGGTGACCATGTCGGGTTGGATGCGCAGAGCGATGGCGACCATCTCTGCGGTGGCAGCCATCTCCAGGTTCAACCGGCTGCGGACGGTCTGGCGTAGAAGCTCGACATCGCGATCTTGGATGTGACGGCGATCTTCCCGCAGATGCACGGTGATGCCATCGGCCCCACCGAGTTCGGCGAGCAGAGCCATCGGCACCGGATCGGGTTCAACCGTGCGCCGCGCTTCTCGGACGTTCGCAATGTGGTCGATGTTGACGCCCAGGCTTGCCATGGCGGTGGCGGAGTGAACGGGATCCTATTCAGCGTCCAGCGATGGACGTAGGTTCATAAGGAGTCGGACTCAACGTCGCCGGTGCGATCGGATGCGGTCATCCGTGAGAAAGCCCTGAATGTGGGCATTGATCCGTTCTGGGCACCGCTGGCGATGGTTGCGACCCAGGATCTTGCGCTGCGGTTTCAGTTCCGTCAGCGGTTTGTGCTTCAACACTTCAATCTTCCAAAGTCAGGCCCTGTGTTGCTGGCCCCGACCCATCGGGCCCGCTGGGATGCTCTGATGCTGCCAATGGCGGCGGGCCGGCGGGTGACGGGTCGGGACTGCCGTTTCATGGTGACCACGACCGAGATGCGTGGTTTGCAGGGGTGGTTCCTCAAACGGCTCGGATGCTTTCCCGTTGATCAGGGACGCCCCTCCATGACCACGTTGCGTCTGGCCATCGATCTGCTCGGGGCTGGTCAGCAGGTGGTGATGTTCCCGGAAGGTCGGATTCAGCGGCAGGATCGACCAATCCAGTTGCATCAAGGACTCGTCCGCCTGGCGCAACTCGCCAAGCGCCGGGGCATTGTTGTTCCGGTGATTCCTGTCGGCCTGGGCTACAGCCATGCGCCGCCGTCACCCTTCACCGAAGCCGCCATTTGCTTTGGCAAGCCGCTCTCTGTGCCGGATGACTCTGGACGCGAGGCTGTGCGTCGGTTCAATGGGGCCCTTGCGCACGAGATGCATGCGGCTGAACAAGCGGCTCGTCTGGCCGTTGGAAGACCGTTGGAATGCTTTTAAAGTCCAGCAACTTCCGGTAGGTATTTCCATGGGGTGTCGTTCCCTGCTTGCGGCCACGGCACTGCTTGCGACGTTCGGGCTCACCAGTGCACCGGCATTGGCCCAAGCCACAGCGTCTGAACGGGTTCTGGCCCAGGAGCAGACCGGATTCAACACCTCTTCGGTTCGAGCGATGATCGCCCGAGGCGATGCCTCTGTGGCCTCCGGTGATCTCGGAACCGCCCGTCAGCAGTACGACAAAGCCCGGGAAGAAGCCAAGCAACTTCAACAGTTTTATCGGGGTCTGGGCGGTGCATTCCGCGGTCTCGATGCCCGAATCCCTCGGGAAATGGACACCAAGGGTCGTGAAGCTCTTGGCCTGTTGGCCGAGGTGAATCTCCGGCTCGCGGCCCTGTTCCGTCGGGAAAACAACCCCAAAGTGGCTGTCCCCTTGCTGGTCGAGGTGGTCAAGCTGATGACTCCCACCCAGCCCCAAGGTCAGAAGGCTTATCAGAGTCTGCTTGAGCTCGGGTTTGTGGACACCGAGTTCAAGGGCGGCTCTGCGAACTGACGACAGTTCGACGGACACCACAGAGCTGACTTGATCTGTCAGCATCGCCGCAATGCAGTGGTGTTCCCATGGTCCAGTCGGCTGATGTTGAAGCCGCGATTCGAAAAGCGATTCCAGACGCGTCCGTCACTGTGGAGGACCTCACCGGTGGTGGGGATCACCTTCAGGTGTCTGTGGTGTCAACCGCTTTTGACGGCCTGACTCGAATTCGCCAGCATCAATTGGTGTATGCGGCTCTTCAGCAGGAACTGGCTTCGGAAGCCATTCATGCGCTCGCGCTCAACACCTCCGTTCCAACCTCCAACTCCTGACCCTGCATCACCATGGAAGACAGCACCCGTAGTCGGATCGAAGGCCTGGTTGCCTCAAGTCCGATTTTCGTGTTCATGAAGGGCTCGAAACTGATGCCTCAGTGCGGCTTTTCGAACAATGTGGTTCAGATCCTGCACTCGCTGGGCGTGAGCTTCGAAACTTTCGATGTCCTCTCGGACATGGAAATCCGTCAGGGCATCAAGGAGTTCTCCAACTGGCCCACCATTCCCCAGGTGTACGTCAAAGGGGAATTCATCGGTGGATCCGACATTCTGATCGAGATGTACAACGCCGGCGAACTTCGCGAAAAACTCGAAATCGCTCTCGCCAGCTGAGATCAGTACCCCTGTGGCAGACGTGAGTACAGCGTGCTGACGTCTCCATCGGGGCCAATGAAGCTGGAGGGATCCAGGATCCATCGATCGACTAACTGTTCCAGCCGGTGCTGCTGGCGTGGGTCCAATGAACCCGACTTTCGCAGTGCATGCAGGTAGCCATCGGCGTACAAGCGCAGCTCAGATGGTGAGTGGTAGCGCGTTGTCAGTTCCTGACATGCATCACACAAGGACTGGAAATGTCTGATGGCATCGGGGTCTTCGAGGAACGTCATCTGTGAGACAGCTGCCTCCGCTACCAGCGTGTCAGGAATTTCCGCTTAGCGTAGTCACGCCTGGATCTACCCAGTGACTTCGACCTCACGCGACATGACCGCTGATGCTCCGGAACCCGGGGCAGTTTCCCTCCCCGACCCCGGCTCGGGTACTGGCCGCGAGCCCTCCAGGGTTCTTGTGGTTGAGCCCCATCCCACCCTTCGCACGGTCTTGGTGCAACGCTTGCGTCAGGACGGTCATCTCACCGCAGCTGTGAGCCGTGCCGCCGAAGCCCTTGAACTCTGTCAGGACCAGTCCCCTGATCTGCTGGTCAGCGCTGAGATCCTGGAGCAAAGCTCGGCATTGCGTTTGTCGGAGCATCTGCGCTGCCCCGTGATCGTGCTGACCGCGCGAACGGGTGCAGAGCCTGTCGTGGGCCTGCTCGATGACGGGGCTGACGATGTGCTGCGTAAACCCTTTGGTTTGGAAGAACTGGCGGCCCGATGCCGCACGCTGCTGAAACGCGGCCATACCGGCCTGCAGGAACGGGTCACCGTTGGCCCCTTGGAGGTTCACCTTCTGCTCCGTCAGGTCACCCTGCGCGAAAAGCCCGTGGAGCTCAGCCCCAGGGAGTTCGCCCTGCTGTGTGCCCTGCTGATGCCACCAGGCTTGGTCCGCAGCCGCCAGGAGCTGCTCCGGATGGCATGGCCTCCGTTCAGTGGAGGTCCTCGATCCGTTGACACGCAAATCCTGACTTTGCGTCGAAAACTGGAGCAAGCAGGCCTGGGGGAAGGTGGAGGCATCACCACCGTGCGCCAACGTGGCTATCGCTTCAGCCTTGACAGCCTCCCGGCCAGCTGATCGAGAGCTTGGAGTCTGGGATTTCAGTGTTGCGATGACCGAAACGACCCGGTCACTTCGGTGTTGATTGATTTAGTGGACTGACGTTAAACCGCCATCGATAATAATTTCCTGGCCGTTGATATATGAAGCCTGATCAGATGCCAGAAAAGCAACGACACCAGCGATGTCCTGAGGTTCTCCGAAGCGAGCGGCGGGGATTCTCATTTTGTGATTATTGGATGCTTTCTCACCAATCATTTCCTCGTTGAACTGAGCGGTATTAATGAGCCCGGGGCTGATGGCATTGACGTTGATTTTACGATCAGACAATTCATGGGCCAAGGCTTTGACGAGATAGCCAGCGGCTGCTTTTGTGGACGAATACAAGGATGCACCCTCGAGGGCCCTATGGTGAGTCCAAGACGCATTAACAATGATTCTGCTCCGGTCTGGCATAAGCTCTAAGGCAGCTTGTAAGGAAAAAAATAAGCCCTTGTAGTTCACGTCAACAATGAAGTCGAAGTCGTCTTCGCTGATCTCCGTAAAGGGTTTGAATCGTCCAAGTCCTGCGTTGGCAAAAAAGATATCAATATGGCCAAAAACTTTTTTAATTTCGGCAAATAGTTTCGTTCGATCGTTGCGATTTGAGATGTCAGAGGTGATTGTGTGGATGTTTGAATATCGAGAGGAGACTTTGTCCATCTTCTCTTGATTGCGCCCTGTGATGACAACCTGATCGCCCATGGCGAGAAACGTTTCAGCTGCAGCAAGTCCCATGCCTTCTGATCCGCCAGTGATCAAAACAATCCGTTGGGTCATTGTTGAAAAGACGTCCAAAAATGAAGGGGGTCGTGCTTGGAGCTGTTAGAACAGTGCTGTGAAGACGGAGGTCGATGACATTGTTGATCTGATTGGCTTCATCGCCATTCAGTCTTTGCTTTCAGGCCCGTTTGTTTCGCGAAAGACTTCGTTTGGAGCACATGCTGTTTGGCGGTGTTCCCCAGTGGTTGTTATCCAGTCAACCACGACAAATCCTCCATGGTAAAAACCGGTCACAGAGGCCGATGTGCCATGGGGGATGTGGGTCGAGCCATGAATCATGACCCGATCGCCGATGTTGTGTTCGTTGTTTTTCGTTGATGGATGAACGGGTTGGTGAAAGGCCAATGACATGAGTTTGTCCTCTAAGGCACGCTCTGTCTTTCCCGATTGGGTCAGAAGATCCAAGAGGAGATCTCGCTCAGGTTGGCTGAGTTCAATGCTGGCCATTGTCCTCGGGTGTTGTTGAAGATCAGTTGAAGACCGGCTCCAGCTGATTGGGGAAAAAGGTAATTGTCATTTTGATCTTTTCAAAGGGTTTGGTGGGTGATTCATGGCTCCAGAGGCTGTAGAGACGCAGGTCTTGCCATTGATCTCTGGATCCCAATGGCGAGCAATGCCTTTGCAATGGCACTCTGATGTTCGATCAGATTCTCGGAAGAAGTCTGCTTTTCATGCAGTCCTCGGACAATCATCATCGCCGTCCATAATCACAATATTGTCATTTTCGACAGCGACTGGTCCGCTCCAGATGGCTTTCACGGGCTGAGATGAAAAGGGCAATGTAGTCATTACGGCGGCATCGGCATTGTGTATTGGTTACGTCATGATGGCTTTGTAGTGCGTATTGTTAAGGGTCTCCTCTGTTTGGCGCTTGACGTGGGGCCAGTGATTCAGGTTTGCATCTTTGGCAAAGATGGGGATATAGGCCAGATAGGCGCACACGGCGCAATCTGCAGCCGTCCAGCGTTCTCCCACTAAATAATTGCTTGTCTCGTAGAGCTTGTTGAGAACATCCATGATTCCCTCAAAGTCTCGCTCTCGAACGGTTTGGACAAAGATGGCGGGGCTCAGCGTTGCGTTGGCAAAGGCAATCCACTGGCTGATCAGAGCTCTATCGTTTGGGCTTTTGCTTTCTTGCCCATAGTGCTCGGCAATGTAGAGAAGGATTGCACCACTTTCGAACAATGTAATCCCAGTGGAGTCGTCAACAAGGCCGGGAAGCTTCCCAAATGGATTGATCTTCAGGTAGTCGGGTTGTTTGTGTTGCCTGCCACGCATATCGAGATTGATTAAATTGTAATCAATCTGCTTTTCTGCCATGTACCACTTCGGCATGACAGCTCTGCTTCGCCCTCCTCCGTAGAGATGGAGAGTCATTTTGATGATTTAATCATTCCTTTTTTCTAGCGCTAAGCGAGGCTTACCCGAATGGGTTAATAAACTATTTCGATTGTTCTCGTTGGCTGTGGTCTGCCCTGTCATGCCTTGATGAACGACTCAAACGGTCGTCACCTGGAGGATCGCCCTAAGAGCTCTTGAATCCCCTCCCGGAGAAGGCGTTGCAGCTCTGGTTGAAACTCGTTGCCGATGCGCATGGCATCCGGAAGCATGCGCAGTTCTGTGTCCACGACGGCCCGGTAGGTGGGATCCGTGCAGTACTCCCTGATGGCCTCGAGCTGTTCACGGGTGTAATAACGCTGATAGAGCCTGACGAAACGCGGCTCCATGGTCTGCCAGGAATACACATCGTCGGCAATGCGTCGAAAGAGGTCGAAGATCTCCTGCTTCAACGGTTCGGGCAGTGCCTGCGGACCGGAGGCTGAGTTGAATCCGACCTTAAAACCTTCGTCTCGGGCGATCACGAATCGTTCTTCTGCCCTGGTGCAGCTCAACACTTCCCGAACTAAGGACTGGGATGAGGGCTGGGCGATCCCTGGAGCAGCGTTGGACAACAGCACCATGAGCAGCAACAGCTGTCGGTGGATGGAGGTCGGAAGCAGGGAAGCCATCGAGCGAACAACCGTTCAACTGATTGTTGTCGAAAAATGCCAGATCGCCGTAACGATTTCACCCACCAGCATCAATGTTGAAAGTGCAGCCAGCAACAGATAGGTCCAGGGCGGTGTCAAGCGGCCGATGCCCTTGGTGTCCAGAGAGGACCGCTCGCCCACGGTTGAGAGGAATTGATCGAAGCGCGCGATGCGCTGCGGCAACAGATGGTGGTTGAGATCGGCTGACTTCAGGTAGTACACCGTTCCGCCCTGGCTTGTGCTGACGGGGACTAACGCCCGCATGTCTTGCCAGCGCATGGACCATCCCCGACGCAGCAGCCAGCGAATCCAGGTCGGATAGCGCACGGTGATGCCATCAGCGTCGGTTTCGACCTGCTCACTCAGCAGACCGGTGATCAGAACCAGACCGACGAGTAGGCCCACAAGCATGGGAGCCTGCAACCCAGCGGGCGCCAGCACCGGTAAGGGCAGCACCAGGGCGAAGTACAGACTCAACAGCGTGAAACGGATCAGCGGCGAGAGGCCAAAGCGTTCCATGACGTTCAGCGGTCCTCAGGCGAGCCGGGTCGGGGTTCGATCACGACAGGAGGGGTGTAAGCACCAGCGAAAACCTCCTTCTCCCGACCTTTCCAGAACTCACCGAGGCGCATCAGGTCGGCATGGGCTTCCTGAATTTTGGCGATGTACGCCTCAGGGCTCATGGAGTCCTTCTGCTCCTTCAGCTTCTGCAGGCGCAGCATCTGAAGGTTCCAGGGTTTCGTGAGCTCCCCCCGCTGTTCCAGATAACGGGCCAGATCGCTGGAGGACGGCTGAGATTCGAAGGGCATCACGACCTCGTGGTCCGGCCAGGCTAGGAACTGAATCAGTCCGGCAGCGCCCAGGGATTGAGGCCAAGGTCGGCACCGACCCGATGGGCACAGGCGAAACCGCTGAAGGCCACCGCATTCAATCCCTGGCCGGGGAAGCAGGAATCCCCGACGCAATAAAGGTTCTGAACCCCCGTGCGGTTGAACGGCATCGGCAGCAAGCCGGGCAATTGCATCGCAGGAATCGGCCCATAACTGCCCTGGAATCGACCCAGGAAGCGGCGGTGGCTCCGCGGTGTTCCGATCTCCCGGTGGGTGATGGCATCGTTCAGGCCGGGGAGAATCGCCTCCAGTCGCTGGATCAGCCGCGCCGCATCGGCCTCTTTTTTCTGTTTGTACTCGGATGGACTCAGGCCCTGCCATGCCTCCATCGAGGAGGGGGTGAAGGTGTGCACGATGTGATGGCCGTCCGGTGCGAGATCGCGATCCAGCAGTGACGGCATCGAAACGAAGATCACGCCCTGTTCGTCTTCCATGCGCTCCCACTCCTCCAACAGCAGGTGATGGCAGTGGGTGCCTGCGGGGATCAGGTCCGCGCGCACGCCCAGGTGCAGGGAAAGGAAGGAGGGGGAGGGAACATAACGCCGGCGCCACACCTCTTCTTTGGCCGGTGTGTTGGTGGCGTTCACCAGTGCCTGCGTTCCACGCGTGTCGCCCTGGCCGGCGAAGGTGTCCCAACGGGTGGCGTTGGAAATCACTCGCTTCGCATGGATCGTGCTGCCATCCGCCAGTGTCACCCCAACGGCTGAACCGTTCTCGATCAGCACCTCCGTGACCCTCGCCTTGTAGCGGATCTCGCCTCCATGGCGCTCGAGGCCTTGCACCAGCTTCTCGGCGATCACGCCAACGCCGCCCTTGGGATAGTTGATCCCACCGGCATGGCGGTCGGAGAAGACCATGCCGGCATTGATCATCGGGGTGCGATCCGCCGGCATCACCGACCAGCAGAAGCATTCGATATCAATGAACTTGAGCAGCTGTTCATCTTTGATGTGCTGTCGTGCCACCGCTCCCACGTTGAACGGCAGCCAGCGGGCCAGGCCGAGACAGGCCAGTGGTGCTTTGAAAAACACCTTGGTGAGGTAGGCGGGGTCCTCGAGCGAGAGCAGGGGCATCGCATCGAGGCAGTTGAACACCTGCCAGCAGGTGTCATAGAAGCGACGGATGCCCGTCGCTTCATGGGGGAAACGGGCCGTTAGATCGGCGATGAAGGTCTCGTAATCGCGGTCGACGGCAACGTTGAGCCCACCAGGCATGTGGTATTCGAGTTGGGCCTGATCGGGGATTGTTTCGCAGTGTTCACCGACATCGGCCAGGGCGCGGGTGAGCAGGTTGGTGTAGCCCTTCTCCCCGAAGCCGAAGATCATGGAGGCGCCCACATCAAAGGTGTAGCCATCCCGGTGAAAGGCTCCGCCACTGCCCCCTGGAATCAGATATCGCTCGAGGACGAGCACTTTGGCTCCCTTGGCCGCCAGTTGGCTGGCGGTCACCAAACCACCGATTCCTGAGCCGATCACCACGGCATCCCACTGCTGCTGATCGGTCATGCCATCCCTTGCCTGCGAGCTGACGCTAAGGGGCCGCCTGGAGGGATGGATCCGGACGATGAATCGGGGGCATCACCGTGAGGATGATTTCGGATCGCACCGGTTGCTGCAGATCCTGACTGCAGCGGGCATCGATGTGATGCCGCAACCCATCGATCACTGCGCTGTCCATGGCCTCGAGGGGGTTGATGTACACCACCACAAAGGCCGTGCGTCCGAGCTGCTGAACGGTGAAATCCATCATTTGCAGCTGCAGACCCGAGAGTTCCTGCATCAACACCTCCCGGGTGCGCTGAAGAATTCTTGGATCCGCGGCACGTCCTGCGGCTTGCCCCATGGCTTCCTTCATGGCCGACAGGGGCTCTTGCAGCAGCACCAGACTGACGGCGACCACCAGGAGGGCATCGGCGATCGGTGCCAGTGGCGCCAAGGGGGTGCCGGCGAGCCATGGCGTCAGCAGGAGTGCGATGCCGGTGGCCATGGTGATCAAGGCATCGATCCGGGCATTGCGTGCCTCGGTGACCAGCAGCAGGGAGATGCGTCCTGTGCGCCGCCAATCGTGAAAATGTCGCCAGGACAGCAGGCTGCACAGCAGCGTGATCACCACGGTGTAACCCGCCACCGATTGCAACGCGAGGGCTGGGATCTCACCACCCCGGGCCCAGTCGATCAGCGTTGAGGAGGCGCTGCCCAAGCCAAAACCGATCACTCCCAGAAGCACCAACGAGCGGAACAGCACATACAACGCTTCCTGCCCTTCGTATCCATAGGGCCAGGCCCGGTCCGGTGGTCTGACCACGTTGCGACTGATGCGGCTGGCAATCAGCGATGACCCCACCAGTACGCCGGAATACAGACCATCGAGCAGCAGGGCGGAGGAGCCACTGGCGACGTGGGCTGCAAAACCAGCCAGTGCCATCACCGCATTGGCTCCGACCCCGAAGCGCAAGGAGCGCTGTTCGATCATCCGAGCCTTGGCGGTGGTGGTTGGCGTCATACGGCGATGGCTTCGGAGAGAAGCTTCTGGATGCGTTCCAGATCGTTCAAGGCCCGATCGCGATAGGCCCCATAACGCGCTCGTTTGTCGCGGATGCGTTCGGGAAGCTCGGGCAAGAGGCCGAAGTTCGGTGGCATCGGCTGGAATTTCTTGGTTGGTGCCTCGCTGACGAAATGGGTGAGTGCTCCAGCCATCGTTGTGCCGGGGAGCTCGATCGGGTCGAGACCACGGGCCAGGCGCGCGGCATTGGTTCCCGCCAGCCAGCCACCCGCAACGGCAGCGGCATAGCCCTCGGTTCCTGTGATCTGTCCCGCGGCGAAGAGAGTCGCTCGCGACCGGAACTGCAGGGTTGGTTGGAGCAACTTGGGTGACTCCAGAAAGGTGTTGCGGTGCATCACACCGAACCGAACGAATTCGGCCTGCTCAAGACCAGGAATCATCTGCAGAACACGCTTCTGCTCACCCCATTTCAGATTGGTCTGGAAACCAACCAGGTTCCATAGGCGTCCATCTTTGTCCTCCTGCCGGAGCTGGACAACGGCGTAGGCCCGTTTGGCACGTCTGACATCCCGGTCGTTGACATCGCCCCAGCGCGGGTCCCACAGACCGATCGGTTTCAGCGGTCCGTAGCGCATGGTGTCTTCGCCGCGCCGCGCCAGCTCTTCGATGGGCAGACAACCTTCAAAGAAGGTGGCGTCGTTTTGATCAAAATCCTTGAGCTCAGCCTGCTCAGCATTGAGCAGCGCCTCCCGGAAACGGAGATATTGCTCCCGATCCATCGGGCAATTGATGTAGTCCGCATCGCCTTTGTCGTACCGACTTGCTCGGAAGGCGACGTTGAGATCGATGCTGTCGCCATGCACGATCGGGCTGGCTGCATCGAAGAAGTGGCAGTCGGCAGTCCCCGTGAAGCCACGTAAATCCTCGGCCAGATTTTCGCTGGTCAGCGGACCGGTGGCCAAGACAGTGATGTCGGATTCCTCTGGCAGCCTTTGCTGCTCGCGGCGTTCAATGGTCACCAGAGGATGTTGATCGAGGGCCTCCGTCAGCGCTGCGCTGTATCTCCCTCGGTCGACAGCCAAGGCCCCACCAGCAGGCACGGCATGGTCGTCGGCGGTTTGAATCACAACTGATCCCAACCGCCTCAGCTCTTCCTGAAGCAAACCTGCGGCGCGATCACTGCTCAAGGCGCCGAAGCTGTTGCTGCAGACGAGCTCAGCGAATTCGCTGCTGTGGTGAGCAGGCGAACGCCGAATTGGCCGCATTTCAACGATCGTGACCCGAAGGCCTGCAGCGGCGATCTGCCAGGCCGCTTCGGTGCCAGCAAGACCGGCGCCGAGAACGGTGATCGAACGGGTCTCAGGCGACAACAGATGACGGCTGCAACCGCTTCAGCCTACGAACCGTGTTGGAACTCAGGCGCGGCTGCGCTTGATCATCAGTTGCAGTTGGCCAACGGCAGCACGGCCGATGTTGAACCCAGCCCAACCCAGTGCCAGAAGAATCGGGGAGGCCACGAGGACAAGCCGAAGGTCCATGGAACTGGAAAAACTGTCGGTGATCTTACGAACTTTGGTCGGCTTTTAGTCGCAAAGGTTGGTCGGATGGATTGAATTTGCAGCAATTGATCAAGGACGGCTTCGATTTCGCGTCGCGTGCGCTGCAGCCAAAGCGGCATACCTCAGGGCATGGTCTTGCTGTTGGATCAGGGTGTCGTCGCTCAGTTCGCGTTTGATGGCGGCCGGCACACCCATCACCAGCGTGGCGGGGGGGACGTCCTTGGTGACAACGGATCCAGCGGCAACGACGGCTCCGCGCCCGATGGTGACCCCATTGAGGACAACGGCGCCGATGCCGACCAGACAGCCATCCTCGAGCTTGGCTCCATGGATGACGGCCCGATGGCCGATGGTCACCTCCGTGCCGATGTCGACGGGTTCACCGGGATCACCATGGAGAACGGCGCCATCCTGAACGTTGCTGCGGGGGCCGATGCGGATCGTTGCCAGATCGCCCCTGGCAACGGCCGTCGGCCACAGGCTGCTCCCGGATGCCATCTGCACATCTCCGATGACCACTGCGCTTTCAGCAACCCAGGCATCGTGCGCAATCTGCGGATCGGGCCAGCTGGCACCGCTTGAAATCTCTGACATCGGATGGCGAGCTGCAGGTCGTCGAGTGATAATCTCTCTTGGTGCCCGACGGGCACTCCCAAGAGGGAAGGGTCGCTAGCTCAGCGGTAGAGCATCCGGCTTTTAACCGGCTGGTCCTGAGTTCGAATCTCAGGCGACCCATTGATCCAACAGGATTCGTTCTGGATGGCGAATTCTTCGACGCTGGTCTGGTCTGTTGACCAGGAGCATGACATCGGCACCGCTCGACACGCCCCGCTTGCTTGATCGCGCGGCTGTGGGCTTCTTGATGTTCCTAACCTTGGCCATCCCGGGGTCAATCCTGTTGTTTTCTGACGGTTGTTGAGACGGTGAACGTTGATCTGGTTGTCATCGGCGCCGGTTTGTCCGGATGTGCCCTGGTGGGTCGCTTGCACCAGATCGGTTGGTCGGGATCAATGGCCATCGTGGAAGCCGGTCGTGGTCCGGGCGGGCGCTGTGCCACCCGACGACGACGGGATGATCCCAATTGGCGGTTGGACCATGGTGCCCCGGGCCTGAATTTTTTGGGGCCCGTCGACGAGCGGCTCGAGGCCCTGTTACAGCCGTTGCGGACGTCCGGAGTCTTGCGCCCTGAGTGGGGTGCCATCACAGCAGTGGACAGCTGTGGTGCGCTGTTGGACCCTCCGGAGCATCCCCTTTTGTTGGGCGAACAATGGCGGGCCCACCCCACGATGGCGCATCTCTGTGAAGCCCTGTTGCCGACGTCGAACGCGAACGTCGAGATGTTGTTTGGTCGGCGGGTTCGTCGGCTGGTTTGGGAGCGAAGCTCTTGGATTTTGTACGACGAAGCCGGCGAATTGATCGTGCAGGCCAAGGCATTGGTGCTCAGCGGCTCTTTGTTGGCTCACCCGCGCTCATTGGCGATGTTGTCCTGGGGGGATGTCCCATTGCGTTCGGCGATTGCTGAAGGTCAGGATCCCCAGGTTGATCGGGTGCTGGCTTGCCTGGCGGCCAGTCAATCGGCCGTGCGTTGGAACTTGATGCTTGCGTTGCCAGCGCTTCATTCGGTGGATGCAGCCACCGAGTTACCGCGTCAGATCTGGTTGTCCGCCGAAGCCCAGGATTGTTTCGAGATTGAACGGCTTGTGCTCCATCCCCAGGCCGATGGAGGTCTTGGGGTTGTGGTGCATGGTCTGGATCCTGGCTTGGAGATCACCCCGGAGAGCCAACCTTCCCTCTTGGCGGAACGGGAGAGGCGTCTGCAGCAGGGTCTGAGCACGATCTTGCGGCCATGGCCGTCGTTGGTCGACGCGTTGAATCACAAGCGTGTGCAAGGTGTGATGCGCTGGGGAGCCTCCCAGCCTCTGAATCAACCCTTGCCCGCAGCCTTGCAGTGGTGCCCCCACTCAGCGCTGGGATTGTGTGGTGACTGGATTGAAGGTCAGGGCTTTGGTCGTGCCGAAGGCGCTTTGCTTAGTGCAGTGGCTTTGGCCGACACCCTGCAGGCGGCCCGCTAATCTGGTGATGCGTCCGGGGAGTGGCGCAGTTTGGTAGCGCGCTTGCTTTGGGAGCAAGATGCCGCAGGTTCGAATCCTGTCTCCCCGACTCGCTAAAGAGTCAGTCCAGGACTGACATCTTCGCCGCCTCCCCTGGGCGGCTTTTTTATTGCTCGCAGACGCTTCTGCGCAAAAGGTGTGTCAAGCCGCGTGAACCGCAATCTGTTTGCGTACGACGTTTCTGGACATCCCCTGACAGTTGGACTCCTTCAGGTAACGATTCAGCAACGGATTCCGCTCAGGCGTTCGTGACCCGTCTCCGCACAAACGTCATCCATCAGATCAACACTTGCCTGTTGCTCCGCCTCAACGACCAAAAGTCACTGTTTTGGAGGCTTATTTGGGCAAAGAGATTCGATGTAGGCGCACTAGAGCACCTGGGGGCATCAAAGTTGACGCGGCACATCGGAAGGCTTGCATCTACCCCAATCTGGCGACATTCGCGGGGGCTAACCACGGCACGACCTGGCTGTGAACCACCCAAAAAGTTCCTGCAGGCGGGATGTTTTATCGCCCCCAAGACGTTTCGGAGCAGCGTTGACCAATGCCTCGGCTTTCCCCGCAGACTTCGAATTTATATGGTGAATTGTCTGGGTCTCCTTGATAAAGCACCTGATCTTGCTGGTCCTTGACGATCATTTGTGTCGCCCGACCCTCTATGTAGTTCGAATATCCATAGAAATAGCCACGATCCGACTCGTAATGGTTGCCAGCTACAACGCTTGAGCACTCTCTTACAAGGTTCTGAATCTCACAACTGCCCTTGAAGCAGATGCGCATTAACCCTTCTGTTGGTCCGCAACCCGCATA
The DNA here is from genome assembly GCF_042954325.1 of Parasynechococcus sp. Taxonomy (GTDB): domain Bacteria; phylum Cyanobacteriota; class Cyanobacteriia; order PCC-6307; family Cyanobiaceae; genus Parasynechococcus. The sequence continues at coordinate 728 of NZ_JBGKDS010000037.1, read as the reverse complement.
GGCGGGTTGGGTTGTGGTCAGGTGTAGTCCAGCAGTCACTGTCAGGACCAAGGCGGCGACTTTTTTCACGCAACTGCTGTGGCTTCTGCCTGATTTTTAGCAGTCAATCTGAAGTCCATGCTCTGGCGGCTGGGGTTATTGTGACCCACCCGAAGGTACAGCTGCACCAAACTGCCGCCCACTGGCGGTCAGGGCTGTAGGTACTGGCAACCCGATGGCACACAGCTTTAAAGGAGCTTCGAGAGATCAGCCACGGACCTTCTAGGCAGGACCATGTTGAATAGATGGGAGTCCCATACGAAGAAGCAGATTTTCTTCAATCTCAATATGCAGACTAGCTACATCTACCATTGATTGGAGAACTGATTCGTATAACATCATCTCTATTTGAGCATCATTTGTTGGCGACAGTCAAAAATTTAAAACAGAGACTATGTAACAACCGCAACCAATCAAGCCAAATAATCAGCCACAATCAAAAGTCGACCTCTCGTCTGATTGATCAGATCTGCAATCAGTTCAAGAGTAAGCCGATGAATGCAATTAACGCCTCTTAGGCAGGAGCATTCACTTCTTGATTGGCAGTCGTTTGTCTTCTGCTTAGACAGCTGGTTGGTTTTACGACGATATTTGGTTCCCCCCGATTTGGTCAACGGCTTGCTGCATCACTTCAGTCTTGCTGGTTAGTTAGATGTAAATAGCCCTAAACTTATGGATAACCAATGAAT
>NZ_JBGKDS010000036.1:0-20664 GCF_042954325.1 Parasynechococcus sp. | reverse complement strand
TGGAATGGTGAGGCCTACCTGAGCTACAGCCTCGGCGCTCTGAGCTTCATGAGCTTCATCGCTTCGGCTTACATCTGGTTCAACAACACCGCGTATCCCTCCGAGTTCTGGGGCCCCACCAACGCTGAGGCTTCCCAAGCTCAGAGTTTCACCTTCCTGGTGCGTGACCAGCGCCTCGGCGCCAACATCGGTTCCGCCATGGGCCCCACCGGCCTTGGTAAGTATCTGATGCGCTCACCAACGGGTGAAATCATCTTCGGTGGTGAAACCATGCGCTTCTGGGACTTCCGTGGTCCCTGGCTGGAGCCACTGCGTGGCCCCAACGGTCTCAGCCTCGACAAGCTGCAGAACGACATTCAGCCCTGGCAGGTGCGCCGTGCCGCTGAATACATGACGCACGCCCCCAACGCCTCCCTGAACTCCGTGGGCGGCATCATCACCGAGCCCAACTCGGTGAACTATGTGAACCTCCGCCAGTGGCTGGGTGCAGCGCAGTTCGTGCTCGCCTTCTTCTTCCTGGTTGGTCACCTCTGGCACGCAGGCCGCGCCCGCGCTGCTGCTGCCGGCTTCGAGAAAGGCATCGACCGTCAGGCCGAGCCCGTCCTGGGCATGCCCGACCTCGACTGATCCACGGTTTTCAACCAAGCGATCGTCACTCAACCCCTGCCAATCGGCAGGGGTTTTTTATTGCCCAGCAAACAAAATCAACTGCGGCACGATATCCACTGCATATCCACACGAAAAATCACTGATATCGTGCCGGCACAGGGCGTTTGAGGGCGCGGCAGATCGCTTCGTAATCTTGCCTTCTGCTGTTGACACCCCGGTGAACGACCCCGGATCCAACTCGACCAACTTGGGAGTCAACACCCGGGTGATCCACCACGGTGAAAGCTTCGCCAGGGAAACCGGAACGGTGATGCCACCGATCTTTCCCAGCTCCACCTTTGCCCACGGCAACCCGGGCGGATTCGACTACACCCGCTCAGGCAACCCCAACTTCCGCATCCTCGACAGCGTGCTGGCTTCGTTGGAAGGCTGCGACCACGCCACCGTGTTCGCGTCCGGGGTGAGTGCCATCACCGCCGTTGTCTCCCAGCTGAGCCAGGGAGATCTGGTGCTCTGTGAGGAAAACCTCTATGGCTGCACCGTGCGCCTGTTTGACCAGGTGTTCGCCAAATTCGGACTGCGCACCCAATGGGTGGACTTCACCCAACCCGAAGCACTGGATGCCATCCGCAGCAGTCAGCCAGCGATGGTTTGGCTGGAAAGCCCCACGAATCCACTGCTGAAGGTGATTGATCTGGGCGCCGTCTGCGCTGTGACCAAACCGTTGGGCATCCCTGTGGTGGTGGACAACACCTTTGCCACGGCGTTGGTGCAACGGCCACTCGAACTCGGCGCCACCCTCTCCCTCACCAGCACCACCAAATACATCAACGGCCACTCCGATGCCCTCGGTGGTGCCGTCTGCACCAATGACGCCGATTGGCATCAAAAAATGGTGTTTTCCCAGAAAGCTCTGGGACTGCAACCCTCTCCCTTCGACTGCTGGTTGATCACCCGCGGAATCAAGACGCTGCCGCTGCGGCTCAAGCAACAGATGGCCAATGCCGCGGCCCTCGCCGACCAATTGGCCGATCACCCCAGGGTGAACTGGGTGCGCTACCCGCATCGGCCCGATCATCCACAGAACGCTGTGGCCCGGCACCAAATGGCCGCCGGAGGCGCCATCGTCACCGTGAGCTTCCAAGCCACGCAGGAGCAGACCTATGCCCTTTGCAAGCAGTTGCAGTGGTTCACGATGGCTGAAAGCCTGGGGGGCATTGAAAGCCTGATCTGTCACCCGGCGACCATGACCCATGCCGCTGTGTCTGCAGAAGTGAAGGCCAAGCTGGGCATTGACGATGGCTTGGTGCGCTTCTCCGTGGGCTGTGAAGACCTGACGGATCTGCAGGCCGACCTTCGCCAAGCGCTGGAGTTGCTGGCGTGAGTCCGCGCGACCTGATCACATCACCCTGCTGGCGGGGAGTTGACCTCGGCCATCCACTGCCCGACCACCCCCATGCCGTTTCCGTGGCACTGCCACGCTGGCAGGACGTGATTGCCTACGAGGAGCAGGAGACCAGCTGCCGCCAGGCTCTACGGACGGTGTATCCGCGGTTTGGACAGCACCCCTTGGTGGCTGAACTGAGTCAACGGATCGCACCGGTGGGCGGCAGCGCCTGGCCATTCCCCACCGATGCCGCCGCGCGTGCCGCAGAACAGCATTGCCGCCGCCAAGCCGCTGGGGCCATCACGGAACGCGTGCCATTTGCCGGGCTGACAGTGCTGAGCTGCGATGCCGCGGCCAGCCCCCATGCCAAGGCCTTCTGGCAGCACACCGGCCTTGGGGCAACCTCCCGACAAGCTGCAATCGCCCTTGGCCGGGACGCAGCACCGAGCCAGGACGCAGCCATGGAGGCCCGCACGCTGATTCGGGAACGATTGGCAGCGATCCACCGCTGTGATCCGGCCCTGATCAGCCTGCATCCATCGGGGATGAGCGGTCTGAATGCCGCCCTGCGGGCCATCGACGTCCTGGCCCCCGCGCGACCGACGCTGCAGCTGGGTTTTCCCTATGTGGATGTGCTCAAGCAACCGCAGGTGATCTTTCACGGCGGCGAGCTGCTGCAAACCACTGATCTGAACAGGATCAGCGCGGCACTGGATCAGCTCAACCCCGGAGCCGTGATCGTGGAACTGCCGAGCAATCCGCTGCTCCGCTGCGTCGATCTCCCGGCCATCGCGCAGCTCGCCCACCAGCGCGGCATTCCCTTGATCGCCGACGACACGATCGGAACCGCGATCAACCTGTCGGTCCTGCCCCATGTGGATCTGCTGTTCACCTCGCTGACCAAAAGCTTTGCCGGCAGCGGTGATGTGATGGCGGGAAGTCTGCTGATCAGCCCCGATTCGCCGTGGCATCAGCGGTTGCGTGAGGCCCTCCAACCGTTGGCGGACTTGAGCGATGCCGATGCCATCGCCCTGGAACAAGCCAGCCGGGACGTGCAGCAACGGGTCCCCCAACTCGACGCAAACTGTCTGACCCTGGCGGAGCGTCTGGAGCAGCATCCAGCGATCCGAACCGTCATGCACCCCAAGGACTGCACCAACTTTCAATCCTTGATGCGCCCGGGCGCTGGCTTCGGCTGCCTGCTGTCCTTCGAAGTGCGCGGTGGTGACGCCGAGGCCAAGCAGGTCTACGACAACCTGCAGATCAGCAAAGGGCCAAGCCTGGGCACCAGCTTCAGCCTCGCCTGCCCGTACACGCTGCTGGCGCATTACGACGAACTGGCCTGGGCCGCAGACTGCGGAGTTCCCGCTCACCTGCTGCGGGTGTCCGTCGGTTTGGAAGACCCCGATGACCTCTGGCAACGCTTCGTCAGCGCTCTGGAGCCATGAGCATCTGGTGATCACAGTCTGAACAAGCCCTTAACAACCGGGGAGTTATCGGCCGGATCTCTCTATCTTGTTTTCTTCGGGTCCATCCCTACACCGAAGCGTCATGTCCCGCATTTACGACGACAACAGCCTCGCCATCGGCAATACCCCGCTGGTGAAACTGAACAACGTCACGAAGAACTGCAAGGCCACGGTGCTGGCCAAGATCGAAGGCCGCAATCCCGCCTACAGCGTCAAATGCCGGATCGGCGCCAACATGATCTGGGATGCCGAAAAGAGCGGCAAGCTCACCAAAGACAAGGTGATTGTTGAACCCACCTCGGGCAACACCGGCATCGCCCTGGCTTACACCGCAGCGGCTCGCGGTTACAAGCTGATCCTCACCATGCCCGAGTCGATGTCGATCGAACGGCGACGGGTCATGGCCGTGCTCGGTGCGGAAATCGTGCTGACCGAGGCGGCCAAGGGCATGCCCGGCGCCATCGCCAAAGCCAAGGAGATCGCTGATAGCGATGCCGCCAAGTACTTCATGCCAGGGCAGTTCGATAACCCGGCCAACCCTGAGATCCACGAGAAGACCACCGGTCCCGAAATCTGGAACGACTGCGACGGCGCCATCGACGTGCTGGTGGCAGGCGTCGGCACCGGCGGCACCATCACCGGCGTGTCCCGTTACATCAAGAACGAAGCCGGTAAGGCGATCGAATCCGTTGCTGTGGAGCCCAGCCATAGCCCCGTGATCACCCAGACCATGAACGGTGAAGCGGTGAAGCCCGGTCCCCACAAGATCCAGGGAATCGGTGCTGGCTTCATCCCCAAGAACCTCGATCTGTCCGTGGTCGACAAGGTTGAGCAGGTCACCAACGATGAGTCGATCGCCATGGCTCTGCGTCTGGCCCAGGAAGAAGGCCTGCTGGTGGGCATCTCCTGCGGTGCTGCAGCAGCCGCTGCGATTCGCCTTGCTGAGCAGGATGCCTATGCCGGCAAAACGATTGTCGTCGTGCTGCCCGACCTGGCCGAGCGCTACCTCTCTTCGGTGATGTTTGCCGACGTTCCCACCGGCATCATCGAGCAACCGGTCGCCGTCTGATCCAGATCCAACGCCATCGGCATCAGTCAGCCCCGTGGCAACACGGGGCTTGTTGTTGGCATCACACAGCGATTGGCGCCGCTTCGGGAAGCACGGCTTCCGGGGAAATCCACATGGCATCGCCATAGGAGAAGAAGCGGTACTCGCGTTCGATCGCTTCGGCATAGAGCGCCAGCAGTTTCTCCCGACCGATCAAGGCACTGACCAAGAGCAGCAATGAGCTCTTGGGGAGGTGAAAGTTGGTGAGCAAGCCCTGCACCACCGCAAAGCGATAGCCCGGCTGAATCACGAGGTTCACCGGCCCGGTGAAAGGCTGAAGCACCCCGCCATGGTGCTGGGCGGCCCCTTCGAGGGCTCTCACACTGGTGGTGCCCACGGCAATCACCCGGCCCCGACAACGCTGAATCGCCTCCACCACCACAGCGCTCACCTCAATCCATTCGCTGTGGAGCTCCAGCTGGGTGAGATCTTCAGTCTCGACGGGGCGAAAGGTGCCCAATCCCACGTGCAGGGTGATCCGCGTCAACTGCACACCCTTGCGCTGCAAACCGGCAAGCAGCTCATCACTGAAATGCAATCCCGCCGTCGGTGCAGCGACCGCTCCGGGGCGGTCGGCGTAACGGGTTTGATAGCGCTCAGCATCACTGGGGTCGTGGCGCTCGATGTAGGGCGGCAACGGAACCTCGCCGCACTGGTTCAGCATGCCCTCAATGGTCTCGGCGTCGGTGCAGTCGCTGGGGAATTGCACCACGCGACCACCACTGGCGGAATCCTCGGCCAGCACCGTGAGCTTGATGTCGGTGCCATCAATTGTGAGCTGATCCCCTGGCCGCATCCGTTTCGCCGGTCGGGCCAGACACAACCAGCGGCCATCCCCCCGGGGCTCAAGCACCAGCAATTCCGAGAGGCCACCACCGGAGCGGCGCACCTTGAGACGGGCCTTGAGCACGCGGGTGTCATTGACCACCAGCAGATCTCCAGGCTTGAGCTGATCCAGCAGATCCCAGACTTGACCATGACCAGCGGAGACCGCAGGCGCGGTCAAAGGGGGAACCCTCAGCAGTCGGGCGCTGTGGCGAGGCTCCACCGGAGCCTGAGCGATGCGCTCAGGTGGCAGCGGATAGTCGTAGCTGCTGAGCTGCTGGTCGCGACGATCCTGCACTCCAACTCAGAGCGCCAGGCTCTCCGGACGGTTTTCAATCAGCTCGGCCAGGTCCTTGAGGAAGGCGGCACCATCAGCGCCGTAGACCACGCGGTGGTCGGCGGTGAGGTTCACCTGCATCTGCCGTTTCACGGCAATGGAGCCATCCTTTCCAGCCACCACCGTGGGGCGTGAGGCTGCCACCGCCAGGATCGCGCCGGTGCCGGGCGGAAGGATCGCATCGAAGCGGTCGACCCCGAACATGCCGAGGTTGGAGAGGGTGAAGGTGCCGGTGGAATATTCCTCAGGCTGCAGCTGTTTGCTGCGGGAGCGCTTGACGAGATCCCCCCACTGACGGGACAACTCATAGAGGTCGGTGCGATCGGCCTGGCGCAGCACCGGAGTAATCAGACCGCCGTCTTCCATGGCGACGGCGACGGCAACATTCACATCGGCCGGATAGGTCATGCCTGCAGCGGTGGTCGCGGCATTGACCTGGGGATGACGGGCCAGGGTGACAGCGACAGCCTTGGCCAGCAGGGCCGTCATCGTGACGCCCTTGGGCTTCACCTGCTTGTAGAACGCGTCCAGCTTGTCGGTGGTGATCGTGTAGCCGACGCGGAAACAAGGAACCGCCAGGCTCGCTTCCATATTGCGGTTCACCGCACCCTGCAAGGTGTTGAACGGCACGGTTTCTCCGGGGCGACCGAAGCTGTTGCCCGCCGGTGCGGCAGGGGCAGAAGGAGCTGCCGCCCCATGACCGCCGCCGGCGGGGGCGGTTCCTTCCGCAACGCGAGGAACGGAAATGGGCTGGCCGGTAGCTGTCTGAACGTCTTCAGCCTGAATGCGGCCATGGGGGCCGCTGCCGCGCACGGTGGCCAGATCAACCCCCATCTGGGAGGCGAGCTTCTTGGCCCGAGGGCTGGCAACGACGCGGCCGTCGTTCACCACAGGCGCCGGAGCCGCAGCTGGAATCGGTGCGGGAGTGGCCGCCACAGGAGCAGGAGCGGCCGGGGCGGCGGCCACGGGAGCAGGTGCTTCAGCGGCAGGAGCAGCCGCAGGCGCCGGTGCTGCCGCGGCCGGGGCGGCTGGAGCCTTGGCCTTCGCTTCAGCGATTTCGGCCTCGCTCTCGACGATCAAACCGATGGTTTCGCCAACAGGTGCCGTGCTGCCAGCCGGCATCAGCACAGCAGCCAAATACCCCTCCTGGAAAGACTCGACATCCATGTCGGCTTTGTCGGACTCGACCACCAGGACGGACTCTCCCCGGCCAACCTTGTCCCCAGGCTGCTTCAGCCATTCGACGATCTTGCCCTCCGTCATGGTGGAGCTGAGGGCAGGCATGAAGATGTCGAAGGTCGCCAAAACCGTCTCCGAAGGGCAGATCAGGGGAGTTTACGAGTCAGCTGCAGCGAGGCCTCAGCCCTGCTCGATGGACTGAATCACACCGTCGCGAACCACAATCGCCACCTGCATCGCCTGGACAAGGTTGTCGCCGACCTTGATTTCGCAGCTGCTTTCCAACTGACCCTGTTCGACGATCTGGTCCATCTCCAACTCGCGAACCTGCGCCTGCTGCTGCAGCAGATTGCGCTTCTGCTCCTCGATCTCGGAGCGCTTGGCGGCCACCTGTTGCTGAATCTGTGCCACCTGGTCCTGGACGCGGGGATCCAGAGGATTGGCACTCTGACGACGCACCTCGTCGACCACCTGCTGGCCCTCCTGTTCCAGCTGGGAGAGCTGCTGATCAGCCGTGGCGATGCCATTGCTGATCTCACGCTCCGCTTCTTCCTTCCAGGTTGGCGTCACAACGGCACGCACGGTGATCGGGCGCTTGATCGTCAGTGAGGTGCCGTCGGCCATGTCGATAAAACAGATATCGAAAGGGTCTCAGCCCTGACCGGCCCGGTCAATCACCGGAGAACCGACCACCTGACACGTCCCTGGCCGGATTCAGCGGCCATAGAGCCGCTCGATGGCGGAGGCATCACGGGCGGAGATGCGATCCCGGCGTTGCTTCAAGGTTTGCGTCAACAAGCCGTTGTCGATGCTGAAGGGTTCAACAAGAACCACACCCGCCAGGCGTTCGTCGCCACGGGCCCCGACCCGCTCCTTCAGCAACCGGTTGCATTCACGCATCAGCAGCTTGCAGAGCGCAGGATCCCCCGGAAGGCCACCGAGATCGGCAGCGATCTCCAGACCCTGCTGCGCTGCCCAGGCCACCATGGCCTCCGCCCGGGGCACAACCAACGCCCCCAGCTGACGTTCGTCCTGGCCCACGAGCATGACCTGCTCAATGAACGGGCTCGCCACCAAGGCTTCCTCCAGAGGGCCCGGTTCAATGTTCTCCCCACTACTGAGCACGATCGTGTCCTTGGCGCGACCGGTCAGCGCGACAGATCCATCCGGAAGAACCATGCCGAGATCACCGGTGTCGAACCAGCCAGCGGCATCCAGCACCTTGGCGGAAGCCTCTGGCTTGCCCAGATAGCCCCCCATCACCTGCGGGCCCCGAACCAACACACGGCCGCGTTCACGCAAGCCCAGGGCCGCACCGGTCTCCGGGTCAACAACGCGGAATTCGGTCTCGGGCATTGGCAAACCCGAGCTGCCGCGGATGTTCCGCCAGGGCCGACGGCAACTCACCACCGGACTCGTCTCGGTGAGGCCATAGCCCACCAACAGCTCAATGCCGACGGCCTCGAAAAACGCATCAATGTGGGGCGCGATCGCTCCACCACCGCTGATGGGATAAGCCAACTGACCACCGCTGAGTTGACGGCGCAGGGTGGGCCAGATCAAGGCCGAAGCCAAAGCATGCAGAGGCCAACGCAGGCCAGCCTCGATCCACGCGCTGAATCGTCTTGAGGGCGGTGTCTCCTCCAGCAAGAGGTCACGGGCGATGCGCCAGCAGCGCCGCTGGGCCGCACTGTTGGTGAGTGCAGCGCGCAACAGCCGCTGGCGGGACGGGGGAAAGGTCTTGAGGACGTCCTCGAAACCAGCCTGAACGGATTCCCAGAGCCGCGGAACCGTGGCCATGGCGATCGGTCGCACCCGCGGCAGGTCCTTCTTCAGCTGCTTGATTGTTGTGTAACTCTGCGTGCACCCGCAGGACAGGAAGTAGTAACTGGCACTGCGCTCATAGGCATGCCAGATCGGCAAAACGCTGAGCACGGGTGAACCTGGGGCCGGATAGGCCACACAGGCCAGTGACCACATCTGGTGGAGCAAGTTGCGATGGGTCAAAGGGACCCCCTTCGGCTGCCCGGTGGTGCCGGAGGTGTAAAGGATGGTCGCCACGGCATCCGGGTCAGCGCTGGGCTGAACGGGGGCATGGCCCACTCCCATCGCGAGCAACTGCTCCCATCCGATGACCCCATCGACGGGAGTCCCCTCCAATTGCAGCACCAGGGTCAGCCGCGACCGCTGCTCTGGCGTGAGGGCCAAACGGGTCCACAATTCAGCGTTCTGAACGACCAGCGCCGTCGCGCCAGAGTCCTCAAGGATGTAGCGAAGTTCTTCGACGGGAGCAGAGGCCCCGCGGACCGCGTCCGCAGCGCCCGCCCGCATCAGGCCCTGATCCGCAACCAGCCAGCGCGGACTGTTTTCGGAGAACAGGGCCACCACCGTTCCATCGGTGATGCCATGGGACCGAAACGCCGCCGCCGCCGTGGCGATCCGCTCCGCCAGCTCCCCGAAACTCAGGCGTTCCGGATGCGCGGCATGGGGGGCATCCAAGGCGGTCAGGGTTCCATGCCGGTCGGCCAGGCCAGGCCAGACCGCATCGACCCGTGGCAGCGCCTGAATCGGTGCATGACGCTGCAAAGCATCCTGTTCCCGGGCCGTTGGGGTCCAGCTGGCGGTCATCCGAGCCGTTGCATCAATCCGCTCAGGCGTATCACGGCGACGCGGACCAGACCAGCCCAAAGCGTCGGGCCAGGGCCAGCCGCAGCAGTGGCTGCACCTGCTCCACCGTGAGCCCAGGCAACCAATCACTCAGACGACCCACGCGACGGTCAACCAGACCGCAGGGCGTGACCTGCTCAAATCCCTCCATGGGACAGCTCACATTGAGAGCCAGTCCGTGCTGGGTGATCCAGCGGCGGCAGCCCACCCCAATGGCAGCGACCTTGCGGCCCTCCAGCCACAGCCCGGTCAGACCAGGTAAGCGCTCACCCTGCAGGCCGAGCTCGGCCAGCACATCGATTAAGACCAGCTCAAGTTCCCTCAGATACCAGTGCAGATCAGCTTGGTGGCGGCGTAGGTCCAGAACGGGATAGGCCACCAGCTGACCGGGCACGTGGTGGGTGACCTCACCGCCGCGGTCGATGCGAAACAGGGGCAGCGGCGGCTGCTCTGGATCGAAATGCAGGTGCTCCAGGCTCGCGCCGCGACCCAGGGTGTAACAAGCCGGATGCTGCAACAGCCACACCGCTTCAGGCGCAGATGAATCCTCAAGCAGACGCTGTTGCCACAGCCGCTGGGACTCCCAGGCCTGGTCGAACATCACCGGAGCGGACGGCTCAAAAAGAATTGCGCGTCCGGGGTGGGCTGAACCGCGACCCGTCTCTAGGTTGCCGATAACAACCGGCACAGGAGGAAAGCATGAAGTTGCTGATCCATGGTCGCAATCTCGAGATCACGCCGGCACTGCGGGACTACACGCAAACCAAACTCGAGCGGGCCATTCAGCATTTTGGCGAAACAGTCCGGGAAGCCGATGTGCATCTCTCGGTCGCTCGCAACCCTCGCGTTCCTCAACAAACGGCCGAAGTGACGGTCTTTGCCAATGGCACGGTGATCCGAGCCCAGGAACGCAGTGAAAACCTATACGCCAGCATTGATCTGGCCGCGGGAAAGCTGGCTCGTCAATTGCGGCGCTGGAAGGAACGTCACAGCGATCACCACCACAGCCATGGCCACAGCGCCAGCTTGACCCCCGGCACCGAGGCCGTCAGTGACGACAGCCAGGTGGATGGCTCTCTCGTGGACGGAAAGGAAGCAGCCCTCCCCGATCCAGGGGTCCGACGCAAGTATTTCGCGATGCCCGCGATGTCACTCGAGGATGCCCGTCGTCAGCTCGATTTAATCGACCACGACTTCTATCTGTTCCGCGACAGCGACAGCGGAGAGCTGCAGGTGATCTATCACCGGAACCACGGTGGATACGGTGTGATCCAAGCCCGGGACTGATCCGGGTCCGCTGGACCACTCCCCCCTCAATGGCCGATCACGCCAAAGATCTCCCCGATCTGCCACCTCTGTTGGATCAGGCGATCCTCGATCCACTTTTGCCCAGGGACAGCCTGCTGGAGCTCTGCGATGCAGGACGCCAGCAAGGCGTGCGTGCGATCAGCACCACCCTCATTCAGCTGCCGCTGCTGCGGGATCGGCTGGGCAGCACCGACGGTGGGCCGGTGCTCATTGCCGTGATCGGATTCCCATTCGGTGCGATTCCGGCAACGCTGAAGCACGCTGAAGCGGAGTGGGCTGCCGCCAATGGAGCTCAAGAGCTGGACGTGGTGCCGGATTTCCAAGCCCTCGCCAACAACGAAGCCGGTCGCTTTGCCGAGGAGCTGGCCCTGCTCTGTGATCTGGGGCTGCCCCTGCGGGTGATTCTCGATATGGCTCGCCTGAATGAGGACCAACTGGCCCTGGCCGTGGAGGCCGCCATTGATGCTGGTGCCGTCGGTGTGCAGAGCGGCAATGGCTTCGGGCCCGCCTGTCACCCCGAGCAGATCCGTCAGCTCAAACAGCTGTGCCGCAACCGCTGTGCCATCAAGGCTGCGGGAGGCATTCACCAGCTCGATCTGGTGCTGGATCTTGTCGAGGCCGGTGCTGATCTGCTCGGCACCAGCAGTGCCCCGCAGCTCCTCCATGACCTGCGCCGCCCGGCCGGGTAAATGGCAGAACGGCGCTTGCACGGCCTGGTCCTCAAAGTGGGACCGCTCGGCGAACAGGACCGGCTGCTGAGCCTGCTCAGCGATGCCGAAGGGGTCACCCGTCTGGCCGTCCCGGGGGCGCGGCGACCCAAAAGCAGCCTGGCGGCAGCGGCACCGCTGACGCTGCTGGAGTTGCAAGTCGGAGGCCGCAGCGGGCTGGCCCGGGTGCGACAGCTCAGGGTGCAACGCAGTTTTTCCCGCCTGGGCCGACACCTCGAAACCCTGGCAGCGGCCCAGGCTCTCTGCGACCTCTGCCTGCAACTGGCGGCGAATGATCCGATCGAAGGCCTGCTCGCCACGGTGCTTCTGCACCTGGAACGGCTCGAACAGCTCGGTGACGACAGAACCCTCGTCCTTGCCTCAACGGTTCAAGCCACGGTGCATCTGCTCACGCTCGGCGGCTACGGGCTTCCCTGGCAAACCTGTTGTCTGAGCGGAGTCCCGCTCGAGCCACCGCTCGGGCAATGGGACTGGCGCTGCAGTCTGCTGCCGGAGGACGGCTTTGCGATCGACAACCAACCTGGAGCCGCGATCACGCTCAACCCCTCTGAACTCGCGCTGCTGCAGCGGCTCACCAGAGCAGATCTCCCTCGCAAACAAACGGGGGAACTCATGGGCCCGGAACCGGTCTGGCTCAGGCTTCTTGCCGTCGTGGAGATTTGGATCCGGACTCACCTGTCCCGACGAAGTCGAGCCCTGGCCATGCTCCGCGAAACCGTTCTGACGGCAGCTTGAGCCATCATGGCCGCGACGCGGAATGGTTTTTGAGCGGTCCGAGCCTGACAACCCCAGAACCCGCGCTTCCAACCGGAAGCAATCCAGAGGGAGGCCGTGGCCTTCAAGAGGTCCTGCGGCTGACCAACTTCCGCAAACTCTGGATCGGCCAGATCTTTTCCCAACTGGCCGACAAGTTCTACATCGTGCTGATGGTCTTCCTGATCGATCAGCACCTGATGCTCACGGGCCAGGGCAGCGGTGCCTTAGCCGACGTGGCGTCAGCCATTCGCATGGACATCAGCACCCGCACCCAGGTGATCACCCTGCTGGCCACGGGAATCTTTGTGGCCAACACCATCCCAGCGATGGCCCTGGGCATGGTCGCTGGTGTGTGGGCGGACCGTTGGCCCAAACGTCGGGTGATGGTGGCGTCCAATGCCCTGCGGGCGTTGTTGGTGCTGTTCGCACCGATCTTCCTGCTGCCCGGTCCCCTTTGGTTTGGGCTGCCCTGGGGCTACTGGGGTCTGATCGGCATGACATTCCTGGAGTCGATCCTGACCCAGTTTTTTGCCCCATCCGAGCAAGCGACGATTCCTCTGGTGGTGCCCGGAGAACATCTGCTCGCGGCTAACTCGCTCTATCAAGCGACAAGCATGGGGGCAACGATCGTTGGTTTCGCACTGGGCGAGCCGATTCTCCGCGGCCTGCATCACCTGCTGGCCGCCATCGGCATCAATGGTGGCGAGTTCCTATTGCTGCCGGCCTGTTACGGGCTCGCCGCCCTCAGCCTGGTGACACTGCGGCTGAAGGAAACCGTGCGTCCACCCTCGACGGCTTCGATCTGGTCCGAAATCGGCGAAGGACTTCAGGTGCTGAAGCAGGTCCCCAGCGTCCGCGGCGCCATGATTCATCTGGTCATGCTGTACAGCCTATTGGCGGCGCTCTACGTGCTGGCCCTCCAGCTGGCGGCACTGATTAAAAGTCTCGGGCCATCTGGATTTGGAGCCCTGTTGGCCATGACCGGGGCTGGAATGGCCATCGGCGCCGTGGCCATCGCCCAACTCGGCCACCGCTTCAGCCGCCGGCGCCTCACCGCCACAGGGCTCGGCACGATCACCTGGACCCTGGTGCTGCTCAGTCAACTGCGCGGATCTTTGGGCTTCACCTTGACCCTTTGCGGAATTTTGGGAATGGGAGCCGCTCTGGTCGCGATCCCGGCCCAGACCACCATTCAGGAAGACACGCCCGAAACCGAACGGGGCCGGGTGTTCGGACTGCAGAACAACCTGATCAACATTGCCCTGAGCCTGCCCCTGGTGATGGCGGGAACCCTGGTCAGTCGGTTTGGTCTTCAGCCGGTGCTGTTCCTTCTGGCCGGATTGGCGCTGCTCGCCGCTGTGATCGAGAAACCCTGGCAACGCTGCTAGCTTTTCACTCCGCCTGATGGGGCTTTCGAACGTTTGGCGCAAATCGCCTGGTTAGGAAAGAAGTCACCGTTCTGCGGGAATGTGTCCTATGGGCTAACGACCACCGAACTGTTGCGGGAGCGTGGGCACCAGACCCACTTCATTCACTTCGACAATCCCCGCAGTCCCGAGCGCAGCACCACCTCGCTGCTGGCGAATGATCCGGACGTCAGCCTGCCGTACCTGGTCAAATCGCAGGTGTACACGATTCCTTCGCCGGGTGCACAGCGCGAACTGAGGGATTCGCTCGAACGGATTCGCCCGGACGTCGTCCACGCCAGCCTCACGCTGTCGCCCCTGGATTTCAGGCTGCCGGACCTGTGCCAACAGCTCAAGGTGCCCCTGGTGGCCACCTTCCATCCCCCCTTCGATGCCGGCCTACGCAACCTCACCGCCGGCACCCAGCAACTCACCTATCAGCTCTACGCGCCGGCCCTGGCTCGCTACGACCGGGTCATCGTCTTCTCGCAGCTTCAGGCCGACGTGCTGGTGCGCCTCGGGGTCCCGAGGGATCGCCTGGCGGTGATCCCCAACGGTGTCGACCAAACACGCTGGACACCTCCGACCCCTGGCAACGAAACCCTGCTGAACAAGCAGGTGCGCCAGCGGGTGGGCAGCGACCGGGTGTTCCTGTACATGGGACGCATCGCCACGGAGAAAAACGTGGAAGCTCTGCTGCGGGCCTGGAGGCTGGTGCAACCGCATGGATGTCGACTGGTGATCGTCGGCGATGGACCGCTCTGCTCGACGCTTCAGAACAGTTTCAGCGCTGAGGACGTGCTCTGGTGGGGCCACGAGCCGGATCTGGCAACCCGGGTCGCCCTGCTTCAGTGCGCCGAGGTGTTCGTGCTGCCAAGCCTGGTGGAAGGTCTCTCCCTGGCCTTGCTCGAGGCCATGGCCTGTGGGGCCGCTTGCGTGGCCACCGACGCAGGCGCCGACGGAGAAGTCTTGGCGGGAGGTGCTGGCATCGTGCTGAGCACCCAGGGGGTCACCACCCAACTGCGGACACTCCTGCCGGTGCTGCGGGATCAACCGGTCCTGACCGCCGAGCTGGGACGACGGGCCCGGGAACGGGTGATGGAGCGCTACACGATTGAGCGCAACATCGATGCCATTGAGCGTCTGTACGGCGAATTGGTCACACCTGATCGGATCGCCGCCTGAACTCAGGCCAGCTCCCGACTGCGTTCGGCCGCCGCAACCACCGCTTCGATCATCGCGGAGCGGACGCCCCCGCGTTCCAGCTGCCGCAACCCAGCAATGGTGGTTCCCCCGGGGGAACTGACCATGTCCTTGAGGACACCTGGATGCAAGCAGCGTTGGTGCAGCAGCTCAGCGGTACCCGCCAGGGTGCGGTGCGCCAGATGGTGGGCCAAGTCGCGGGGAAGCCCAGCGGCAACAGCACCATCCGACATCGCTTCCGCCACCAAGGCGATGAAGGCTGGCCCCGATGAGGTCAGGGCCAGGAAGGCATCGAGTTTGTCTTCCGGAAGCTCAAGCACCTCGCCAACGCTGGCAAACAGGGTCTTGACCTGCGCCTGTTGCTGCTCAGACACACCCTGGCCCCAGGCCAAAGCCGTCAGGCCGGCACCGACCAGCGCTGGAGTGTTCGGAACGGCCCGGATGCAGCGATGGCCAGGAAACAGCCGCTGCAACCGCTCCAGGGTCACACCGGCCAGGACCGAGATCAACAGAGGCGTGTGCTCAACCTCGGGGGCGGCTGCCGCCACGGCAGCCAATTGCTGCGGCTTGACTGCCAAGAGCTGCAGTGGCGCTTGCCAAACCAGCTCGGAGCCAGCAGACCCATTGAGAAAGGAACGAACCTGAGCAGGCCAATGGGCCTGCAACTCCTCCAAGGAAGCCGGTCTGGCGACGGTGGCAGCCAGAGCCTCAGCGGGCAACTCGCCGCTTTCGATCAGGGGCCAAACCAACGCCTTGGCCATCCGGCCAAGGCCGATCACACCAACGTCTGGACGCAACAACCCTGAAGTGTTGGGTACGGAGGAGTCGCTCAAAATCAGAGCGCTTCAGATCCCCAAGCAGGGGACGGAGCAGAGGACTCGGATTCCGCGAGGTCGGGCTCACGAGACACCACGGTGGGGGACGACGCCTCCTCGTGGTTGGTGTTGGTCACGGTGACGCAGCTGGGGGCGAAGAGGAAGATGCTCTCGCCGACACGTTCCTGGTGGCCATCGATGGCGAAGGTGCCACCGGCCACGAAATCAACGGCGCGCTGAGCCTGATCCGGCTCCATCATCGTCAGATTCAAGATGACGGTCTTGCGCTCACGAAGGGCCTGAATGGCCTGGGGCATCTCATCGAAGCTGCGGGGCTCCATCAGATTCACTTCAGCGGCGGCTGAACTGATTCCGGGCATGCCGATCACGTTGGAGCTTCCGAGCTCGTCACTCAGATCGAAGGGGTTGCTGTCGCCCAGGGTGGCCAAAGCACCACCGTCGGAACGGCCCGTGTGCTGAAGGGGCTCGGCGTGATCGTCGTCGTAGGCGAGATCGTCGAGATCACCATCGAGGTAGTCGTCACCAGCGACGACAGCACGAAGACGGGAAATCAGCGACACCTTGAAAACCTCTCTAACGGAGACGGGAAGATTCGGGGATGGAACCGACGTCGATCGGGATCCCTGTCCATGGATAACGTTTCATCCAAGGAGCGGCAAGTCAATCGGCAGAGGCCGGATGCAATCGCGTCCCGAACAGCACCGATCCCAGGCGCAACCAGGTCGCACCAGCGCAGGCAGCCTGGCGCCAGTCGCCGCTCATGCCCATCGAGCACTCCGGCAGGCCCAAACGATCCGCAAGGGCCCGACACTCCTCGAACAGGCTCAGACGGCCCTCCAAGGGCAGGTCCTGGGGAGCCATGGTCATCAACCCCACAAACGAAACGCTGGGCAGGGTCTGAAGAGAGGTCCAGGCCTGCTCGAGTGCCGTGACGCTCCAACCGCCTTTGTTGGGGTCCTCACGCAATTTGACCTGAAGGAGCAACTCCGGACGACGGTTCTCCTCCTCTGCGATTCGCGCAATGCGTTCCGCCAGGGCCAGGGAGTCGACGGAATGGATCACGGAAAACGCACGCACCACCCCTCGCACCTTGTTGCTCTGCAAGCGGCCGATGTAATGCCACCGCAAAGCCAGATCCCCAAGGAGCTCCTGCTTGGGGAGTGCCTCCTGGAGGCGGCTTTCCCCGAAATCAACCTGGCCAAAGCCCGCCAGGGTCCGGATCGACTCGGCCGGATGGCCTTTGCTGACAGCAAGCAGCTTGGACCCCGGGGGCCAATCAGCCCGCAGCTGTTGCCAGCGTTGCTCCAGCGACGCCGTCATCACAGTCAGATGAAGGTCTGATCAAACAACTGTCGCCAACCCTCGAGGTCAGGAGATTGATCCCTGCGGCAGCGGCTGAGGTGGACATCGGCATGGTGACGGGCGTCCTGATAGGGAATCACCTCAAACTGAGCGCCCCTGGGTTGAAGGGTGACCAGAAAAAACATGCGCTGGGCATACAGCGTGGCGTACACATCCCGCCCCTCACCGGCAGGCGCCACCAAATAGAGCATGCCAAAAGTGGGGTGGTTGAGATAACGCTCGGCACTCATGCCTCAGCATGCAATCAATAGGCACCGTACTTGCCGCGCATTCCCACCATCACCACCAGAACAACGCTGGTGATTCCATTTAGCCAAGGAGCGACATGTGGCTGGCCGGATGCGAAGCGAAACTCCCCCGGTGGAAGAACACGCCCACCCCGAGCCACCAACGCATCAGCCCCCTGTTCGGCCCGCAGCAGAATGTTGGCCAGCAGCCGTTCGCCCACGGACAGGATCAGGCCGAAGGCCGCTTTGAAGCCGAGCCGGCGCAGGGAGACAGCACGACTCACCAGCGACCGCAGAAGATTCTGAAGCTCCTCCTGGACCAGCGGGAGAAAACGCAGGGCCAACAGCAGTTGGAAACTCAGCCGATCCACCGGAACACCGAGCCGACGGAGGGGGGACAGCAACCAGCTGAGAGCCCACACCAAATCTTCCGGAGGCGTGGTGATCAGCACCAAGTTCACGCTGTGGATCACCGTAAAAATCAGCGTGGATGTGCGTAAGCCCAGCAGGGCAGACGCCCGATCAATCACCAACGGCCCCAGACTCAGCGATCCGAGTGACACCGGTCCGAGGCGCAGCAGATCCCAACTCGGCGTCTCGAAGGTGAGATCCGGCAATTCCGCAGGATCACGCAGCGAAAACGCCATGGGTGGATCCACGGCAGGCAAGAGCAGGGACAGCAGGCCAACCGTGATCGACAGCAGGATCAGCACGGCACAGGAGCGCCACCAAACGCGGGCCGGCAGACCACTGAGCAGCGTCACCACCAGCAAACCGACCACCAGTCCGGTGCGCCAGATCGGACCGGCCAGAACAGGACTCAGCAGAAACAACAGCGACCAGCCGACCTTGAGGCGGGGATCAATGCGCCGCAGCCATCCCTCGGGGCCATCGACGTACTGGCCCATCGGAATCTGTCGCAACCAGTCCATGAATCAGGACTGACGGCTTTGCTGACGGGCGAGGTCCCGTTCGGCATCGCGCTGTTGTTTGCCACGCCAGAACAATTTCAACGGGGTGCCGTCAAAGCCAAGTCCCTCACGGATGTGCCGCTCCACATAGCGGCGATAGGTGTCGCCAAACAGCTTGGGATCATTCACGAACAGCGTGAAGCTCGGCGGCCTGCTGGCCACCTGAGTGCCGTAGTACAGCCGCCCCTGACGACCACCGCGGGTGGTCGGTGGGCTGCGCCAGCTCAACGCCTCCTTCAGAACTTCATTGACCACGGAGGTGGTCACCCGACGACGGTGCTGCTCCACTGCCAGAGCCGCCAACGCAAAAATGCTGTCCACGCGCTGACCGGTGAGCGCCGACGTGAACAGCATCGGAGCCCAGTCAAGGAAATAGAGCTTGGCCCGTAGCTCCTTTTCCATGGCCGTCATGGTGTGGCTGTCTTTCTCAACGGCATCCCATTTGTTTACCACCACCACACAGGCGCGTCCGTCTTCTTCAATCCGACCCGCCAGGCGTTGATCCTGCTCCGTGACGCCATCGAGGGCGTCGATCACCAGCACACACACATCACTGCGCTCGATGGCCTTGAAACTACGGTTGATGCCGAAAAATTCAGGGCCGTAATTCACGCTGCGGCGGCGTCGAATTCCAGCGGTGTCCACCAGGCGCCAGGGCCTGTTTTCGCGCACGATGCTGGTGTCAATCGTGTCTCGGGTGGTGCCGCGAATCGGGCTGACGATGGCCCGTTGCTCACCGCAGATGGCATTCAGCAGGCTGGACTTACCAACATTGGGACGGCCAATGATGGCCATTTGAATCGGTTCTTCCTCGTCTCCTTCCTGATCCTTCGGTGGAAGGAACGTGAGCACCTGATCCAGCAATTCACCGGTTCCGGCGCCATGAATGGCCGAGATCGGATACGGCTCACCCAAGCCGAGGCTCCAGAACTCCGCGGCCATCGCCAGACCTTGCTCCGGCGACTCACACTTGTTCACCGCCAGCAACGTCGGACAGGCGTGGGTGCGCAGGAACTCGGCAATCGACTCATCCGCTGCCGTCAGCCCCTGCTGTCCATCGACGATCACCAGAGCAACGCTGGCCTCCTCCAACGCAAGCCCCGCTTGCTCACGGATTTCGGGCAGAAATTCACTGTCGTCGTCAAAGACCAGGCCCCCGGTGTCGACCACCTTGAATTCCCGATCGCCCCAATAGCCGTCCTGGTAGGTGCGATCACGCGTCACACCGGGTTCGTCGTGCACAATCGCCTCACGACTGCGACAGAGACGATTAACCAACGTGGATTTGCCGACGTTGGGGCGCCCGATGATCGCGACAACAGGACGCGCCAAGGCAGAGATCCAAGCAATCTTTGACCATACAGAGCCAAGAAACCGCAAACATTCCTGCTGAGACTCAAGCGTCTCAACCGCGACAGCTAGTTCAAGGAGATCCAGCGACTGCTGCCAGAGCATGCTTGAACTCATTGCGAGCCTCGTGGTCGACCTCTCCGACCAAAAGCTCACCGTCCTTGACAGCAACCAGCAGGTGGTCCGGGTCATTCCCGTGAGCACCGGCAAAGCCTCAACACCCACACCGATCGGCCAGAGCCAGGTCTTCACCAAATACCGCTCGACGACGATGGTCGGGAGGACCTACACCGTCCCGGCGGTTCCTTACACGATGTGCGTCACGGCCAATGAGGCCATCTGCCTCCATGCCGCCCCTTGGCAGGAACAAGCAGGACAACCCTTTGGGGTTCCCCGCAGCCATGGCTGCGTGCGGATGCCGACGGAGGATGCCCGCTGGTTGTTCCACAACACCCGGCGGGGAACACCGATCACCATCCAAGCCTGATCCAGTCAGCCGACGGGGCGATCTCCTGGATGTCCTTTGACAGGGTCCTCTGGCACCGGCAATTCCGGCGCCAGAGGACCCTGTTCCGCGAGGGGCTCTCCACGCTGGGCCAACCAGGCCAACAACCAACTCACCGCCGTGGCTCGTCGAGTGCGACGGGGATACAGCTCTCCGATCCGATAGCCGCTGAATCCGAGCTGCTCCTTGAGAAGCTGCTTGTACTGCTTAGGGATCGAACGGGTCAAGCGAACGGATGCCGGACGTTCAGCGATGATTTGAGGCGGCTCCGGAAACGCCTCGAGCCATTCGGCGGCACAGCCCGAACCAGGAGCCCAGACCCGCGATGGACCATCCAGGAGCTCATAGCCCAGTCGCTCCCAGACCAACTCGCACACAGCCTGATCACTGCAGCGATCAGCAAGGATTTGTTCAAGCAGCGAACGACTTAA
>NZ_JBGKDS010000035.1:0-12252 GCF_042954325.1 Parasynechococcus sp. | reverse complement strand
GGACGTGAGCACATGCAGGGCATCCACCTGCTCGAA
This sequence comes from Parasynechococcus sp., assembly GCF_042954325.1. Lineage (GTDB taxonomy): Bacteria > Cyanobacteriota > Cyanobacteriia > PCC-6307 > Cyanobiaceae > Parasynechococcus. Next base: position 12,216 of record NZ_JBGKDS010000035.1, on the reverse strand, counting down.
CAACTGCTGGATCGAGCCGGTGGTGAGCAGCTCATCACAACTCTCCGCCACCCGCTCCTCCCCCTCGCCGGACCGACACAGACCCGCCAGCACATCCGGGTGGGGCTTATAGACCACATGGGCCTCCGGCTCCGCCTCCCGCACCGCCTGCAGCAAGCCGAGGTTGCTGCGCAATGGGCCAGCGCCATAGCGAATCGAGGCATCGCTCTCCACCTGACCGATCACCAACACGACCCGACGCTGCCCCTCAGGACGCTGCCAGGGCCGCGCCTCCAGGTTGTATTTCGTGATCGCTTCCCGGACCAACCGCTCGCGCAAGCGGGCAGATCTGTGGAGCTGGGCGTTGGTCCAGTGGCCTTCGCTCAGGCGTTGCTCCAGGGCACTGGGTGCCGTTGCGTCGTAATAAACACCGACCGGATCCACCACCCAGGAGATCGGCGCGATCAGATCAGCGCCGAGACCAACGGACCGCAGAAACCCATCCTCCACATGCAGCACCGGCAACCGCCGCCGTTCTGCCGCGGCCAACAGCCGCGGCCGGCCGCGCCGCCCCCAAACGGCGATCGCATCCAGCCGGCGTCCAGGCCGAGAACGGGCCCAGCGAAAGCGCAAGCTGCTGCCCGCAAGAAAACGCTTCAAGTGGGGTTGCTTCCAAGGCGTGAAGCCAAAGGCCTCGACCCGTGCGCAGGCCTCAGCCTGACGACGCCGCTGCAGGCCAATCGCCGCCATCAGCGTTTCGATCGGGCAGGGTTCCAGGCTGTGGGGGTCGAGGCAACGGGGGTAGCTGATCAGGCAGGCATGCACCAGCTGCTCCAACGTCGGCCGAACCCCCTGCCGCCGCTGCGGTGGCGGCACACCATCGTTGGTCAGCCCCCAGCCGCCATAGAAGGGCATGCCAAAGCAGTGCACCGGCCGGCCCCAGAGCAGGGCCTCAAAGCCCATCTGCGAGGTCACCACATACACCGCATCTGCACGCTCAAGCAGCGCTGCGGGATGGAGACCATCGCTGCAGAGGCGGATCCGCGGATGCGCCAGATCAACGGCCGAGAAATGCCCCTTGGCACCGCCACGGATGACATCGGGATGCAGCTTCACCACCACCGTGCTGGTGGGATGCCGATCGAGCGCCGCGCGCAGCATCCGGCGGAAACTGCCGGCATCAGCGCAGCCGAGCGCAATCGAGCGGTCGCCCGGGGATTGATCCACCACCAGCACGAAAGACTCGGTCGGAGCCGGCGACTCCCGAGCCGGATTCAACTTGCTGAGCCGTTGCTCACACCACAGCCGGCGCACAGCCTCAGCCCGCCGCGTGTCCGCTGTGCTGATCGGTGCGGCGATCAATTGTTCAAGACGGCTGGGCGCGGACGCATCGAAATGGACACCGATGTCATCCACCAGCAGACAAAGGGGCGGGTGATCGGGGCCTTTGGCGACGGAGCGCAGGAAGCCATCCTCGAGATGCCAGACCGGCAGCTGCCAGCGCTGGGCCAACCGCTCCACCCGGCGAGCGCTGGGGCGCCGTCCCCAGGCCAGCAGAGCATCCACATCCCGACGGCGGCCGGGCACCAACGTCGCCGGGGCCAGGTGCTGGGGGATCGTGCGGTGCACCAAGAGTCCCCGCTCTGGAACCCCCAAACGCATGGCTTCCAGCCTGGACATTCGGGTAGGACGGGGCGATGGAATCTTCCTCGATGACGCCGTTTCCTGCAGCGCTGGCGCTGATTCCTGCCCGCGGAGGCTCCAAGGGGATTCCCGGGAAGAATTTGCAAGCCGTCGGCGGGAGGCCGCTGGTGGTGCGCAGCATCGAAGCAGCGCAGGCCAGCCAAGGCGTCGAACGGGTCGTGGTCAGCACCGATGACACGGCCATCGGTGCTGTCGCCCTGGAGGCTGGCGCGGAGGTGGTGGAACGCCCCGTGGCGATCGCCGGGGACACCGCCAGTTCCGAATCAGCGCTGCTCCACGCCCTGACGGAGCTGGAGAGGGCCGGCCCGCTGCCGGATCAACTGGTGTTCCTGCAATGCACCTCACCGTTCACCAACGCCGAACAGATCGACCGGGTGCTGCAGGCCCTGGAGGATCCGAGGATCAACAGCAGCTTCGCGGTGCAGCCCTGGCATGGCTTCCTCTGGCGGGAGGACGGCAGAGGCATCAACCACAACCCAGAGCAACCCCGACAACGCCGCCAGGATCTCGAGCCGGCCTATCTCGAAACCGGTGCGATCTACGCCATGCGCACCGCCGCTTTCCGTCAAAGCGGCAGCCGTTTTTGTGCCCCCTGGCGACCGGTGGTGCTCGATGACAGCGGTCCCGAGATCGACACACCGGCCGATCTCGCCCTCTGCCGCAGCCTGGAGACCATCCACAGCCCTGGAGCCGAGTAATTTTGCTTGGATCTGTGTTGAGGACGATGGCGCCAGGAGACGACAAGCGCCTCGCCGGACGCAAGGTTGCAGCAGTGGCCTGCTTCGACTCCTTCGGAAAGATGGCGATGACGCTGCTGGCGGCCTGCCGCCGTCAAGGCGCCGAGACCACCCTGCATCTGCTCGAACTCAACAACCGCGCCCTCTCTCGCCGCCAACGTCTCGAAATTCGACGCATCGATCCCCGCACGCGCATTGAAAAGCACGCCTGGGGCGATCTGCGCAGCCTGTGCCAAGGCATGCCCGGCAAGGTCGATGCCCTGATCCTGGGCCTGGATGGCCAGCGCAGCCGGGATTCGTTCTTGCAACTGCAGCAGGCCTGGGCCCAGGCCTCCACGCGCCCGCGGCTGGTGAGTGCCTACCCGGGCATCCTCTTCCGCTTCGCACTCGAGGGAATGCTCGATCGCTCCGGGGCCGACCTGCTTTGCCTGAACAGTCCCCACGATCTGGCCACCTACGCCCGAGGACGGCGTGCCCTGGGCCTGGAGAGCAGCAATGCGGTCGTCACCGGCCTACCGATCCTCTGGCGCACGCGGGCGCGGGCGGATGCACCGGAGAAGCCTTCGATTGTGTTCTTCGAGCAACCCTCCATCCCCGTGCACCCGCTGCAACGGCGATTCCTCTGTGATCAGCTGCGGGAGCTGGCCAAGGCGTGGCCAGATCATCCGGTGATCTTCAAGCCACGCACCTCCAGCATCGAAAGCACGCTGCACCGGCGCCACGGCGAGATGGCCAGCGTGATCGACCAAATGGCCAAGGAACAGCCCAACCTGCGATTGAGCTTCAAGCCCGCGACGCAACTGCTCAGCCGCTGCGGCTGCGCGATCACGGTGTCCTCCACCGCCGCCCTCGAGGCGATGGCGATGGGAATCAGCACCCGGATCGTTGGCGACCTTGGGGTCACCGAAACCCTGGGCAACCATTTTTTTGCTGATTCCGGAACGGTGGCGAGCTTTGCCGCGATCCGTGAGAACCCCTTCGAGCTCAAGCACGATCCAGCCTGGCTGGCGGAACAGGGCCTGGTGCGCGATGGCGAGCAACGCTTCATCGAAGCCCTGCGCGAGCGCATCAGCTCCGACGTGAGTCCCTTGGGGGAGGGCCAGATCGGTCCAGGGAGCTGGGGCAGCCAGGCCTGGCAGACCACCGCGCTGAACAACGGTGGCCGCCGGATGCTGAGCACCGGTGGCGCCCGCAGCAGCCAACGCAAGCGTCACCGCACCCGCCGGCTGTTGCGGACCATGCGAGACGGCGTCGTCGGTTTCGGCTGGCTCTCGCAGTGGCTGCGCCGCTGAGGGACCCGGATGCCATGACGATCGTCCTGATCAGCGACGGTGGCCTCGAGCAGTACAGCTGTCAGCACTTAGCAAAACAACTGCGGGCGCTGGGCCGCCGGTGCCTCACGGTCGGCCCAGCCTTGATGGGGCGACAACCCCTGCCGCCTTGCCCACCGGATCTAGGTGTCGAATCGGTCCAACAGCTGCTGGGACAACAACTGCTGAACGACGCCACGGCCATCGGGCTGTTTCTGAGCGACCCCACGGAGCTGAACACGTTCATCGCGGGCTATCGGGCACTGTGCAAGCACAGCCAGCACCGCCCAGCCCCTGTCTTCAGCGGACCGTTGCAGCCCCTGGTTGGTGATGCCCTGATCCAGGACATCTGCCAACGGCTCAGCTGTGATCTGCTGCTGCTGAGCGGCCCCCAGCAGCTGGCACAGCTTCAAGCCATGAGCTTCAACTGGCCCGACGCGCTTCAACCGCCACCGGCGCTGAGCACCGGCTTCTGGTTTCCTTTGTCCCCACCGCAACGCACACCCGTCAACGCACCGCTGTTGTTGGCCCTGATTCAGGAGCACATCCCCACCCACCTCGGGGCGAAGGAACAACTGATCCGGCAACTGCAACGCTGGGCCCAGCAGCATCCCGAATGGACCATCGTGTTGCAGCGGGACCATGGCTGGTCCGGCGACCAACCGTTGCTGCCCCAGGGGAGAGAGGGCCCAAGCAACCTGGTTGAGGCCGCCCCGGGGCAGATGCTCAACCTGCTCGCTCGCTGCACAGCCTGCCTCTCGGTGAGCTCCCCCTGGAGTCTGGCCGCGATGGCCTGGGGCGCGACAGCACTGATGGTGGGCGACTACGGCATCCAAGCCGAGCAGAACACGGTGGGCTGGTTCGGTTGCGGCGCCATGCATCGGCTGCGGGACCTCCACACCCTGGACGCCATCGAAGAGCTACCCGCCATCAACCGTGCCTGGTTTGAAGGCATGGGTGGTGCCATCAAGGACGGAGCACAGCGGCTGCTGCTGGCCCTCGATGACCGATCGGCGCTGGAACCATGACCCAGGCCAAACCCTTGCGGTTGCTGCTGATCGCCGACAGTGACAGTCAGTTGCTGGCCTGTGAGGCCCTCTGCCGCTTCTCCGCAGAGCAGGCGGTCGAGCTCACCATCAATGTGATCCCACGGGACGGCACACCCCCTGCACTGCTGCGCCGCGTCGCAGGGTTGGGAACGGTCTGGCAACAGCAGCTGGCCCCACTGCTCAGGGATCGCCGCCTGTTCGACGTCGATGCCATCGGCGTCTTCCTCACGGGCAGCAAGCTCAACGACATCCGGCTCGCCCTGGATCGCCATGGCCAGCGCCCGGTGCTCTTTTGCGGATTCAACGGTGTGGTGCTGGAGCATTTCATCGAAGGAATCAGCTGGCGCCTTGGCTACGACCTGATCTGCCTCAGCGGTCCCCGCGATCAGCAACGCCTGGATCAACTGCTCGCCAACACCCCCTACAGCGGGCAACGCACGGTGCTCACCGGTCTTCGCCGCAACTCCGCTGTCGAGCTGCCGCTGAAGCCACGGGAACAACGGCCCAAGCGCCTGGTGTTCGCCGAGCAGGTGATCATGCCGGCCACCGCTAACGAACGAGCTCGGATGGTCCGAATCCTGGCGGACCTGGCCGAGCGATCACCGGATTGGGAGGTGCTGATCAAGCCCCGCATCGCGCCGGGCGATGCCACCTTCCATGACGTGGACACCCACATCAGCGCGACCGTGCACAGCACACTCGGATGTCCACCGGCGAACCTGCGACTGGACTACCGCCCGCTGCCGGACCTTCTGCGCCAGGCCCGCTTGATGGCCACCCTCTCCTCCACCGCCTTCTTCGACGCCCTGGACTTTGGTTGCAGCCCTGTCGTGATGGCAGATCTCGGGCTCAACCCCCGCTACGGCGGCCATGTCTTCGCCGGCAGTGGCGTCTGGCGCACCCTCGCGACCGTCAGCGATCTTGACGCCTTGGAGCAGGACCTGCCCGACCCCGATCCGGCCTGGCTCGCCTGGATGGGCTACAGCGGACACGGGGGTCCCGATGCGCTGCTGGATGCGATTCGCCGACTCCCCCACCCCACGGTCCAGCCAGCCGTCCCCGGCTATCTGGCCAATGCCAAATCCAGCTTCAACCAGCTGCGCTTGGGTGCCGAAGCCGCGATCGCGATGGGCGATTGGCAGGAAGCGCGGGAGCTGTTGAATCAGGCGGCACAGATGCGGCCACAGCATCGCGGTGTGGCCCAACGCCACTGCGCAGTGTCCCGCTCCAACCCATTGCTGCGGGCGCTGTTGCTGAGGATCACCTACCGAGATCTGGGGTAGTGTCACGACCTGACTCAACCACGGACGGCCGGACAAACAACGGTGACAGGCATCCTGATTGAGCGGAATTTCACCCAGTTCGTTGTCTTTGCGGAAGACAGCATCCTGTCGGCGCTGAGCAAGATCACCGCCAACCAGTCACGCCTGATCTTTGTGGTGTCCGAAAGCGGCATCCTTCAGGGCGTGCTCACCGATGGTGATTTTCGGCGTTGGATCGCCAGCTGCGGCGAAATCGATCTGAACCGCCCGGTCACCGCGGCGATGAACCCCAACTGCCGTTCCGCGCCAGACCACACGGCACCAGCTGACCTGGCGGCCCTGCTGACCTCCCGGATCATTGCCCTGCCGCTGCTGGACAGCCACGGCCGGATTGTGGCGGTGGCACGGCAGGCCACCGGATCACTGCAGCTGGGGGGGCGGACGATCGGCGACGGCGAACCCTGCTTCGTGATCGCTGAAATCGGCAACAACCACAACGGCGACGTCAACATCGCCCTGGAACTGATCAACGCGGCCCATGCCGCCGGCGCCGACTGCGCCAAGTTCCAGATGCGCGATATGAGCAAGCTCTATCGCAACGCCGGGGACAGCAATGACATGGCCTCGGATCTGGGGACGCAGTACACCCTGGATCTGTTGGAACGCTTTCAGCTCAGTGATGAGGAGCTGTTTCGCTGCTTCGACCATTCCGCCTCCCTCGGGCTGGTTCCGCTGTGCACCCCCTGGGACGAGACCAGCCTCGAGAAACTCAATGGCTGGGGAATGGAGGGCTTCAAGGTGGCCTCCGCGGATTTCACCAACCACACCCTGCTCAGCCAGCTGGCCGCCACGGGCAAACCGCTGATCTGTTCCACCGGCATGGCCTCGGAGCTGGAGATCCGCTCCGGCATCCGCCATCTGCAACGGGAGGGCGCCCAGACGGTGCTGTTGCACTGCAATTCCACGTATCCAACACCGTTCAAGGACGTCAACCTGCGCTACTTAGAGCGCCTGCGCGAACTGGCTGAGGCACCGGTGGGCTATTCGGGCCATGAACGCGGCATCGAGGTCCCGATTGCGGCTGCAGCTCTGGGAGCGGTCGTGATTGAAAAGCACATCACCCTCGACCGCGGCATGGAGGGCAACGACCACAAGGTGAGCCTGCTGCCGGATGAATTCCGTCAAATGATTCAGGGCATCCGCCGCGTGGAGGAATCCATGGGTCAGGGCGGCGAGCGCAGCATCAGCCAAGGCGAAATGATGAACCGTGAGGTGCTCGCCAAGAGCCTCGTCGCCAACTGCGCCATCCCCGCCGGCACCGAAATCAGCGCCGCGATGGTGCAGATCCAGAGTCCCGGCCAGGGACTCCAGCCCAATCGCCTCAACGACCTGATCGGGCGCAAACTGCCGATCGACAAGGCCAAAGGGGATGTGTTCTTCCCCTCCGACCTGGAGACGCCATCCGCCGAGCCCCGCCCCTATCGCTTCCCCCTGCGGTTTGGCCTGCCGGTCCGCTACCACGACATCAGTGTGTTTTCCCAGGTCAGCAACCTGGACCTGGTGGAGATTCACCTCAGTTACAAGGATCTGGAGGTTGATCTCGATGAGGTGCTGCCAGAGCGGCAGGGCATCGGCCTGGTGATTCACGCCCCTGAGCTGTTCGCCGGCGATCACACCCTCGACCTCTGCACCGACGACGAGGCCTACCGCAAGCATTCAATCGCTGAACTGCAGCGGGTCGTGGACATCTCCCGGGATCTGCGCCGACGCTTCCAATGCCCGGAGCCGGTGCTGCTGGTCACCAACGTCGGTGGTTTTTCCGAACACCGCCACCTGGATGCCCAGGAGAAACAGCCGCTGCGCCAGCGCCTGCTGGACGGGCTCAAGCAGATCAACAGCGCCGGTGAAGTGGAGATCATTCCCCAGACCATGCCGCCCTACCCCTGGCATTTCGGAGGCCAGCGCTTTCACAACCTCTTTGTCGATCCCGAGTTCATCCAGCAGTTCTGCCAAGAAACCGGCATGCGGATCTGCCTGGATGTCTCCCACTCCAAGCTGGCCTGCAATCACCTCCAGGGTTCCTTCAGTGCCTTCTTAGGCGCGATTCTTCCTTACACCGCCCACCTGCACCTGGCCGATGCCGCGGGGGTGGACGGGGAAGGCCTGCAGATCCTCGATGGGGAGATTGATTGGGCGCAGCTGTTCGCCTTGATCCAGCAACACTGCCCCGACGCCTCCTTCATCCCGGAGATCTGGCAGGGCCACAAGAACCGGGGTGAGGGGGCCTGGCTGGCCCTGGAGCGCCTGGAGCACCTGGCCGCGTGAGTGCGCTTCAACCCACCCGCATCGTTCTGCACTGCGGGCTCCACAAAACTGGCAGCACTTACCTGCAACGCAACCTGCAGAGCAACCGGGGGCTGCTGCTGAAACACGGCGTCCTTTACCTCGGACCCAACACCCTCAAGAAGCAATGCCGCGACCTGTGGTCCTTTCTGCAGTGGGGGGTCTGGAATCAGCCACCGAGTGCCACATTGCGAGGCCGCACCCAACACGCCCTGCTTGAGCTAGCCGGCGACCAGCCGGGCAGCATTCACACGATTTTGATCTCGTTTGAGTCGATTTTCGGCACGCTGCGGACGGGGCTGATCAAAGCGGGGCGGAAACGCAAAAAACCCGCCAATCGAGAAAGCAGACGCGGCCTGTACCGCTACGCCAGACCACGAACCAAACGCCTAATGATCGGCTTGGAGCAGGCCCTCTCCGTTGACGACATCCATTGGCGCATCGTGTTTGCGAGCCGTGAACCAACCAGCTTTGCCCGCTCCTGCCACACCCAACTCATCAAGGAAGGCCATGACCTGAGCGGGATCGCCGTCGATGAGTTTGTCCGTAGCAGCGATTTTTCCGACAGCACCCCTGAAGCCCTCAACAGCAGCCTGAGCAAACTGGCCAACAAGAGACGGCTCGAGGTGATCGACTTCCGCTATGAGGACCACATCAGCGCAGACGATCCAACGCTGATGCTGTGGGCGGTGCTCGAACGGGCGCTTCCCGAGCAAGCCCATGCACTGCGTGAAGCGCTGGAAACCAGCACTGAAAATGCCAACCTTCAACAACAACCGAACCCTGGGCTAAGCGAGCGCGGACTGGAGCTGGCGACACAGGCACGTCCACTGTTCAACAAACAGGAGTGGAAACTGTTCCGCAAGTTCCTCGAAAAGAATTTCACCAAGACCTCCTAATCATCGATGGCGCAACCTCAGCACTTCATTCGCATGAAACAGCATCGGCTGCTGTATGGGCGTGTCCCCAAAGCGGCCAACTCATCGATCAAGGCAGCCCTGTGCCGCCTGCTGAGCGAACGGCCACCGAAGGGAACCAAAACCACATCAGACAAGTTTTGGCAGACGGAAACCAACGATGAAACCGAGCTAATCACCCTGCGCAAGGCACGGAAATACAGACATAACCATGTCAGCTTCAGCTTTGTCCGCAATCCATTTGATCGGCTGATTGCGGCCTACAACAACAAAGTGATTGAGATCGAAGAACCCCCATTACCGATGCAGCGGATGGGGATCAGCCACGGCATGAGCTTCGGGGATTTCCTGGATGTGTTGATGGCCACCCCCTTCAATCGCTACGACGTTCACGTCTTGCCCCAGAGCCAACTGCTCTGCCTTGGACGTCAAATCGTGCCGAAATTTGTCGGACGCGTCGAACAGATCAACGACCACTGGAGTGCATTGCGCGCGATCTTGGCGCGCCAGGGCATCGATGTGATGGAATCCCTGCCTCAGAAAAATGTACGCCGAACGGAGCGCAACAGCCTGCGTGCGTACTTCCACAACGACCAGCTGATCGACAAAGCCGTTCAGCTTTACGGCGACGACCTCCAACTTTTTTACAGCGACTGCAGCCTCAATCAGCTGATTGACAATGAATCGCTTGCACCGATTGAGCCCCTACAAAGCCGCTCACTCAAGCTGTCGTCCTGGCTCCGCCAGCATGGCTTCAGGCGCCATCGGTTGACACAACATTGACGACGGGGGATGCCGAGGTCAGCATCGAGTCATGACCGTTCGACAACAGCTCCGCAACATCGCCGTTTACCTCCTCGGCGTTGTCGATCAATACTGGGCCCTACGAGAACCCAGTCAGTACGGAGATCAGCCTCCCCAGTGTGGTCTCAACTGTGAGGGAGACTCCTGCGATCGCATCGACCTCCCCAAAATCGCCCATCGATGAGCCACCAGGAGCAACTCACCAAGCTGAAACAAGCCCTTGCCATCGCCAGAAGCAACGGCAATCAGCTCTTCATCAGCAACATCGAACGGGATATTGCGGCCCTGGAAGCCGGCGAAGCCTCGCCGATCATTGCCGAATATCTCACCGCCGAGGAACGCGCAGCGGACAATGCGCCTTAACACGGATTGTCGGAGCGCCAAGCCTCGCCAACACTGGTCAAAGACCAAATGAGGCGAGGACCATGGGATTCAAAAGCAGAATCTTCGCCACCTCCAAGGGATCCACCATTGATGCCGTCGGCGATGGTTGCTACTTGGTGTGCAACCGAACCAGCTGCATCACCGTCAAAGGTCTGCACACTGCCCACGCGGCCCTGAGGAAACAGGATGGTGTGACCGCCGCCTAAGACCGTCGCCGAAGCCCTGGGATGGGAGAGGATCTGTGCCTCCCGAACGCCTCGGCATGGCACTCGATCAACTCAAGGCCTTTCTGACCACCATGCAGAACGACCCGGCCTTGAAGGATGCGGTGCTCGCCGCATCCACGGCCGATGATGTCGCCAAGATCGGCCATGGCCTGGGCTATGAATTTTCCGGGGATGAATTACTGCGCCTCTCGGGCCAGAAGGTCGGCCGCGTCACGGTCACCAAGCAGGAAACACCGGGTGAATACAACTGACCACCAACCCTGACCCACGGGGGAGACTGGTCGAAGCCGAGCACACCCACCATGCCGCGCTATCAGGTCACAGCCGATGGATTTGCCAGCCGCGACGTGGATTGCCCTGGCTGCAGCGGAGATGCCTTGACCATGGCTCTGGATGGCGAGCCTGTTGAGCAATGGAAAGTGAACCGGCGCAGCCCAGACGGACGTGACTGGTTCTTTGACGTCACGATTTCGGGCGCATCCCGATCGTTCCAGGTGCATCGACTGAACGATTGAAGCGACGGTTCAGCGCTGACGCTGGCGACGGTTGGCCTTACGGGTGCCGCCGTACTGATAGCCAGGCAGCCGAGATTGCTCGGCCCAACAGCACGGACAGGCAAATCGCCATTCCAGCGATCGGCCGTGACGAATCCGATCGTGAAGACTCCCCTCCTGCACGCAGAAGTCGCAGCGCATGGTCGGTGGGACGTGCTGGCTCAGCCTTCGCCGTCGTTGCAGTCCTCTTCAGCCAAGGCACGCAGATAGCGACGGCGTTGGGCGGATTCGTAGCCGGTCAGAGGATTGTGGGGATCATTGGAACGTGGAGTATTCAGCTCCCCATGGGGAGCAAGATCTCTTCTGGTCATGGTTCGAAGTTGTTATCGGTTCGCGCGCATTGGGTCCTATCTCGAGGACTCTTCGGCGTCTCGCCACCCTTGCACACGAATCGCCTTCTGGGAAGGGGGACAACCGACCTCCGTTACCAACGGCCCATGGCAACGGGGCGAAGCCAACCGATCAGAGCTGGGCCGACTCCTCTGATTCAGCCAAACCAAGGTTGGCGTAGGCATGTTCCAGATCGTCCCAGGTGAGGTCGACCCAGGGAAGCCCCTCATCGATCTCAGCTTTCAACAGCGCCGCCTCCTCATCGAGCCCCTGGCCAACAAGCTTGAGGTACTCCCTGTATTGCGCCGTCCAGGCAATGAGCGAGGGCGTGCTGTTCGTCATAACGGGATCATGCCAGCCGTGACGGTGGTCATGGGTGAGCGTGGATACAGCGCAACAGTTCAGCTGAGCACGCCGAATTCAATCTGAGCGAACCGGGCCCCCGACGCAATGAGCATGAAGGCTGATTGCCTTGTGCGTGTCCAACGACGAGATTGTGGTCATCGAGATCGGAGGTGCCAATGACGGCCGACACTCCACCTGAGTCCGCGCAAGAAGCAGCCTGACTTTTCTGGCCCCTGCTCCAACAGTTTCCACCAAACTGTGCAGCTGTTCC
>NZ_JBGKDS010000034.1:0-9679 GCF_042954325.1 Parasynechococcus sp. | reverse complement strand
TTCAGAAGCCCATTGCAGAGGCTCTCAGGCTCTCTCAGAGAACTATTGGCACTCTTCTGAGGGATCAGGTTGTCAATGCAGACTGACACAGCTACAATACAAAAAAGACAATCAATTATCAGTGTCTGGAATAGCTAAGGCTTGCTTTGTATCTCTTGGTCTACTGCTGATTGGTTCAGCAGTTCAGGCTTATGAAACATTTGAGGAATTAGATTTTGCTTGTGTAACTAAAGGAGAAAGAGAACTGTGTAAAGGAGCTAGTACATATGTTTCTGGAGCTATTGCAGTGAGTTCACTTTGTAACTTAGTGAGCGAAGGACTGGTTACACCAGTAGAGGCAGTTGAGTATTGGCAGAAAGCGTACAAGGAAATGAAAAACCCTTTGTGGATACAAGGAGCAAAAAATATCGTACTAAGCTTTCCAGATTGTCCAATCAAGCCATGAGGTTTTTCTAGTGACAATGCAACGCCTGGCTTTGTGTATTGGGTCTTCATTGACAGCATCCCTCCTGCTGTTTGGCAGTAGTAGCAAGGCTGCTGGTTACGATGAAGATATAAAGAATAACTTCATGGCTGGTTGCATGCAAGCAGCTTTATCCAATAAAGCTTCTCATGATTATTCGTCAAAATATTGCAACTGCGCGTGGGAAGGCACTACAAACACAATACCTTGGGAAGTATTTGAAAAGTTTGATAGAGGCGAGATAAACATAAAAGAAGCAGGCCTCAATCAAATAGCTATCACATGCGGAGGCAATCCTAATAAATTACCAGAGAAGGTTCGACAACGCTAGAGAACTGTTGTGGTTTTACTTGAGAATATGTGAGTAGACGTAATCCCAGACCTTCTGAGCTTCCCTTAGCAAGACCTCATCAGGGAATAGACCATAGGACTGTGCAACACGTGAAGTCTCCTTCGAGTGATGCCCCGTGAGAGCAGTGATGACTGCTGTATCACAACCAGCACGTCTAGACAGAGTGAGGAAGGTATGTCTAGAGGAATGAAGAGGAGCCGTCTTATCAGAGATGAAGCGTCTTAGAGCTATCCCATGGTCTCTAATACCAGACTGATAGGTCTTACCAAGAGGCTCCAGAGAGAACCCAGCAGGAACAGCAACAGTCCGATGAGAGCTAAGACCTTTAGGTCTCCAATCAATATCTGTCTTCTTATCAACCTTAAGGAACTGACCATTGAGATCTGATGGTTCTCTAGTGAAGAACTCTCCTGCTCGAAGACCAGTCATACAGAGCTGGAAGACAAGAGGTAATTCCTTATGAATCAGACGTAACTCATCATCAGTGAAGGGTCTTCTTTGACGTTCTAAGGGAGTAGAAGCCTTATAGATGACCAGATTGAATGGATTCTGTGTCTGTATCTTCCCTTCAGCAATACAAGAGGTATAGATTGCAGACAACCATCTAAAGCGTTGAGCAACTGTTACTGGATCATAGTCATCCTCATGATCAGTGATCCATTGACGAATGATGTCAGGTGTTGTCTTTGATGGATCAGAGTAAGGACTGAAGAACTTAACTGCTTGTCTGTACTTATAGATCGATGACTTAGCTAGTGGTTGTGGTCTATTCCTATTGCTGACTTTGATATGAAGATCTAGAGCCTCTTGCCAGGTGATAGGTAGCTCCTGACCAGAAGCAAAGGACTCATAGACAGCAAGGTGTGTCTGATCTTCAGGGTTGAAGTCTCCAAGGGTGATCCGAGCTTGCTCCAGAGGAGTGAGTGAGGAATCACCTGGTCTGACCTCTAGTTCACGGTGTTGTTCAACACGTGTTCTGAGGGTGTCTCCCATGAGGAGAGCCTGTAGCTCCTGCTCAAGAGCTGTGTAGGCGGCTCCGTACCGCTTCAGAGCTTCTGAGTGATCAGTGGTCTTGAGAGACCTGATGAGTGTCTTCTTGCCTGCCTTGGGTACGTCTGACGGCTTTACCCATAGACGGACATACCAAGTGTCTCCTCCATTGAGCTTGACCGGACCTTTACGGCGTCTACCCAATGGAGATACCTCACATGATTTCTAACATGATAGAGGACAAAAGCTAGTTGTGGCAATGGTTTTAGCTGGTTTCAAATGGACCAGCTGGATGCATCGCGAACGCACGCGGTCGAACTGAAACGCCAACGGCTGCAGGTCCGCTGGCTGTCTTAGATGCCCGAACACCCCCTCAACATGCCGGGCAGATCAGCGATCGCCTCGGCGCCCCGGCCCTGGCCATCGCGCTCCATGATCAGATCGGCCTGCAGCCCCAGCAACAACGTTTGACAGGGGAAGACCTGGAGCTCAGCCGCCCGCTCCTGCAACACCTCAGCCTGGCGAAGTGCAAGGGTGCAACCGGAGCGTGGTCCGCCCTGCAGACACTGTCTGGACAGCTGTTCCACCCCAGCGAGGGTCTGGGCGACGGCCGGATTGTGGAGCCCCGCCATCAGACCAACCATGACAAGGGACGTCGGGCTTAGCCGCCACACAACTGCAGGTTCTGATTTGCTGAGATGATGCCGTACCCCGACTCAGCCATCGTGTACACCGACTGGACCGCCATTGCTCTTCTGCTGTTCACAGCAGTCCCTCTCGTGGTCGTTGTGGGTACAGCCACGTTCTTCGTTCTTCGCAACAAGCAGAAGGCTCCCCTGAGCTGAGGAGCCGAGCACGTCCGCGATTAGAGGCCAGGCTTTGCCAGACAAACAGGCTGGGCAAGGCCTCGCGTCATGGTGACCAAGGGGTGCACGGATGCCGGTTGAACGGCTGCGGTGATCCGCCCCTGGCCCAGGCAGGTGAAGCAGGTGCGAAAACGCTGATTGCTCACGCGCTGCATGCCGCTGCCACCACAGGTCGGGCAGGTGGACATCGGATTCGGTGGGAAAGGATGGTTTCAGTGTGCTGGCATTTACACCCTTCGATCCCGAAAGCTTCCTTAAGAATCCAGTCCCCGTCAGGTGGATGGCCCCAGGGCTTGCAAAAGATCCTGCGCCGAACAACGGGTCCCTTGGGGGACCAACCCCAGGCCAGACGCCAAGCGACCAATCACCGACGGTGGATCCATGCCCTGATCGATCAAAGGGGCCAATCCCGAAGCTTGATCCCGCTTCGACAATTTCTGCCCCTGGCCATCGTGAACCAACGGTGCGTAGTGAAAGGCGGGTGGACGCGCATCCAAGGCGGTCAACACACTGCGCTGGGGGGCTTCCGCCTCACGCAGATCCTCACCGCGCATCACATCCGTGATGCCGCAGCGCAGGTCGTCCAACACGGTGGCCAGGTGATAGGCCACAAAGCCATCAGCCCGGCGCACCACAACATCACCACTGCCGAAGGGGTCGTCCGGGGGAACACGCAGGCGCCAACTCGGCAGACGTCCCTGCTGCCACCCCCAGCCGCGATCCGCCTGCCGGCAGGTCCCCGGATAGCGAACCGCACCGGCTAGATCACGGCGGCTGCAGCGACAGGGGAACAACACCCCCTCCCGACGCATCCAGGAGAGCCAGCTGTAGTACCAACCCCGCTGCCGGCTCTGCAACAGCACCGGGCCGTCCCAGGTGAGGCCCAACCAACGCAGATCCCGTTGGATCGCCTCAATGGCCCCGGGTTTGACGCGGGGGGTGTCGAGGTCGTCGATGCGCAGACGCCAGAGTCCGTGGCAGCGCCGCATCTGCAGCCACGAGGCCAAGGCCGTCTGCAGATTGCCGAGATGGAGGGCGCCGGTGGGCGAGGGGGCAAAGCGTCCACACCGTCGTGGTTCTCCGACGCCGCACGGCAGCGACATCAGCGAGGCCCGGAGGTGTGCCGGCAGGGTCACCAGAGGATCCATCACAAAAAAAGGCGGTCCCGGGGACCGCCTGACAGCAAGGCTTGACCAGCGCGAGGGCTCAGCCCTGAACGCGATCCTTGAACATCTTGCCGGCGGTGAACGCAGGGACGCGCTTGGCGGGGATGGCGATCTTTTCGCCGGTCTTGGGGTTCAGGCCCTGACGTGCGGAGCGCTCACGGGGCTCGAAGGAACCGAAGCCAAGGATGGAGACCTTTTTGCCTTCAACAACGGAATCAATGATGGTGTCGATGGCGGCATCCACCACCATCGAGACGTCGGTTTTGGTGAGCTCTGTGCGAGCTGCCACCAGATTAACCAGATCAGCTTTGTTCATTTGAGAGGAAGAGTGGGGGGCGGAGACGGCTCAAGCACGGCGATCAAACCCGCCGCTGCCTTCCCCAAGCGCGCTAATCGTATGGACGTTGACAGGGGCCCGCAAGCGAAACACCCCGTCCCGCAATGCATTAGCTGAGATCCGTCGCCGGTTGCCACCCCCCAAACGGCACCAAACGCTCACCACGGAGGGCACCAAGGCCACTGCCAGATGCCAGTTGTGGAGAGGCATCTGAAGGAATCCATTTCCGAAGAGCCTCCAGACTGCGCAGCTGGCGGGGCCAGTGGAACGTCCGGCCATGCCGAACAGGACCAAGACGCCCTGGAGCCAGCGGAATCAGCAAACGCCCGCAAAACAACAGGTCAGCCGGGGGCGGAGCCAAGACCACACAGCTGCCCGGCGTCGGCCCCGGCGTCCAGAGCAGCCGCAGACCGGAGGCGGTTGTGGCGGTGTCGACAAAGGTGTCCAGGGGCGTGATGTTCGGCAGCAAGTAAGCCTCCTGCTCTTGGACCAGGACCGGCCAGCCGAAACGCTCCTGAATGCGACGCAAGCGGCCGTGGCCCTCACGACTCGTGACCAGGATTCTTGGCTGCCGGCCGGCGGCAAGGGTCTCCAATGCGGTCAATGTCGCCTGCGTCAACGGTGGGCAATCGATCAAAACCGGCTCTGGATCACAGTCCAACCACCAGGCACTGCCCCCCTGGCTGTCGCGGTTTGGAGGGAAGAGCCACAGATCGGAACGCAGCTGCTGGGGGGCACGACCGACCTCCGGTGTTGTGGTCAAAGTCATGCCGTTCAACACCGCTACAAACCACTAGTTTGAAGGCGCCAGGCCCCCCCGAGCTGTGCGTCGCATCCATCTCGGCTGTCCCTGGCCCCTGGGCAGCAGCATCACTTCAAGAGGCGTGAATTTTTCCGTGGCGGCACCTGCTGCGGATCGCCTCGAGCTTCTGCTGTTCGCCGATGGCAGCGACCGGACACCGGAACAGGTGATCGAACTCGATGCACGGCGCCACCGCTCCGGCGACTACTGGCACGTGGAAGTGGAAGACCTGGGGGAAGGCTGCTGCTACGGCTATCGCGCCTTTGGCCCCCTGGCCCCAGGGGGCCATGGCTTCCGGCCCGCCAAGGTGTTGCTTGACCCTGCAGCACGGGCGATCAGCGGGTGGGACGTCTATGACCGCGTGCTGGCGACCGGCCCGTCGCCCAATGCCCACTCCTGTTTGAAGTCCGTGGTCACCGAACGGGACCACTTCGACTTTCAACAACACCCGCGACCGCGCCATCCCTGGCAGCGCACGGTGATTTACGAGCTGCACGTGGGCAACTTCACCAGTCGCAGCGACTCCGGTCTACCCCCCGAGCAACGCGGCACGGTGTTGGGGCTGATCGAAAAGCTGCCGGCGCTGAAGGAGCTGGGCATCACCACGATCGAATTGCTCCCGGTGTTCGCCTTCGATCCGGCCGATGCCCCTCCAGGGCGGGACAACATCTGGGGATACAGCCCCTTGAGCTGGTTCACCCCGCATCCGGGCTACTGCTCCAGCAGCGATCCCCTGCAAAGTCGCCATGACATCCGCCGGATGGTGGCCGCCTGCCATGACGCTGGATTGGAGGTGCTGCTCGATGTTGTGTACAACCACACCACCGAGGGCAACCGCCATGGTCCAACCCTGAGCTGGCGGGGCCTCGCCGACCGGAGCTATTACCACCAGAACAAGACCGGGGAATACCTCGATGTGAGCGGATGCGGCAACTCGATTGCCGCCAACCATCCGATCGGCCGCCAGTTGATTCTCGAATCCATGCGCTGCTGGGCGGTGGAGCTGGGGGTCGATGGCTTCCGTTTCGATCTCGGCATCGAGATGAGCCGAGGCGATCAACTCAAGCCCCTCGATCAGCCTCCTTTGTTTGAAGCGATCGAAGCCGACCCTGAGCTCAGTGACCTCAAATTGGTGAGCGAGCCCTGGGATTGCGGAGGGCTGTATCGCCTCGAAGACTTCCCCGCCCGGCGGATCGGCACTTGGAACGGTCATTTCCGCGATGGGGTGCGGCGCTTCTGGAAAGGCGATGAGCACAGCACCTGGTCGATGGCCCAGCGCTTCCAGGGCAGCCCAGACCTCTACAGCGGCCACCCGGTGAACATCGGCAAATCGGTGAACTTCATCACCGCCCACGATGGATTCACCCTGGCGGATTTGGTCAGTTACAACCGCAAGCACAACCTGGCCAACGGTGAAAACAACCGCGACGGCGAGAACCACAACAACAGCTGGAACCACGGCGTGGAAGGCCCCAGCAGCGATCCGGCGATTCAGCTGCTGCGCAAGCGACAACAACGCAACTTGCTGGCCACGCTGCTGCTGGCCCGGGGGGTGCCGATGCTCTCGATGGGCGATGAAATCGGCCGCAGCCAGGGGGGCAACAACAACAGCTGGTGCCAGAACAGTCCACTGGGATGGATGCCATGGAATGCGGACCAGTGCGACCTCGAGCTGAAGACCTTTCTGCAGCGGCTGCTGGCGTTGCGACGGGCACTGCCGAACCTGATCAATCCACTGGTGGCGCCGCGTCAGACCCTGAAACGCCAGCCCAGCGACCACGGCGACCTCTGGCAGCAATGGCATGGGGTCGAATTGGGGCGACCGGACTGGGCGGCCTGGTCACGCACCACAGCGACCAGCTTGCACATGGGCAGCCGTGGCGCTCTGCTGTGGATCGGCTTCAACGCCTACAAGGACCCCCTTGAGTTCGCCTTGCCCGTGCCAGCGTCGCCGTGGATGCGTGTGCTCGACACGGCGATGGTGAGCCCCGACGACCTACCGGAACAGCCCGAACCCTTTGAGGGGGTCGAGATTGAGCTTGACCATCACAGCCTGGTGGTTCTGCTGGCCCGCGAGGTGGCCACCGGACTGGAGTTGTAAGCGGGTGACGGGAATCGAACCCGTGTCATCAGCTTGGAAGGCTGAGGTCTTACCATTACACAACACCCGCACTGGTACATCAGAACCACCTCCCGAAGGAGTGGCTTGGTGATCAGTACCCATTCATTATGGCGGTCCGCCTGCCCCTTGCCCGAGCGTGACACCGTCTGCAGCATCACCCGCCGGCTCACGGCGCCGTTTGATGGTGGCCTACGGGCTCGGTGACGCCGGCACCGGGCTGGCCGCCACACAGCTCGGCTTCTACCTCTTTCCGTTTTTCACCTGCGCCGCTGGGCTGCCGGCCTTCATCGCCGGCTCCCTGCTCACCGTGATCAAGGTGTGGGATGCCCTCAACGATCCGCTGATCGGCTGGATGAGTGACCACACCCAGACCCGTTGGGGCCCCCGACTGCCCTGGATGCTCAGTGCCGCACTGCCCCTGGGCATCAGCCTCGCCGCGATGTGGTGGGTGCCCGACGGCACCGTGGTGCAGCGCACCGCGTACTACGTGGTGATGGCGGTGCTGCTGATGACCGCCTACACCAGCGTGAACTTGCCCTACGCGGCTCTATCGACGGAGCTGACCACCGACACGGCGATGCGCACACGCCTCAATGCCGCACGGTTCACCGGTTCGATCCTGGCGGGACTGAGCGGCCTGATCGTGGCGTCGGTCGTGCTGAGCGATGGAGGCGGCGGCTATTTGGCCATGGGCCGGATTACGGGCACCATCGCCTCGGTGGCCACCCTGCTGTGCTGCTGGGGCCTAGCCCCCTACGCCAAACAGGCCCAACGGCCCACCCCTTCAACGGAGCCACCGCTGGAGCAGCTCAAACGGGTGATGGCCAACCCCCGCTTTCGCCAGGTGGTCGGCCTGTTTCTACTGCTGTGGTTTGGCCTGCAATTGATGCAGGTGGTGGCCCTGATCTGGCTGGTGCAGGTGGTGCATGTCGCCCCAGCCCTATCGACCTGGATGCTGCTGCCCTTCCAGATCGCCTCCCTGCTGGGCCTGCAGCTGTGGAGCTTGTTGAGCAACCGCATCGGACGGATCGCCACCCTGCGGTGGGGCTCAGCGCTCTGGATCGTGGCCTGCCTGCTGTCGATGCTGTTCCCAGAACTGCCGGAGGGAGCCAGCGGCTTGCAGCTGCTGCCTTTGGTGGGGCTGATCTCGTTGGTGGGCATTGGTGCCGCCACCGCCTACCTGATTCCCTGGTCCCTGCTGCCGGATGCCATCGACGCGGATCCCGGCAAACCCGCCGGGCTTTACACCGCCTGGATGGTGTTCGGCCAGAAACTGATCATCGGCCTGACGATGTCCGTGTTCGGCAGCTTGCTGTCGTTAACGGGATACATCTCCGCCGAGGAGTGCAGCGGGGCTCTCAGCTTCATTGCCCAGCCCGACTCCGCGGTGCTGGCCATCCGGCTCTGCATGGGTCCGCTGCCGGCCGTCCTCGTGGTGCTGGGCCTGGCGGTGATGCGAGGCTGGCCGGACCGTGGCGCCCACCTGCAGGCCAACGCCGGATGAACACTCCCCGCTGGCTGAGACGACTGGGCGCCAGCCTGCTGATCGGCGGGCAAGCGCTCACGGCCACCCTTCGGGGTCGAATCAACCGCAGCGACCTCAGCGATCAGCTGATGGAAGCCGGCCCCGGCAGCCTGTTGATCGTGCTGATCATCGCCGTGGCCGCCGGCTCGGTGTTCAACATTCAAGTGGCCGCGGAACTCACACGCCAGGGGGCTGGATCCACCGTGGGCGGCATCCTGGCGGTGGGGCTGGCCCGGGAGATCGCCCCGCTGCTGACGGCCTGCCTGCTGGCCGGGAAGGTGGCCACGGCCTACGCCGCCCAGCTCGGCACGATGAAAGTGACCGAGCAGATCGATGCGATCACGATGCTGCGCACCGATCCGGTGGATTACCTGGTGGTGCCGCGCCTGATCGCCATGGTGGTGATGGCCCCGGTGCAATGCCTGTTCTTTTTCCTGGTGGCGGTCTGGAGTGGCCAGATCACCAGCACCGCCCTCTACAACATCCCGCCGTCGGTGTTCTGGACGTCGGTGCGCACCTGGATGAATGTGGACGACCTGCCCTTCATGCTGGTGAAAGCACTGGTGTTCGGGGTGCTGATCGCCTCGATTTCCTGCGGCTGGGGGCTCACCACCAAAGGGGGGCCGAAGGAGGTGGGCACCAGCACCACCGGCGCTGTGGTGATGATTCTGATTACCGTCTCGATCATGGATGTGGTGTTGACCCAGGTGCTGTTCGGCTGATGACGGGAACCCCCAAGAGCGTGATTCTCAACTCCGACCCTCGGCTCCCCCTGGTGGTGATGGCCCTGGGCGCAGCACTGCTACCCCTGCCCTGGCATCCCTGGCCGACCCTGGTGGTGGCGCTGTTCGGGCTGTTTCTGCTGATCCAGAGTGTCAGCCTCAAACTGGAATTCGCCGAAAAGGCCCTGGTGGTGTGGCAGAACGGCCGGGAACTGCGCCGCTTCCCCTACGACCAATGGCTGGCCTGGCGCTTGTTTGCCAGCTGGCTTCCGGGCCTGTTCTATTTCCGGGAAACCAAGAGCATTCACTTTCTGCCGATCCTGTTCAACCCGGC
>NZ_JBGKDS010000033.1:0-67986 GCF_042954325.1 Parasynechococcus sp. | reverse complement strand
ATCGACGCTGTAGGCCGCGCCCTTGGCCTCCAGTTCGCCGATCAGGTTCCGAATGCCATCCAGGCACTGGGTCGCTCGGGGCATGCGATCGGGTCGAAGGATGCCCAGTGCATCCATGTCGGCATGGAATGCCTCGATGTTGCGCTCACTGACGGCGGTCATCGACGAGTCCTCCTCAGCAGCCCGGTTGAGGATCTTGTCGTCGATATCGGTGAAGTTCTGAACAAAGGTCACGTCCAGACCGCGCCAGATCAGATAGCGCCGGAGGACATCCCAATTGATGTAACTGCGGGCATGGCCCAGGTGGCAGAGGTCGTAAACCGTCACCCCACAGCAGTAGATGCTCGCTTTCCCTGGGGTGATCGGGGTGAACGCTTCCGTGCGGCGGGTCAGGGTGTTGGTAAGCCGCAGGGTCACAGTTGTTTTGTTGCTGCGGCCGAGGCTAAAGCCTGCCTGCAGCGTGGTTTACTTCGCTTCCATCCAGTTGGCACCGACGCCGGTCTCCACAACCAAGGGCACATTCAGCTTGATGGCACTTTCCATGGTTGATTTCACCAACTCACGGGCAGTCTCCAGGGCATCCGGCGCCACCTCCAGCACCAGTTCGTCGTGCACCTGCAGCAGCAGCCTTGCTGGGATTCCCTGCTGATGCAGTGCGGCCTGCAGCTGCACCATCGCCACTTTGATGATGTCGGCACTGGATCCCTGGATCGGGGCGTTGGCTGCTGCCCGGAGCTGCTGGGCTTCCATGCCACCGCGGCGGGCGACATCAAGATCGATCTCCAGTGGATCCTTTCCGAGCAGGCGTCCGAGTCCGTTTCGATCGAAATGGAAGGGGCGTCGCCGGCCCAGGATCGTTTCCACATAACCCCGGCTGAGGGCGAGTCGCTCCTGCAATTCCAGGAACGCGAACACCTTCGGATAGCGCTGTTTGTACGTCGCGAGGAAGTCCTTGGCTTCCGCCTGGGAGACGCCGGTCTCCCGTGCGAAGCGCTGGGCTCCCATGCCGTAGATCACGCCGAAGTTGATCGTTTTGCCCAGTCGTCGTTCGTCGGGGCTGACGTCGTCTTTGTCCAGCAGCAACCGGGCGGTGAGGGCATGGACGTCGTCACCGCTGCGGTAGGCCTCCTGAAGGATGTCTTCTCCAGAGAGGTGCGTGAGGATGCGGAGCTCGATCTGGGAGTAGTCGGCGCTCAGCAGACTCCAGCCCTCTTGGGGCAGGAACGCCTTGCGGATGCGCCTGCTGTACTCCGTGCGCACCGGAATGTTTTGCAGGTTCGGATTGCTGCTGCTCAGTCGGCCGGTCGCCGTGACCGCTTGATTGAAGTCCGTGTGGACACGCCCGGTTTCTGCTTCCACGAGCTGTGGCAGCGCGTCGATGTAGGTGCTTTTCAGCTTGCTCAACACCCGGTGTTCCAGCACCAGAGGCACCACCGGATGGTCGTTCTCGAGTTTTTCCAGCACCGTGGCATCGGTGCTATAGCCGGTTTTGGTACGGCGTGATTTCTTGCGATCCAGCCCGAGGGTGTCGAACAGCAGTTCTCCCAGTTGTTTCGGTGAGGCCAGGTTGAACTCCACACCCGCGGCCTCCCGGGCGTCCTGTTCCAGGCGTTTCAACGTTGTGCCCATTTCTGTGGACAGCTCATTGAGGTAGGGCACATCGATGCGAATCCCCGTGGCTTCCATCTCCGCTAGGACAGGCTCCAGCGGTTGCTCCACCTGCTGGAGCAAGGGAAGAAGTTGGGGGCCGAGCGTCTCCAGCTGGTTCTTCAGCAGCAGAGCCAGTCGGCGCGTCAGATGCACATCCATGGCGCAGTAGAGGCTGGCGGCCTCCAATGGCACATCGGCGAAGGTCTGTTTTTTGCCGACGAGATCGCTGAAAGCCGTCGGCTTGAAGCCAAATTCCCGCTCCGCCATCAGCTCCAGGCCATGTTTGGCGGCGGCATCGCGCAGGTAGTCCGCCAACAGGGTGTCGATCACCACACCGTTGAGGGCCAGGCCGTGGCGCAACAGAATCAGCCGGTCGTATTTCGCGTTCTGCAGCGCCTTGGGGTGCTCTGCGCTGCCCAGCCAGGGGGCAAGGGCCGTGAGCACGGTTTCCAGGGGTAGTTGCTCAGGATTGCTTTCGTCGCCTCCTTTGTGGCCGATGGGGATGTAGGCCAGGGCGTCGAGGGCATCCCCCCAGCAGACGCCGAGGCCCACCAGTTCCGCTTGGAACGGATTGAGATCGGTGGTTTCCGTGTCGACTGCCACGGGGGTCTGGGGATCGGTGCAGGCCATGAGCTGCTTGACCAGGGCCTCAAGGGCCTCCACGGTCTGGATGCGCTCCGGACGCAAGACCGGCATGGCGTCACGGCTCGGGTCTGGGGCGGCGTCTGCCGTCACGGTGGCTTCGGGGGCTGCCGCGGGCGTGCTGCGTTGTGTCTTTGCCTTGACCTTGTCGGCATTCGCGCCGTAGCCGCCTTCGGAGAAGGCGGCTACGAAGCCGTTCACCTGTCTCAGCAGGCTGTTGAGCTCGAGATCCTCGAGCCGGGCACTCAGCCCATCACCATCCACGGTTTTCAACGGAAAGGTTGGGTCCTCCGGCAGGGGGATGTCCACCAGGATTTCGGCGAGCTGGCGTGAGAGGTAGGCGTTGTCGCGATCGGCGCGCAACTTGCCTTTCAGGGCTCCCTTGATCGCGCCGCGGCTGGCTTTGGCCCCCTCGGCCTCCACTTGCTCCAGCGTGGCGTAGACGGCATCGAGATCGGTGTTCTCTTTCAACAAGTTGATCGCCGTCTTGGGACCAACTCCTTTCACCCCCGGAATGTTGTCGGAGCTGTCCCCGGTGAGCGCCTTGAGATCCACCACCTTGTCGGGCATCACGCCGAGCTTGCTGACCACCCCCTCCTCGCGGATGAGGGACGGCCCGCTGCTTTTGGCATAGGGACCACCGCCCATGTACAGCACGGCGATGTCACGCTGATCGTCCACCAGCTGGAACAGATCGCGGTCCCCCGAGAGGATCCGCACGCGCCAACCGGAGTCCGCCGCACGGTTGCCCAGGGTGCCGAGCACATCGTCGGCCTCGTACCCCGGTGCCATGCACAGCGGCAATTGCAGTTGCTCGCGCAGGATCTGCTGCAACTGGTCGAGATCCTGAAAGAACACGTCCGGGGCCACATCGCGGTGGGCTTTGTAGTTCGGGTCGGCCTTGTGGCGAAAGGTCGGCTCCGCCGTGTCAAAGGCGATGGCAACACCTTGGGGCTGCAGGGTTTTGCTGGTGTCCAGCAGCGATTTGAGGAAGCCGTAGGTGACGCTGGTGGGTCGGCCGTCATTCGTGGCCAGCCCCCCCTCGCCTCCCTTGCTGAAGGCATAAAAACTGCGGAAGGCCAGAGAGTGGCCGTCCACGAGCAACAGAAGGGGCTTCTCGGCAGCCTCAGGCATGGGTCTCCGGTCAGGCAGGTGGTGATCTCGTCGGGGTTCAGTCGCGGGCCTGCTCGGCCCAGGGGGGGAGGTCGATGAACACGCGGGTCCCCGGTTCGACCCCATTCAAGATTGCGGTCTGATCGCCGCTGCTGCTGCCCAGCTCCACGGGGGTGAACGTCGGCTGTTGATCGTTACCGATCAACAGAACCCCCGGTTCACCGGCTTCCGTCACGATCGCGACGGTGGGCACCAGGGTTTTTGGGGCGCTGCGACCGGTCTGAAAATCAATGTCGGTGGTCATGCCGATCAGGAGGGACTCTGCGGCCTCGCGGAAGCGCAGCTTGACGTCGAAGGAGATCACGTTGTCGGTCTTTTGAGCGCGGGGCGCGATTTCATGGACCTCGGCTTCAAAGCGTTGGTCGGGATAGGCATCCACCCGAACCGTGGCACGTTGCCCCACCTTCACCCGGCCGATGTCGCTTTCCGGAACGCGGGCAACGACCTCGAGACCCTGGGACAACTCCACAATTGAGGAACTGCTGGCACCGGCGGTGGCCGAGGCCGATGTCGTCGGCGCAACAAAGGCGCCCGGCTCGGCGAAACGACGGGTGATCGTGCCGCTGAAGGGAGCCCTGATCCATAACTCATTCCCCTCGTTTTCGAGCTGTTCCACGCGTTCTCGAGCCGCAATCAGTGCTGCTTCGCTGGCCAGCCGTTGGTTGCGGCTGCGGTTGAAGTCGATGGCACTGAGCACCCCCTGGCGGTACAGCTGCTGGCGGCGCAGGAATTCGTCGTCGCGGCTGCGGTAGGTGGCTTCAGCCTCACGCAGCAGGGCCTGGCGCTCACTGAGGCGATCGTCGAAATCACCGGAGTCCATCACCGCAAGGATGTCGCCCTGCTGAACGTTGTCGCCTTCGTCGACCCGAAGCTCGCGCAGCAGATTCTGCTTGCGGGGGCTGACATTGACACGGCGGATCGCCTGCAGTTCACCGCTGGCGGTGATGACGCCTGCCAGGGAGCCTCGGCTTGCTTCAACCACATAGGGCGTGACGTCCCGTCCGGCTCCGTTCCAGGGCCCGAGCCGAACGGCGACGGTTCCGATGCCGAGCAGGGCAAGGCCAGCGAGGAGGCCGATGCCGAGGCGTCGCTTGGGGGCCTGGGCAACAAAGGCGGGAACTTTGCTTGGGGCAACATCGGCTGCGCTGGGTCGCTGCTTGAGTTGCACCATCGGGCCACAAAACTTCACACCAGTCTCGCTGGTGGTCTGGACCCCTGGGGAGAGTCAGTCAGGAAGCTGACCGACAACGGCTAAATTTCGCCGATGCTTAAAGCCGGAATCGTCGGACTGCCCAATGTCGGCAAGTCCACCCTGTTCAATGCTCTGGTCGCCAATGCGCAGGCCCAGGCAGCCAATTTTCCGTTTTGCACGATTGAGCCGAACGTGGGCACCGTGGCGGTTCCCGATCAACGGCTGGAGAAGCTGACGGCCCTGAGCAAGAGTCAGAACACCATTCCGACTCGGATGGAGTTCGTCGACATTGCCGGCCTGGTCAAGGGTGCGAGTCAGGGCGAAGGCCTGGGGAACAAGTTCCTGGCCAACATCCGTGAAGTGGACGCCATCGTTCATGTCATCCGTTGTTTTGAGGATGACGACGTCATCCACGTGTCCGGCTCGGTCGGTCCGTCCCGTGATGCTGAGGTGATCAATTTGGAGCTGGGTCTTGCGGACCTGTCCCAAATCGAAAAGCGCCGTGAACGGCTTAAAAAGCAGATGCGCACGAGTAAGGAAGCGCAGGTTGAAGATGCCGCCCTTGAGCGGATTCAGGCGGTTCTGGAGAACGGTGGTGCTGCCCGCAGTATTGCGTTGACCGATGAGGAAGAGGCTCTGATCAAGCCTTTGGGGCTGTTAACCGCCAAGCCGATCATCTACGCCACCAATGTGAGTGAGGATGACCTCGCTGAGGGCAATGCTTTTTGTACCGAGGTGATTGAACTGGCCGCCAAGGAAGGTGCTGAAACGGTGCGGATTTCTGCGCAGGTGGAAGCGGAGCTGGTGGAACTGGGAGATGAGGAAACCGCGGATTATCTGGAAGGTCTTGGGGTTACAGAAGGCGGGCTGCAGAGCCTGATTCGGGCCACCTATCGGCTGCTGGGACTGCGGACCTACTTCACCACCGGTGAAAAGGAAACAAGGGCCTGGACATTCAAGGCTGGGATGACCGCACCCCAGACCGCCGGAGTGATTCATACCGATTTCGAGCGGGGCTTCATCCGAGCGCAGACCATCGGGTGGG
Organism: Parasynechococcus sp.; assembly: GCF_042954325.1. Taxonomy (GTDB): domain Bacteria; phylum Cyanobacteriota; class Cyanobacteriia; order PCC-6307; family Cyanobiaceae; genus Parasynechococcus. Next base: position 62,284 of record NZ_JBGKDS010000033.1, on the reverse strand, counting down.
AGAAGTTGCTGGAGGCCGGATCCCTGGCTGAGGCCCGCAATAAAGGCTGGTTGCGCAGCGAAGGCAAGGATTATGTTGTTGCCGAAGGAGATGTGATGGAGTTTCTCTTTAACGTCTAGACGGTTTGGTTGGTCTCAATCATTCCCTGTTGTCTTGCATTCAAGGCAACGACCGTCAAGGTGATCCTTGGGCGCACCGCTTGTCCTGCTCTGCTATTGGTGTGTCTTAAGTGCTTTCAGTAGTTCGTTCCAAGTGATCTGCCAATAAAGCTCATTGGCATGGGTGAAATCATTTGGGTCCTCACATGCGTATGCGTCAAGGGTTGTATAAAAGTTTGAAATTGTCGATGGATGCTGGGGAATTCGAAGAATCTGATTTCTTTTGCAGAAATTGTCGACCTCCTCTAAAAAAGAGCGCTTGGCATGATTGGGTACAGAGGCAAATGCAGGATGTCTTGGCAACGGGTCATCCAGTGAGATGCACTTGCCTGTGGATAGCTTGGGAAACAGTGCCAATGGCTCGTTGTAAAACCATGGGTTACTCTCGTAAAATGTGGATGAATTGATATTGTTCGAAGGAAAGGATTTCATCCAAGCTGGAAAGTGCTCTGGGTTCAGTATTTCTCTGACAAGTGCTTTTGATAAAGGCCGATCTCCGTAGAAACATCGATGGGGCTGGAGGAGCTGGCCCACAAAGATGATCCTGTTGTAGTTGGCCAGGTCGACCTCGAAATCTTCTGGCTTGTTGAACAGGTTGGAGACCTTTGTTCCGTTGGTCTTGAATCGATGTCCGTCTCTTGACCAGAACTGATAAGCCCCACCAGTGACGAGAAATGATGATTCAAAACCCAGGAGTTCTGAGCTGAGGTATTTCTTTAAATTGGACAGGTGAGAGCCGCCGCAAAAAAGTAGCTTCATTGTGCGAACATCTCCAGGATGGCTTCTTCACATTGAATCGATTCCCTTGAAAGGAGTTCGTTCTCAGGCGTTAATGTCTGGTTTTTTTTCTGTACGGCGGGATGTTCCGAGAAGAAATGTCTCATGACAGTGTCAACCGTTTCATCTCTGATCGATCTTAGGTTTCCTGAAAATGCTGTTGAGTGGAGTCTGGGGTTGGTGGCAATTTCGTAGGATGGGAAGTAATCAATTTTCTTGCTTTTGTTGGACAGCTGGCCAGCGACTGCCCGCAAAATCGACTTTGAGTGGGCTGTGGAAACCAAGACATGTTTGCCGCTGGCTGTTGCTGTGAGGGGGACGGGCGACACTGTGAGAATTGTTTTGAAGGATTTGTTGCCTCTCATCTGCTTCATGATGCTTTGGAATTGATTGAAGTCTTGAACAACATCTCGAAATTGTGCGTTTTCAAAGGCATATTCTTTGTCATTGAAATCTCCGGCGATTGTTCCTGGCGCTGTGGGAAATACGGTTCCTGACGCTCTGTCCACCCACATTTCGGTGAGGCCGAGGGTGAAAATAAACAAATCAAGTTCTTCGAATGCTTCTCGGACTTTTTTGAGGTGGTACTGTCGATGCTCAATGACTTCCTGTTGGGAGTCCAGTCCTTCCGGCTCGACATTTGGCCTTAAGGCGTCAAAGTATTTCCCATTTTTTTTCCAGATGTAGTTCTGTGGTGTCCGCTCGTTGGTGACTTCTTGGGCGAGTTGTAGGAGTTGGCGGACAGAATAGATGTTTCCGTATCTAGCGCTGTATGTTGAGAAACCATGCTTTTGATGGAGGGTCTCTGGGAGACCGGGGGGCGCCGGCTCTACATCTAAAACGTTATATCCATTCTTCTTGAGATGCCGGGTGATGTGTTGGGCGAAGCAGGATCCTGCTGTGACGATTTTTGCTTTTGGGGAGATGCTGAATTTTTTTTTGTAGATGCCATCAATAAGATATGGATTTTCTTCTGCGACCCCAGTCTTCCAAAATGCGCTGCTAGGAAGATCGTTGTAAGGGTTTTGTCCCATGCTAGTCAAAGCTCTCGATAGTTTACCTCGTTTGACTCGAGCTCTTGCTAGTTGTGCATTGTCGGTGGTTTTGATCGGATCTTTGGTCGGCTTGTTCTGTGCTTCTTGATTGGATCGTGCCCGCCTTGTCTTTAAGCGATCTGAGGATTTCCTGCCCTCTTTGTTCTTTGTCGTGTGAACTGAACGGGTGCATGAATGAAGGCCTCTTGGCCTCCCTGGTTGTGATTGGGTTGCTCTGATGGCTCCGATCAAGAGCTCTTTTTGCAGCTTGTCTGTGACGTCAGCAGGTCAGGATCTTCGCTTCACTTGGCTTTGGATCTCACGCAGCATCCGTTGACAGATGCGATGCATCCGTTCCTCTTCTGAATTTGAGGGCGGTTCGTAGTGGCTGCGCTGGCGACTCAGAGCGTCGTCGTCCGATGGGAATTGTTCTTGCCAGCTGGTCCCCCAGGCCATGGATGCGAAGCGTTGGTTGTTGTCCTTGAAGTGGCTGCACACCACATCAGCCAGTTTTCGGTCATACCCCCAGAAAGCAGGGTCGCGCCAGTGCTGACGCTGTTCTTCCAGGAGGACCAGTTGCGAGGAGTTGCTGATTTGTTTGGGGCTGATGTTGGCTTCCGCCAGCTGTTGGCTGAGCAGGCGTGCCAGGCAAACCCCTCGGGTGCCAGGGCTGCGATTGAGGTGTCGCTGGTTGCGGCAGGGCTTCCAGCGTTGCTGAGTATTCAGGCCGATGGTCTCGATCAAGGCGAGAAAGGGGTCCTGGTTGTCTTTTTTGAAGGGGAGGAACGCAATTTGGCTCCCCTTGGAGCGCGCCTGAAGGAGCGGTTGGAAGTAAGTCCAGAAATCAAAGACATCGCTACGCCGACGGATTTTTCCTCGGGATTTTTTTTCGCCTTTTAATTTTCCTTTTAAGGCATGATTGGCAAATTCTTCGAAGCTTTGATGATGGTAAAAACGTCGCAATGAATACACATATCGCGAGTTGATGTAGTCCAGCTGGCTGCGGATGAAAATGATGATGATCAGCTGGTAGTGATGGCGTCTGGCTAGATTTTCGAGCGATTGAATCGTCGCCTGATCGGTTAACGGAACACAGAACTGCTCGGCGCTCAGCAGGATGTCTGTTCCGTTGTGGTCATCGAAGAGTCGCTCCCATTTATGCCATTGCCGTTTGCATAGAGCTGCCGCCAGTTTTTTGGCCTTGGGTCTGCACTGATCGGGATCCTGGTAGGTAATACCGAGGCGCTTGAGTTGAGACTTATTGCAACGCAGTCGTTCCTGGATGTAAGTCGACGCAGTTTTATGGGTTCCTGCATGGATGATCAGCCTTGGAGCCTGCACTGTTGTCTCGGCTGGTTGCATGGCTAGGTTCATCGGGCCAGTCTGCAAGATCCATGCCCGTGTTCCGCCGGTGTCATGGCCTGTTTCTCGTTTTGGTTGGAGGCGTGATCGCCGTGGCTCCGGTGGTTCAGGCGATGACATTCAGCCTGCGCAGCACCGCTGTGCTGTCGCGTCAGCCCACATTCAAAAGTTCCGATCGTTTGGAACTTGATCCCCTCAAGCTGCTGGTGGTTGGGCCTGCCCTGGAGCAATCCGATGGATTTTGCCGCTATGAATTGCGCAATCGCAGTGGCCAGCCGATTTCAACGGAGACCGCCTGGACCCCCTGTTACAACATCGACCGTCTGATGCTGCCGTGATCCCTGCTGCTGAAGCCCGGCCTCGGTGGCGCTGCCATCGGTGTTGAACCGGGGGCGTAGGCGTTGCAGGGTCGGCAAGACGGCGAGGCAGGCCCCTGACATCAAGATCCACAGCACCAGGCCATGGCCCTGCCGATCCAGGAGTGCTCCGGCGAACAGTGGTGCAACGACGGCGCTGACCGCAAAGCATTGTGAAAACAAGGCCATGGCGAGACCGCGATGTTGCACGGGTGTTTCCTCGATCACCGCTTCTGTCGCCGTGGGCAGAAAAGCCGCCTGGGCCAGGGCCATGGGCAACAGGGCCAGCAGCACAAGCCCGGTGCCCTGACTGAGCAGGGAGGACAGACCGAGGAGCAAACAACCCACGCTGAAGGAGCACAGACTGAGGCCGAGTCCGAAAGCGGGTGGACGTTCGGACAGCCAGCGGCCAACAGGCCATTGGAGAATCACGAGGAGTCCCAATTGCAGGGCGATTAACGCGCCACTGGCCCCTTCGCTGAGACCAGGCCGTTCCAGACCACCGCGAACGAGGTCCAGGGGCAGTGCGCTCTGCTGCAGGGACAGAATCCCCGTGGCCACGATGCTCACGCCAAGCACCGGCATCAGCGGCATCAGCCAGGACCAACGACCAGCGGAGGACGAGGGTGTCTGGATCTGGGCATCGGCGCTGTCGCGCAGACCTGGGCGTTGGCTCAGCAGGGGTGTGATCGAGATCAGGATCAAGACCGTGGCCATGCAGATCGCTTCAACGCCGTAGACCAGACGCAACGCGCCTGCCATCGCTGCCAGGGTGCCAATCAGGGCCCCGATCCCGATGCCGAGTGCATCACCGCTGCGAACCAGGGCGTAGCCACGGCTGGAGGGCATCGGACCGCAGCTCAGGGGAACGGCCAGTTCAATCGCGGGCCAGTACAGCCCCGCAGCCGTTCCGAGCAGCAGTTGACCCAACAGATAGCTGGGATAGCTCGTGGCTCGAAACAGAATGAGGTCGGCAAGGATCGCCAGGACTGTCGTGCCACGCACGGGCCATGAGCAGCTCAGGCCGCGATCCAACAGGCTGCCGCTCAGCAGACGGACCGCCGTTCCGATCAACGCCGAAATGGCCAATCCGCTGCCAACTTCGCTGGCAGAGAAGTCGATGGCATGGAAGATCAGCGGCGTCATGAAAATCACCCCGCCTGCTCCGATCGACGTCAAAACACGCAGTCGTGTCACAAGGCGCAGACCTGGAGGAAACTGGTTCCACCACCGCAGGGGGTTTGGCGTTGCTGGGCGGACGCTTATCAGGACGACGAGTCGCAGTGGGTGTGCTGAGCAGTCTGCTGCTTGCTGCCCATGGAACGTGGTCCGTGTCTGCAGCTGAGCGCTTGGAAGTTGCAATCGATGGGATCGTCTTGCCAGTCCTGGTCGATGATCTCAGCGCTTGGGTGCGATCCGAGGGCCGGCAGCGCTCGGAGTTGGCCACCTGGCTGACGTTGCTTGACCCCGTCAGTCGCGATGGCGTGCGGACCCTGTTGAGGGCCCCGGTCTTGACCCGTCGCAGCTTTGGTCAGCAGATGTTGCGCAGCTGGGCTGCAGGCCCTTTGCTCGATGCGCTGGCTCTGCTGATTCAGGTGGATGCAGGGTCGACCCAAGCGTCGGATCTTGTGCTGACAACGTTGGAGGGGCTGCTGGCGAAGCGCGGCAGCGTCACGACCTTGGATGTGCTGGAAGCGCTTCCGGTCGAGAGTCTGCGCCTGGATCTCGATGCCCTCGTTCAGGCCGGTCAGCGTTGGCAGCAGTCACTTCAACGCCAGCAGGCGTTCACCCGCGAGTTGGCACGTCAGCCGGTGGTCCATTCCCGCTCCTTTGCCTCCGGGACCGACGCCGTCGCCGTCCGTCGCCACGTGGTCGAGCTGGCCACCCAGCACCGCAGGTCCGATCTGGCCCTGCAGATCTGGACTCCGGAGCGACCGCAACGCTCCAATTGGGTCCTGATGATGCCGGGTCTGGGAGGGGACCCGGACCATTTTCTCTGGCTGGCGGATGGGTTGTCGCGCTCGGGTTGGTCCGTGGTCCTGCTTGAGCATCCCGGCAGCGACAGTGCGGCGATCCAAGAGCTCCTGGAAGGCCGTCAGACCTTCGACGGTGCCGAGGCCCTGGAGAAGAGGCTGAATGACATCAGCGCCGTGATCGAAGCGCGCACCCGTGGTGACCTTCCGGTCCATGGGGACCGTGTTGTCCTGATGGGGCATTCCCTTGGCGCACTCACGGCCTTGTTGGCGATGGGGGCTCCTTCGGCATCCGAGCTGTCGCCAACCTGTTCCGAGGCCCTGGTTGATCTGCCTCTGACCAACCTGTCGTTGTTGATGCAGTGCGAACTCGCGGCCGGTGGGGTCCTCCATCCGCTCGAGGTGTCGGATCCGGTGGACGCCGTCGTTGCGTTCAACAGCTTCGGCAGCTTGCTCTGGCCGGCTCCGACATCTGCAGCTTTGCCCCTCCCCCTGATGGTTTTGGGTGGAACCTTGGATCTGATTACGCCTCCACTGGAGGAACAGCTCACTCTGCTCGGAGCGCTGGGGACGCACCCCAGCAGTCGTGCTGTGATCGCCGAAGGGGCCAGTCACTTTTCGGTGATCCGGATTGAGTCCAGCTCGGCTTCAGGCCAGTCCGAGGACCTCTTTCAACTGGGTGAAGACCTGGTCGGGGTGCAGCCGGAGGCGGTGCAACGCATTTTTCTCGACGAGGTTGTGCTTTTTCTCGAGCAGGTGGAACGACTCGAAGCGGTGGGTGCCTCCAGCCACGCTCAGAGAGAGCGGATCCGATGGCATCGGCTCAATCGTCAGGACAGCCTCGATCTGGTGAAGCGACGTCAGTAACGGATCCGGGGATCCAGCGTTGCCACCAGTAAATCCACGGCAACACTGACGAGAACGACCAGGGCAGCAATCACCACCACGATCCCCTGCACGACGGGATAGTCGCGTTGGTTGATCGCTTCTTGGAGGCGAAGGGCGATGCCCGGCCAGGAGTAGGTGACTTCGATCAATAGCGCTCCCCCGATCAACGATGCCACGGTGATTCCAGCGATGGTGAGGACCGGTAAAAGGGCATTGGGCAGCCCATGGCGGAGCACCACCTGGGTTTCACTCAGGCCTCGGCTGCGGGCCGCTTCCACGTAATCGCTGCGCAGCGTTCGCCTCAGATTGAGCCGCAGTGCCGTGGTGAAAGTGCCACTGAGGAGCACGGCCAATGTGCTGGCTGGAAGGATCAGGTGACGAATCGTGCCGTTGACGGCCGACCAGTTGCCGCTGGTCACGCTGTCGAACAGGTAAAAGCCACTGCCATCGGGCGGGATCAGGCTGGGTGGAAAGCGTCCGCCGACGGGAAGCCAGCCCAGCACCACCGCAAACAGCAGCTGAAACAGCATGGCGATCCAGAACGGAGGAAGGGCGTAGGTGCCCAGGCCGTAGAGACGCCCTGTCAGATCAAGCTTTCCTTCGGGGCGGGCGATGCCGGTGAAGCCGATGCTCAGTCCGATCAACGCCGCCAGGATCAGCGCGATCACGCTCAGCTCAAGGCTGGCGGGAAGGGTGCGACCGATGATCGAGAGCACCGTTTCCTCGTTGATGAGGGATCGTCCAAGGTTGATCAGGTCAGACCCGATTCCCAGAAAGAGATGCTGCCCATCCCAAGGGGTGGTCAGATCCAGGGAAATCCAACTCAGGCTGCTCAACCCTTCGATGTCAGAAAAATCGGGCGTCCGCTCGATGTGGACCGGCAGCAGCCCCTGGAGGTAGTCGAGGTACTGATGGAGCAGCGATTGATCCAGACCAAGCTGCTCGCGCAGTTTGGCTTTGACGTCCGCAGGCGCCCGGCTGCCGAGGACTGCATCCACCGGATCCCCTGGAGCCACCCGCAATAACAGGAACACCAGTGTGGAGATCAGCCACAGCATCACCGGCGCCAGGGCCAAGCGCGTGGCCGAATAACGGGCCAGATTCCCGAAGCGGCTCATGGCTGACGCCTCCTGAGGCGATCGAGGCGAAGGTGACCGCTGCCATCGAATTCGGGCTCACTGACGCTGCGCTGGGACCAGGCCCTCGGTGATTCCAGCCATACCGGGATGTAGGCCGCTCCCTTGGCACTGATGTTTTCCAGGGTTTGCAACGTCCGGTCGCGTTCGACTCCCCGCTGGTTGTCACTGGTGAGCAGGGTGTTCTGGAGATCAGGTGCCGACCAGAAGCTGCCGCTGATCGCGGCTTCCCCCGAGCGACAGACGGCTCCATCCGCATCGATGCAACTCAGCAAGGGCGTCAGATACGCCTCTGGATCCGGATAGGTCCCGCGCCAGTCGAGCATCACGGCCTTGAAGGCCCCTTGCCCTAGCTGTTGATAGACCGTGGTGGATTCGACCCCATCGAGATCGAGCACAAGGCAGTCGCTGAGATCACGTTTGATCTGGGCCTGCCAGGTGAGAGCCAGCAACTTGTCGGCCGGAACGTTCGAGCGGAAGGTTAGGGGTAGCTCCAGCGTTCTCCCATCGCAGTAGCCGGCCTCGCGGAACAGACTGCGGGCCTGGTCAGGAGCATGGGAGGGCCAGCTGTCGGTGGGGGTCATCCGCAAGCTGGGCGGGATGAGGGAGCGCAAGGGTGCGCGCAATCCGTAGCTCACCCGTTCGCTGACTTCGTCTCGATTCAGGCTCAGGGCAATGGCCTGACGCAGCTGTGGGTTTTGCAGTGGCGGGGCATTACTGAGCAAGGTGATGTACCCGATTTCCATCGCCGGGCCGACGCCTTCCCGCAAGCGGCCTTCCCCTGCCATTTCATGCAGGGTGTGACGTTGGTCCTCGTCAATGGAACCGGACATCAGCACATCCACTTCGCCGCTGCGCAAGGCGCCGAACAGCGCTGTGGAATTGCTCAGGGTGATCAGGTCCAGGCCTTGATTCTTCGGGGCTTCACCCCAGTAGCCCTCAAAGGGCACCAGACGCTGTTGGTCGTCGCGAAAGCGCACCAACTTGTAGGGGCCTGTGCCAATGAAGCCATCGTGGAGGAACCGTGTCTGGTGATTGCGATAGGCGCTGGGGGAGATCGGGGTGAGGTTGATGGCTGTCAGCAGTCCGTTCAGCGACGTGGACGCACGGCTCAGCTTGAGCGTCAATTCGTGGGGCGCCGTGGCCTCGATGTCGGCGATACGACCGCCCACCACATAACTGAGCGTCCCGATGTCCAGGAACCGGCGCAGGCTGAAGGCCATCGCTTCGGCATCGAAGCGGCTGCCATCGTGGAACAGCACATCGGTTCGCAGCGGAATCGTCACCGTGCGTCCATCAGCACTGACGCTTGGGGGGCCGGAGGCCAGACGAGGCTCCAGCGCGCCCGAGCGCGTCAGGCTGTACAAAGGATCGCCAAGGGCACTCAGCAGCTGAATCGCGCTGACGGTGCTCGCCTGGGCCGGATCCAGGGAGGTGACGCGCCCGGCGGAGGCCACGGTCAGCCGGTCACCTGTGGCTTCGACCTGGCAGCCGCTCAGCACAGCGGCGCTCAACATGGCCAGGGCGAGTGAACGAATCAAAGCGAAGAAGGCGAGCCCATCAACCCGATGGATTGCTGCAGCCATTCAACAGCCGTTCTGCGGTCTCAGCTCGTGATTTTGATGTGCTCCAGTGAGATTTCGAAAACCGGTGAGCCTGTCGCGGTCTGCAGGGGCCAACGGCGGACCCAGCAACGGTGGTGCTCGTCATCGACACCGATCACTTGATAGGTCGCGTCGTCGCTGTCGAGATTGACGCAATCACCCTGGTGAATGGTCATCGCTTCGACGGCGTCGGACAGCACACAGCCTTGGACAGGAGCGGCAGTCATGAGGTTCGTCATGAACTGGGGAGCACACGTCAGACGTTGCGAACGTGGGCTGTGATGGTTCTTGATAGTTTCGCCCATCGAGGGGGGCGAGTGCCAGTTGCGCATGCCCCCGATCGTTCGTTAGAGGCAGCCGAGGTGGGCGGCGAGTCCGGATACCTCCGGGAGGGCCTGGATGGCCTGCAGAGCCGCATCCATTTCTCCTTGGCTCACTTCGTGGGTGATCACAACGATCTCTGCGCCGGCCTCGCTGGCGTTGAATTGCACGATCGATTGGATCGACACATTCCGATCGCCAAAGCAGCCGCCAATGCGACCGATCACCCCCGGGGCATCTTTCGTGTTGAAACGCACGTAATGGCGTTGGCGGATCGCTCCGGGCTCAACGAGGACACACTCCCTCCAGGTTCCAGCGGCTAGCAGCGGATCGATGTGTCCCGGTGCGTCACTGGCTTGTCGGATGCCCGCGATATTGAGGATGTCAGCGACCACCGCGGATGCGGTGGGGCCGGCGCCGGCCCCAGGTCCGTAGAACATCACCCGACCGATGGGGTCCCCCTCCACGAGGATGGCGTTGTTGACACCGTTGACGCCTGCCAGGGGGTGGTCCGTCGGCACCAGCGTGGGCTGCACACGAAGGGACAACGGCAGGGGTTCTGCGGTTTTGGCCATCCGTTCGGCCACGGCCAGCAATTTGACCCCATATCCCAGACGACGGGCGTAGTCGACATCAACGCCCTGCAGCTGACTGATGCCTTCCGTTGGTACGGCACTCCGTTCCACCGCTCCACCGAAGGCGAGGGTCGACAGGATCGCGATTTTGTCTGCTGCATCAAGGCCGTCGACATCGGCAGCGGGGTCGGCTTCCGCATACCCGAGCTCCTGCGCATCACGGAGCACGTCGTCATAGGCCGCTCCCTCATCGGCCATGCGGGTGAGGATGTAATTGGTGGTGCCGTTGATGATCCCGCTTACCCGGTTGATCCGATTGCCGCCCAGGGATTGCTTCAACGGTTCGATGATCGGAATTCCGCCACCGACAGCGGCTTCGATCAGCACGTAGACACCGGCATTGGCTGCGGCTTCAGCAATCTCCTGGCCATGCCGGGCGATCACCGCCTTGTTGGCGGTCACGACGGATTTGCCGGCCGCGATGGCCTGCAGGATCAGGGATCGAGCCGGTTCGATACCACCGATGACCTCCACGACAACGTCAACGGCTGGATCGTTGACGACGTCGGCAGGGTCGGTCGTGAGGATGTCGGCCGGGAGGTCGACGGGTCTCGGTCGTGACAGGTCTCGAACGGCCACGCGGACCAGTTCAAGGTCGCCCACCAGGGGATGGCGCTCGTCCGGGGACAGCAGAATCGATGCCACCCCGCCGCCAACCGTGCCAAGGCCTAGGAGTCCAACGCCGATCCTTGATCCCATGACCTTTGAACCGTTTCGAGATATCGCCCGCCGACTCTATGAATTAACGGGACCAGGCATCTGTTCAAGGGCCTGAGCTTGAGCCTGCATCGTTCTAAAAATGTTCAGGAACCCATTGGCGCGCGATGGGGTGAGGCTCGCCTGGAGGCCGGTGGCCGCAATGAAGGATGGATCCACCGCCTGCACCTGGGCAGGGGTCAAACCGCTCAGTCCTTCGATCAGCATGGCCAGAAGGCCCTTGGTGATCAGAGCATCGGAATCGCCCACCCACTGCATGGTGCCGTTGTCCAGTTGACCGCGAACAAACACCTGGGAGACGCAACCCTTGACCTTGATCGCCTCCGTCTGCTCGTCCGCTGGCATCGGCTGGAGCTTTTTGGCGAGCCAGAGGACGTATTCGTATCGCCGCTTTGGGTCGCTCGTGCCGCTGAGGCGATCCACCATCCGGTCCAGTGCATCGCTACCGGTGCGGGTTGCCATGGCGGTTTTCAGTCGCGTCGACGTTGCACGCTAACCAGCGATCCCACGAGAATCAGCAGCATGGGGCCCTGCACGACGTCGTCCAGCTGGACTTGCCCGGCCTCGACAGGCAGCTCCAGGTAGTCGCGATGTCCCGGCCCACCGTCAATTTGCAGATCGACGACGCCATCGTCCAAGGCGCTGATGTCGAGGTTGAGTTTGCCCTGGTCGTCGGTTCGTCCCAGCTCCTGCCCAGGGGTGCCATCGGCCTGAAGCAGTCGCACCACCGCTCCCCGGGTCGGTTCGCCATTGGAGAAGCTGCTGCTCAGCTCCAGATCACCGTCCAGATAGCGCAGGGCACTCTCGATCTGATGAGCCCGGGCTGGCATGGCCTGGAGGCCCCCGAGGAGCAGCAGCGCAGCCAGGAAGCCGTTCATCGGTCAATACAGCGATCGGCGCTCATCATGCGGGTGACGCCGTCGCCTGACCAGACCCCCGTTCTGTGATCCAGCCTTCAAACGGGATGTCCCAGGGATCGCGGGGCAGTGGACGGTCGTGAACACAGGCCTGGGGCAGGACGACCAAGGCCGGCACCTGGTGCCAACGGTCATCGGCACGCAGTCGGTCGTAGTAACCACCGCCGTACCCCAGGCGGATTCCATGGCGATCGACGGCGAGGGCTGGCACCAACAGCAACTCCAGCTCCTCCGGTTGTAGATCAGCCCCCACAGCCGGTGCGGGGATGCCACAGCCATCAGCGCTAAGGGGATGGTCATCCCAGAGCCTGTAGCTGAGTCCTCCGTGGCCATCGGCCACCGGGAGTGCCAAGGGGGCTTGGATGTCCTTGAGGAGAGGCCGCAGGTCCACTTCATCGGCCAGTGGCCAGTACAGACCAATGCAGCGGGCGTGAGCCGAAGGGGCCGATCGCGCCAACAGATGGGCTTTGACGGCGTCCCGGATGACGGCCCCCTGGCCGGCTTGCTGCCGCCGAAGCTGTCGAAATCTGCTGCGCAGACTCTGCTTGTCGGTCATCGCTGAAACCAGCCGGTCAGGGCCACCGCCAGAGCATCGGCGGCATCATCCGGTCGCGGGGGCTCCGTGAGGTCGAGCTCGCGCATCACCGCAGCCAGCACTTCGTCCTTGTCGGCATGGCCAAACCCGGCCAGGGCCAGCTTGATCTGCATCGGTGGAAACTCCACCGCTGGAATGTTGAACCGGGCCAGAGTCATCATCACGACGCCTCTGGCCTGCACCACGCTGATGGTGGTGCTGGAGCGATAAAAGAAGAATTTCTCCACTGCAGCCAGCTCCGGTTTCCAGCTGCGGATCAACTGGCGCAGGTCGCTGGCGATTTCGACCATGCGCTCGCCTTCGGAACGGCCAGGATCGGTGCGGATGATTCCGCAGTCGAGCATCCTCTGCTGGCCCCCTGAGGTGTCAATGACGCCGTAGCCCACCCTCGCCAGACCAGGGTCAATGCCGAGGATGCGCAAAGCAGATCAGGCGGCCAGTGCCAGCTCGAAGTCCGAGCGGTCGCTGCTTTCGCTGCGCTCGAACACTTTGCAGAACACTTTGACGACGCGGTCGCCGGAGTCCACTTGCTCAAGCGGGTCCTTGCGCAGTCGGTGTCGCAGGCAGCAGGAGGCGACGCGGGCGACATCGTCTTCCGTCACTTCGGTGCGTCCCTCGAAGGCCGCCAGAGCTCGGGCTGCACGGTTGGTCACGATGTCTCCGCGCAGACCGTCGACATCGAGCTCGCCGCAGACGGCAGAGATTTGGAGGCGGAGGTCGTCGTCGATGCTGACCTGACCCAGCCGTTGCTGTGCTTCAACAACGCGTTGCTGCAGTGCTTTTTGGTTGGTTTCAACCGCGGTGCTGAAGCCATCGGGATCTCCATCGAAGGCGGTGCGTTGGTCCACGACTTGAACTCTCAGTTCCGGATCGCGCACGGTGCGAACTTCGACGCTCATGCCGAAACGGTCGAGCAGCTGAGGGCGAAGTTCTCCTTCCTCAGGGTTCCCCGAACCGATCAGCACAAAGCGAGCGGGGTGTCGCACGGAGACCCCTTCGCGTTCCACGGTGTTCCAACCCGATGCAGCCGAGTCGAGCAACACATCGACGAGGTGATCATCGAGGAGATTCACCTCGTCGACGTACAGCAACCCGCGATTGGCCTTGGCGAGCAGTCCCGGCTCAAAGGCTCGGACGCCCTCGCTGAGGGCCTTTTCGATGTCGATCGTGCCGCAGAGACGGTCTTCTGTGGCGCCGAGGGGGAGGTCCACCATCGGCACCTGCCTCGGCTCGGTGGGGAGGGCTTCGCCATCGGCAATCCGCTGACGCACTTCAGTGCTTTGCAGGTCAGGGTCAGATGCCGAGCTGTTGTACGGGTCTCCAGCCACCACGTCGATGTCCGGCAGCAGATCAGCCAGGGCCCGGATTGTGGTGGATTTCCCCGTGCCACGGTCGCCCATGATCATCACGCCACCAATGCGTGGGTCGATCACGTTCAGCAGGAGAGCCAGCTTCATCTCCTCCTGACCGATCACCGCAGTGAAGGGGAAAACCCTGCGCTTCCGGGGTGCAGTCACGGTCGAATCTCTGGTGTGGTCAGGATTGTTTCACAGGCTGCACGGTCAGCACCTGGGGGGGTGTGGCATCGGCTGGATAGACCAGTCGAACCTGCACCCGGCGTTCCTCCCCCGGTTCGAGGGTCAGCTGGCCCAGTGCCGGGCCGGGTTGCCCCTGGCGCAGCACCAGATGAACCGTGCGACGCCCCTGTGGAAGTCCCCGAGGTCCATCCAGGCCACGGATGGCGACCGGACCGCGGAACATCACGGGACCGGTCAGGGTCTCCCTGAACCGGAGGCCTCCGAGGGGTTCATCGCTTTTGAGCGGTGAATCGAGGGAGAGTTGGAGTGTGGTGGCAGTCGACCCGCCATTTTTCAGCGGCAAGGTGAGGTCGTACTCGACGCCGTAGTTGCCATGGGCGGCCCATGCGGTGTTCGGGTACGCCGCCGTCAATTCAGCGGTCTGCACCTGTTGGGTTCCAAGGGTCCCCCGTTCCAGGCTGCTGATCGGCCATGACACGGGCTCGCTCGGTGCCAGCAGAACATCGCGCCCCGGATCGCTGAGTGTGGCTCGCCAGCTGCTGCCGATCTGGACGCCACTGACCCTGGAATAAATGATCTTCCCTTCGGCACCGCGGGGGGTTGGGCTGTGCTCTTTGGTGCTGAGAACACCCCGATCCAAGAGGCCTAACCAGTGGCTCGTCTTGGGGGGTGTCGTCCCGGATCCATGGGCCGCGAGCATGGCAACGGAGACCGGTCCAGTGCTGTGTAAACGCAGTTGCAGATTGCGTCCGTTCAGCAGCGGGTCCAGGCCGGCGACGGGAAGCGGAAGCAGCATCACGGTGCTGGGTTCTCCGGGCGGGAGCTGCCATCGCTTCTGATCGAGTTCCTGGGCGGTGCGCCCGGCGAGCAGGTCTCCGGCGACTCGGCTCCCTGGGCCAGAGGCCACAACCTCCGTCGTTTCCGCCATCAGTGCTGGCAAGGGCAGGAAGGGGGCTTGCGTCTGGTCGTCTTCGGTGGCTTGGGAGAGCGAGGTGCTCCCACCGAGCAGGGTCAGTTCAACGGGCTCATCCCCGACTGGAGCCACCAACATCGCCAGCCAGAGGGTGGAGTTGAGGCTTCCCTCCTCGTCTCCGGCATACACGTGATGGCTGAAGAGGTCGAAACGCCCGTTGAGTTCCACGGCAAGGGCGCGGCTGTCCTTGTCAGAAAAGGTCGACAGCAGGACGCCGTCGTCCTGGATCAATTCAGGATTGTTGTCGTTCACCATCAGAACCCTGTCCAGGGATCCTGGAAGTGACCTGACCTGCTGCTGACGCAGAGTTGTCTCCGCCAAGGCCGTGGGTCCTGCCACCAGGGTGCTGAGGCTGAGAAGCCCGCTGATCAGTGCCGTTCGCATGGTCATGGGGCTGCTGGTTTCGGTGGTGCTGGCTGGGGTTTCAGATAGGGGGCCATGGCCGCGGCCAGGCTGCGGATCAGTTCCGTCGAGCGGGGGTCGTTGAACGGTCCTTCAACCATGAAACCCGCGACGGCTCGGGTGCCATCGGGCAGTTCGATCAAGCCGGCGTCCGCATACGCGATCCCGATATCACCGGTTTTGTTCAACACCCGATAGCCCTTACGGGCCAGGCTGTCGTCCGGTGCACCCTGTGCACCGCCAAGGCCCCGCATTAATCCGGTCGGCAGCAACGTATTGGTGACGGAGGTCGCCATGACCTCGCGAAAGAGATCGCGGGTTCGTGGACCCAGCGTCTCACCGCTGTCGACCAAAGCGATGCTTCGACTGAGATCTCTGGCGCTGGTGGTGTTGGTGCCATCCAGGTCGGGCAGCCAGTTGTTCACTTCCGTTGAGAGCAGGCCCAGTTCCTGGAAGCGCAGGTTGATGGCATCCTGACCACCCACCCGGTCGATCAACAGATTGGTGGCTGAGTTATCACTCACCCGGATCATTTCTGTGGCCACTTCATAGGTGGGGAATCGGCTGCCCAGTGGCCTGGAGGCCATCCAGCCGGCCCCACCTCCCACCAGTTCCTTGGTCAGGGTCAGTGGCTCATTCCATTGCAGTTCTTGGCGATCGATCAACTCGAGGGCACTGAGCAAGATCGGAGTCTTGATCGAACTTGCCGCCGCCATCGGCTGATTCCCGTTGAAATCGGCGTAGCTCCCGGTGTCGAGCACGTGCATGAAGGCACTGACCTTGAGATCGGGCTGAGTGGCTGCCAGCCCAGCCCATCGTTCCGATAGTGCGGTGATGTTGTCCCGTGGGTTGAACCTGGCCAGTGGAATGCCGTTTGAGCTGGCCGTGGTTGTTCGCTCAGGCTCGCTTTGGGCAGGGGCGGTCTGTTCTGGTATCAGCTCGGATAACCAGGGTTGGTCCTTGATCCAGCCCGGCAGAGCCAGTTGTTGTTGACGCACCTGAGGGGCCAGTGCTCGCAACAGTGACCCGCTGAGTACACCGAGCCCGATCCCAATCAGGATCAATCTCACGATCAGTCGCAGGGGTTGCCCGAAGCCTGGTGACTTGCGAGCCGAACGGCTGGTCGACAACGGAGGTTGCAGCGGTGGCTGAGCGAAGGTTAGGAGCGATCTCGGTGCACAGCCCAACGCAGTTGCCGAATCATTCCCCGCAACAGGGCAACTTCCGGGCTGCGGATCCTCGCCCGTTGAAGCAGATCCTGCACTTTGCCCATCCGAGCCGCCGCGGTGTGCTCCAGCAGAAACCCGACCTCCAGCAGCAGATCACTGGCATCAGCGATCAAGTCGCTCAGCTGGCTTGCGGGTGCCGGGTCCTCCGAGGCACTGATCGCTGGTCTGTCGAGTTGATGGATTCGAGCGTAGTCATGCAAAAGAACGGCGACGGCATGGGAGAGATTCAACGAGGGATAGTGGCTGCCGCTGTGCAGGGTCACCACTTTCTGGCAGACCCTGAGCTCGTCATTGCTGAGGCCACGATCTTCGCGTCCAAAAACGAGCGCCACGGTGTGGCGATCGTCGCCGTTTTCTGCGCGCAGTCCGGGAGTCCCGAGCCAGCGGAGCGCCGCCTCGGGGTGACTCAGGGGGATGTCGCCATGGTCCAACCGACCGCACGTGCCCACCACCCGTCGGCAGTCACTGACGGCATCAACCAGGCAGTCGTAGTGCGAGGCCTGATGCAGATGATCGGCTCCGTGGACGGCCATGCGCCGGGAGTCGTCGTCCAGGGGATCGGCCTGGGGATTGACCAGACGCAGCTCGGCAACCTCGAAATTGGCGCAAAGCCTGGCGATGCTGCCGATGTTCAGCGGACCCGCTGGTTCCACCAAGACCACCACCAGGGCTGAGCAGACGGGTGTCACTGCAGGTTGTGCAGATGGGCCAGCAGGTCAGCCATCGATTGGGGTTCCATTTGAAAGCTCGGCATCGGTGGCGTGTCTCCACTCACGATCTGATGAATCAGAGCTTGATCGCTCAGTCGACTGCTGACTTCCGTCAGCTTGGGACCCAGCAAGCCCTGGCCTGCCAATCCATGGCATCCAGCGCAATTAATCCGAAACAACTGCCCGCCGTGCTCACTGGTTCCCTGCAGGTTGAGCGTGGCCTGGACGTAGGGATCGACCTGGGCTTTGCCGAGCATCCAGATCAACAGAATCACGCAGGCCACAGCGGCGACCACCACCAGAGCAGTGATCAAGGTGCGACTGCTTTCGGGGGCGCCTGCAGCAGTTGATGTCGGCTCCATCACGGTGCAGGGTTTTACATGAAAGAATTGTGGTCAAGTTTGCTTCTCAGCGCGACTCATGATCGAACCCCTTCTGTGCGGCATCGTTTTGGGTCTGATTCCCGTCACGCTTCTGGGGTTGTTTGTGGCTGCTTGGAATCAATACCGCCGGGGCAGTGCTCTGGGCGGTTGATCGTCAGGAACAGCAGGCCGGTTCGGCCATAAAAGCGGTGGTCATGGATGGTCCATGACCGCTGATCAACATCCAGCGCGTTGGCCTTGTCGTGCTCGCAGACCAGTAAGCCGCTGGCCTCAAGCAAGGTTGATTGGCTGATCTTCTCAAGCACCGGGATGTAGAGCCCTGCCCCATAGGGGGGGTCGAAGTAGATCAGATCAAACGGTGCTGAATCGGCATTGGCGTCCAGCCACCCCTGAACGCTGCGGTTTGCCACCGCGACGTTGGCCTTTGGCAAGCAACCCATCGATGTGCTTTGGAGATTCCTTTCTGCGATCCGTGCCGTTCGTCGGTCCTGTTCCACGGCCACGACTTCCTTGGCGCCCCGCTGAATCGCTTCGCATCCCATCACGCCACTTCCGCAGCAGAGATCGAGCCAACGGCAGCTTCGAATCCTGGGCATCAGGATGTTCATCACCGCTTCGCGAACGCGTCCGGTGGTGGGACGGGTTCGATCACCCGGGGGGCTGACCAGTTTTCGTCCTCCGGTGAGTCGGAGTTGTCCTCCCTGGCCGCTCAACTCAGAATTGGTGCATCACGATCGATCCAGTCGAGCCAGCGCTGCAAGAGCAAAGCGCCAGCGTCTGAGGATTTCTCAGGATGGAACTGACAGGCTCCGATGCGGTTGGACCAGACCATCGCGGTGACGGACGAGGAGCCAAAGGGTGCGGTCGCAGCGAGGGTCTCGTCATGGGAAGGCTTCGCTGCATAGGAATGAACGAAATAAACCCAAGTGGGCTGGTCGTTCTCATGCAACAGAGGGTTGGGATGATGGCAGGTCAGTGGTGCCCACCCCATATGGGGAATGCGTTCGCCGGTTTGCTCGGGGAGACGCTCAACCTGGCCTGGTATCAGCCCTAGACCGGAGCGAGACCCCTCTGCACTGCCCTCAAAAAGCAGTTGTAATCCCAGGCAAATCCCAAGCAGGGGGCGATGATCCCTCCCCCAGGCCTGCAGATCAGGGACCAAACCGGTGGCCTCCAGACGATCCATGGCTGGATCGAAGGCTCCGACACCCGGAAGGATGAGGGCATCGCATGTGGATAAATCCTTCGACGATCGAACCGGTTGAAGGGTGCGATCCAGTCGTTCAAATGCCTTCGTTACGGAATGGAGGTTGCCCATTCCGTAATCAATCAGGCCAAGGGTTGCAGGCAAGGGTGCCAAGGCTGGTCCTGAAGGTCAGCTCAGAGGTACTTCGAAATGGTGCCGGAGAGGGTGGCCTTGGGGACGGCTCCCACAACGGTGTCGACTTTCTGTCCGCCCTTGAAAATCATCAGGGTTGGAATGCTGCGGATGCCGTATTGGCTGGCGACGTTGGGGTTCTCGTCGGTGTTGAGTTTGAAAACCTTGATCTGGCCTTCGAATTCCTTGGAGATTTCTTCGACGATCGGCGCAACCATGCGGCATGGGCCACACCAGGGGGCCCAGAAATCGACGAGAACCGGCACGTCACTCTGGAGGACGTCCTGCTCGAAGGAGGCGTCGGTGACAGCTGCAGCGCCGGACATATGCCTTTAAAGATGTAATGGGAATTTAGCAACGAGAATCCCTTTCCTCGGCGAAAAAGCCTGGTCGGAAGGGAACTGTGATGCTTGATGCGTGGACGGTAAAGAATGAAAGCCCGAGCGCGTCGGGCCGGGGGGTGTGAGGAGTGTGTGGGCATCAGCCCGCACACAATCCCAGCGTAACTCTGCTTACTTACCCATACCCAGTTGTTGGGCTTTTTGGTACACCTTGCCTTCGGTTAGCAGGGAGGGCGCGACCACCACCTCCACATCCTGCATTTCACGGATGGTGCGCGCTCCCAGGGTGCCCATCGATGTTTTGAGGCAACCCAGCAGATTGTGGGTGCCGTCATCGAGCCGGGCTGGTCCGCGCAAGATGCGCTCCAGGCTTCCGGTGCTGCCGACGTTGATCCGTGTTCCTCGAGGGAGGACTGGACTTGGCGTCGCCATGCCCCAGTGGAAGCCTCGTCCGGGGGCTTCTTCCGCCCGGGCGATCGGCGATCCGATCATGACGGCGTCCGCTCCGCAGGCAATGCACTTGCAGATGTCGCCACCGGTGACGATGCCGCCGTCCGCCACGATGGGAACGTAGCGACCGCTTTCTTTCTCATAGTCGGCGCGTGCGGCAGCACAGTCGGCCACGGCTGTGGCCTGGGGGATGCCAACGCCCAGCACGCCCCGTGATGTGCAGGCTGCACCGGGCCCGATGCCAACCATCACACCAGCGGCACCGGCACGCATCAATTCAAGGGCGACGTCGTAGGTGACGCAGTTGCCGATCACAACGGGAACACCCATGTCGCTGCACAGGGCCTTGAGGTCAAGGGTCTCCTGTCCCTCGGGACCGATGTGATTGGTCGAGACCACGGTGGCCTGCACGAAAAAGAGATCAGCGCCGGCGTCCGCAATCGCCTTGCCAAAGCGCATCGCGGCCACTGGAGTCCCGCTGACGGCTGCGATGCCTCCCTTGGCTTTGATGGCCTGAATGCGTTGGCGGATCAGCGACTCCTGGACGGGCTGGCTGTAGATCTCCTGCATCAACGGGACGAATTCGTCCTTGCCAACACTGGCGATGCGATCAAGGACGCTGTTGGGGTCCTCGTAGCGGGTCTGGACGCCCTCCAGGTTGAGCACGCCAAGGGCACCCAGCTCGGACAGCCGTACAGCCATGTCGACATCGACAACTCCGTCCATCGCGCTGGCGATGATCGGAATCTCCCGCGTGATGCCCCCGAGGCTCCAGCTGGTGTTGGTCACCTCCGGATCAACCGTTCGTCCTCCGGGCACCAGAGCGATTTCGTCAATTCCGTAGGCCCGGCGAACGGTTTTGGAGCGTCCGAGCTGAATGTCCACCGCACGACTTGATTAAGTCTGATCAAACTACCAATCGGACCAGACCTGGATTCGGTATAGGCAGCTCAGCGGCCGGTGACTTTGCCCCAGAGGTTGCGCAGTCCGTCAAGGGCCTGCTTGCGATCACCACTGCGGACGAGGTTCTGCAGAGCGAAGCGAGCGAGCCAGATCACGCCGGCCAGTTCCAGCAGTCCGGGAGCCAGGGGCAGCTTCTCGATCGTGTTGAGGATTCCGCTGTAGATCTGCAGAACCACGATCACCAGGATCAAGAGTCCGACCAGCTTTGCTGGGGTCTGGGTCTTCTCCCAGATCTCGTTCAGTTCGTTGTTGGCCATCCAGTCCCGCAGTTTTCCTGTCAGGAGATCCCATTCACCGCCTTCGCTGGTTTCTTCCGCTGGGATCGATACGGTGCTGGCGATGGCTGGATCCTGCGATGGGGGCATGGGGTCCGGTGCAGTGGCCGGTTCAGCGGACGCGTCATGGAGGGCATCAGTGGGTTCAGAGCCCGCCACCGGTTCTGGTTCGCTCTGTGGAACAACCACTGGGTCGACAACGGTTTTGGCCTCTGCATCCATGGCCGGAGGCACCGCTGCTGTGGGGTCTGCAGGAGCACCGGAAAGAGGCTCGTCTGTCGGACCCATGAACTTGTACCTAGGAGTTCCGGGAGCTTATCTGAGCTTTTTGGGTTCTTGGCACTGGCCGAGATAACCTGAATAGAGGCTTATCGATCTTGTATGGCGGATCCATTGGGGCCCGGCAGCGGCGGTCCCGGAGAATCCGACGACCGGATCATTCAGACGGATCTCCGCAACGAAATGTCGCGCTCCTACCTGGAGTACGCGATGAGCGTGATCGTGGGCCGGGCCTTGCCCGACGCCCGCGACGGGCTCAAGCCGGTGCATCGCCGCATCCTGTACGCGATGTACGAACTGGGTCTCACCAGTGATCGGCCTTATCGGAAGTGCGCCCGTGTGGTCGGTGAGGTGCTGGGTAAGTACCACCCCCACGGCGATACAGCCGTGTATGACGCCCTGGTGCGGATGGCCCAGGACTTTTCGATGTCGATGCCCCTGATCGATGGGCACGGCAACTTCGGCTCGGTGGACAATGATCCGCCGGCGGCAATGCGATACACCGAATCGCGGCTTCAGGCGCTCACCACCGACAGCCTGCTGGAGGACATCGAGGCAGAAACCGTTGATTTCGCCGACAACTTCGATGGCTCGCAGCAGGAGCCCACGGTGTTGCCAGCGCGGATTCCACAGCTGCTGCTCAACGGCTCTGCCGGGATCGCCGTGGGAATGGCGACGAACATTCCCCCCCACAACCTCAGCGAATTAATTACTGGGCTTCTCGCCTTGATCGAGAACCCCGAGCTCAGCGCTCAGGAGCTGATGCGTCTGATTCCAGGACCTGACTTTCCCACCGGTGGTCAGATCTTGGGGCGTGACGGCATCCGTGAGACCTATCTGGGTGGCCGCGGGTCGGTGACCATGCGCGGCGTGGCCGCGATTGAAACGATCGAAGCGCCTGGCCGTCCGGACCGGGACGCCGTGATCATCACGGAGTTGCCCTACCAGACCAATAAAGCGGCCCTGATCGAGCGGATCGCTGAACTGGTCAACGACAAGAAGCTGGAAGGCATCTCCGACATTCGCGATGAAAGTGATCGCGATGGCATGCGCATCGTCGTTGAGCTGCGCCGTGATGCTTACCCGCAGGTTGTGTTGAACAACCTGTTCAAGCTGACACCGCTGCAAAGCAACTTCAGTGCCCACATGCTGGCGCTGGTGAACGGTGAACCCGTTCTGCTCACCTTGCGCAAGATGTTGGAGGTGTTCCTCGACTTCCGAGTCGAGACCATCGAACGCCGCACGCGTTATTTGCTGCGCAAGGCCGAGGAGCGCGATCACATTCTGCTCGGCTTGTTGCTGGCGCTGGATCAACTCGATCCGATCATCGCTCTGATTCGTGCCGCTCCCGATACGGCAACGGCGCGTCAGCAACTTCAGGAGCGCCACGGTCTCAGCGACATCCAGGCGGACGCGATTCTGCAGATGCAATTGCGCCGTCTGACGGCTCTGGAAGCCGACAAGATCCGACTCGAACACGAGGACCTTGTCACCAAGATTGCCGATTACAAGGACATTCTGGGTCGGCGGGAACGGGTCTTTGGCCTGATCCGAGAGGAATTGCTGCAGCTGCAGCAGCGCTATCCGATCGAACGTCGCACCGAGATCCTCGATCTGGGCGGTGGATTGGAGGACATCGATCTGATCGCCAATGAACGGTCGGTCGTGTTGTTGACGGAGACCGGTTATCTGAAACGGATGCCGGTGAGCGAGTTCGAGGCCACCAGTCGCGGCACCCGAGGCAAGGCCGGCACCCGCAGTCAGGGTGAAGATGCGGTGAAATTATTCATCAGCTGCAACGACCACGACACCCTGCTGTTGTTCAGCGATCGGGGCGTGTCCTATGCACTGCCTGCATACCGGGTTCCTCAGTGCAGTCGGGCGGCGAAGGGGACACCCGTGGTTCAGCTGCTGCCGATCCCCAGGGAAGAGGCAATCACCTCGTTGCTGGCGGTGTCGGAGTTCAATGACGACACCGATTTGCTGATGCTCACCAACGGGGGCTTCATCAAACGCACCCGTTTATCGGCGTTCAGCAACATTCGCTCCAACGGGTTGATTGCCATCAACCTCGAGGACGGCGATGCCCTCACCTGGGTGCGCCTCGCGGTGCCTGGCGACAGCGTGCTGATCGGCTCCCGTGCGGGCATGACCATTCACTTCCGTCTCAGTGACGAGGAGCTGCGTCCCCTCGGTCGCACAGCCAGAGGGGTGCGGTCGATGAATTTGCGAGAGGGCGACGCCCTGGTGAGCATGGACGTGCTGCCGGTTGAGTTGGCTGATCAGGTGGCCCAGAGCAGTGATGAGGTTGCCGATGATGACGAGGGCAGTGCGGTCACAGAAGGCCCTTGGGTGTTAGTGGCGTCGGCAGGTGGTCTGGGCAAACGGGTTCCAGTGACCCAGTTTCGTTTGCAAAAGCGGGCCGGAATGGGCCTGCGGGGCATGAAGTTCCGCAATGCCGGTGATGCACTGGTGGCCCTGCGGGTGCTCGGTGCCGGTGAAGAGCTCTTGCTGGTCAGTGAGAAGGGGGTGATCGTGCGCACCAGCGCCGATGCCATCCCCCAGCAGTCCCGTGCGGCCACGGGCGTTCGCCTTCAGAAGCTGGACAAGGGCGATCGCTTGCTCAAGGTGGTGTTGGTGCCCCCTGAGGCTGAAAGTGACGACGACGAGGCCGATGCTGCGACGGATGCGCCTGCGGAGGCGGCGGCCACGGGCGCGGATTCCCCTGAGGACTGATCTTGGCTGATTGGCCTGATGTGCTGGTGTTGGGGGGCGGTCCCGCTGCCCTCTGCATCGCCGCTGAACTCCATCAGTGCGGGGTTGTGGTCGAAGGCATCGCTCCGGAGCCCGTGGAGGCTGCTTGGCCCAACACCTATGGCATCTGGGCGGATGAGCTCACAGCGCTGGGTCTGGAACCACTGCTTGAGCACCGTTGGACCGACACGGTGAGTTATTTCGGATCCGGTGGCACGGTCCAACAGGATCAGGTCACAGCCCATGGCATCGATTACGGCCTGTTCGATCGGGCCCAACTGCAGCAGCACTGGCTGAAGCGTGCTGCAGGGGTGCGGTGGCATCGGGACACCGCTGAACGGGTGTCGGTGGCTTCCTCCCTCAGCACGGTGAGCTGCAGTTCCGGTCAACAACGCCAGGCGCGTCTGGTGATTGATGCGTCCGGATCACGGACGCCACACATCAAGCGGCCGGATCAGGGGCCGGTGGCCGGTCAGGCGGCCTATGGCGTGGTGGGGCGATGTTCAAAGAACCCGATCGAGGCCGGTCGCTTTGTGTTGATGGACTACCGCTGCGATCACCTCAGTGACGCCCAGCGCAGCGAACCGCCCACCTTTCTCTATGCGATGGATCTGGGAGATGGTGTGTTCTTTCTGGAAGAAACCTCGCTTGCCTTGGCACCGGGCGTTCCCTACGACGTGCTTCAGCAACGGCTCCAACAGCGCTTGGATCAGCGCGGTGTGCAGATCACGGAGGTGATCCATGAGGAGTTCTGCCTCTTCCCAATGAATCTTCCCTTGCCGGACCGGACCCAGCCATTGCTGGCCTTCGGCGGCGCAGCGAGCATGGTCCACCCAGCCTCCGGATACATGGTGGGTGCGCTCCTTCGGCGCGGCCCAGCTCTGGCGCAGGCCCTTGCGGAGGCTTTGGCGAACCCAGACCTCGGCTCAGCGGCTCTGGCCCGTTCTGGTTGGCGGGCACTTTGGCCCCTGGAGCTTGTGCTTCGTCATCAGCTCTATCAGTTTGGCCTCAGCCGTTTGATGGGATTCGACGAAACCCTGTTGCGGCGTCATTTCGCCACCTTCTTTGCTTTGCCGCAGGAGGAATGGTTTGGCTTTCTGACCAACACACTGCCGCTGCCTCGGTTGATGGGGGTGATGCTGCGGCTGTTCGCCCTTGCTCCATGGGATGTTCGCCGAGGCTTGGTCCTTGGTGCTGCGCATCCTCAGCCGCCAACTTTTGCCCAGTCAGAGGGCTGAATCAGCGGGAATAACCGGTCATCTGCTTCCACCTCTTGAAGCCAGTCGTGATTCACGGCGGAGCCCGTGTCGATGGCTTGCATCAGAGTCCAGAAGCGGCCGAGATGGCGTTCGACCCGTTCCCTGGCCAGATCGGTGGTGGTGCCGGCCCGCAGGATGAAACTCCAGTCGGATGACTGGGCCAGAAGCAGTTCACGCCCTGCCTGTTTCAGATAAGCGAGAGACTGCTCGCTACCGACACCCCGGCTGCAGCGCTGCACCATCGCTGCACCGGCACGCTCCCATTCCGGAACGATCCAGGCGTTGGTTTCATTCAGCCAGTAATTGTGGAATCCACCCTGCCCCCAGCTCGATGGGCTTGGATCGCAGAGCTGCAGGTTCGGTTGGGCCTCCAGGATGTCCCGCAGGCGGGTGAAGCGGATCGCCTGTTCGGGTCCCTGGCGGAACAGCTCGCCAAGAAATGTTGGGCCTTCGAACCACCAATGGCCGAACAGTTCGGCATCAAATGGCGCAACAAGGAGTGGATCCGCGGACGTCATTGCCTGCTTCAGGCGATCCAGCTGCCGACGGCGTCCGGCGAGGTAATCCCTGGCATGGATCTGGATTTGTCGCGCAGCGACCTCCGGGTCGTAGGGCTGTTTCCCGTCCAGGGCAACTGCGTGATCGGTGACCCGATGCAGTTTCAGGCTGAGTGGTCTTGGGGCGTCCAACCCCAACGGTTGGAGGGCTTCCAGCGGAAGATCCCAGCCGAGGTCACGGTGGAATTCCCGGTAGGCCGGATGACCGGGATAGCCATCTTTGGCAGACCACACAGGCAGGGTGGCTTCGCTGTCTCGCCCAAAGAAGGCGACGCCGTTGCGGCTGCAAATGGGCGCGTACACCCCATAGCGGGGTCGGGGTCGCGCGTGCAACAGACCATGGCCGTCGAGGACGGCGTAGCGAAGACCAGCGTCCCGCATCCAGCCATCAAGACCCTCGTAATAGGCGCATTCCGGTAACCAGATGCCCAGGGGGCGCTCTCCGACCAGACGTTGGTGTTCACGGACGGCTGTTCTCAGTTGGCCCCGGACCGCCTCAGGGTTCTGCCGCAGTAAGGGGAGATACCCATGGGTCGCTCCACAGGTCAGTAGGTCAACCACACCTGTCTTTTGCAGGGCGGCAAAGCGTCCGATCAGATCGCCCTCACAGTCGATCCAGGACTGTCGCTGTTGGCGGATGCGATCGGCCAGGTGATCCGCAGCGGAGCGGAGCGACGGATCCGCCAGGGGCAAGAGATCCAGCCGAGCGTTTAACCAACCAGGGAAACGCTGGCTCAGCTCAGGGTCGCTGAGGAGTGACAGCAGGGTCGGTGAGAGCCCCACCGTGAGCCGTGGTGCTTGCTGCGCGTCGGAGGCGGCGGTTTCAAGAACAGTGAGCAGCGGGAGATAGCACTCCAGCAACGCTTGAAAAAACCAGTCTTCCTCGAGGGATCCAGGCTGGGCGGAGCGCACGTAGGGCAGGTGCGCGTGGAGAACCAGGGCGAGTGCGCCTCCGTCTCCCTTCACAACGTCACACCCATGGGGGGTTGAATGTAGAACGATTTATCCAGAAGGTTCTGGATTCGGATAATCCACCCTTCTCGCTTAGACTTCTCTAACTCATAGTCAGTCCGACTAACGCCTCCCGCACAGCCTCGATATGGCCAAGGACCCAGGACGTGTCCTGATTTTTGACACCACGCTCCGCGATGGAGAGCAATCTCCTGGTGCCAGCCTCAACCTTGAGGAAAAACTGGCGATCGCCCAGCAGCTGGCACGCCTTGGGGTGGATGTGATCGAGGCTGGATTTCCCTTCGCCAGCCCCGGAGATTTCACCGCCGTGCAGCGGATTGCCCAGGTGGTCGGCGGAGAGCAAGGCCCGATTATTTGTGGTCTGGCCCGGGCCTCCAGAGCTGATATCAAGGCCTGTGCTGAGGCGGTCGCGCCGGCGCCGCGCAGTCGGATTCATACGTTTATTGCCACCAGCGACATCCACCTCGAGCACAAGTTGCGAAAGAGTCGTGCTGATGTACTGGCGATTGTGCCGGAGATGGTCGGCTACGCCCGCTCGCTGGTGGAGGACATTGAATTCTCCTGTGAAGATGCCGGTCGCAGCGATCCCGAGTTTCTCTACGAGGTGATCGAGGCCGCGATCAGTGCCGGTGCCACCACGATCAACATCCCTGACACGGTTGGCTACACCACGCCCTCGGAGTTTGGTGATCTCATCGCCGGCATTAATCGGAATGTCCCCAACATCAATGAGGCCGTGTTGTCAGTGCATGGCCACAACGACCTCGGCTTGGCCGTGGCGAATTTCCTGGAGGCGGTGAAGCAGGGTGCCCGTCAGCTCGAATGCACGATTAATGGCATTGGTGAGCGGGCCGGTAACGCTTCGCTTGAGGAACTGGTCATGGCGTTGCATGTGCGCCGCCGCTACTACAACCCGTTCTTTGATCGCGATGAGGACAGTCCCACGCCATTGACCGGCGTTCGAACGGAAGAAATCACCAAGACCTCAAGGTTGGTCTCCAACCTCACTGGAATGGTCGTTCAACCCAACAAGGCCATTGTTGGTGCGAATGCCTTCGCCCATGAATCGGGCATTCATCAGGATGGTGTTCTGAAAAATCGGCTGACCTACGAGATCATCGATGCCCGCACCGTTGGCCTAAGCGATAACCGTATTTCCCTTGGCAAGCTCAGTGGCCGCAGTGCCGTGAGGGCGCGTCTCGAGGAGCTCGGCTACGACCTCTCCCGGGAAGATCTCGATGAAGCCTTCGCGCGGTTCAAGGACTTAGCTGACCGCAAGCGTGAGATCACCGATCGAGATCTCGAGGCGATCGTGAGCGAACAGGTGCAGCAACCGGATGCACGCTTCCAGCTCAAGTTGGTTCAAGTGAGCTGTGGCAGCAGCCTGCGACCGACGGCCACCGTGACTCTGGCTGATGAACAAGGTGGTGAGCAGACACTCTCTGCCGTTGGCACTGGCCCCGTTGATGCGGTCTGCCGTGCCTTGAACTCCCTGGCCGGAGTGCCCAATGAGCTGATCGAATTTTCGGTGAAGTCGGTCACCGAGGGGATCGATGCGATGGGTGAGGTGACCATTCGATTGCGTCGGGATGGATCGCTCTACTCCGGTCATGCCGCTGATACGGATGTTGTGGTCGCTGCTGCCATGGCGTTCATTAATGCTTTGAATCGTCTGGTTGCCGGTGAACACAAACAACCTCTGCATCCCCAGAAAGATCCTGTGACCATGGAGGAACGTCCCATCCTCTGATGTTCTGTTGATGCGTCGCTCTGCCCTGGGCCTGCTTCAGCTTCTGCTGGTCATTGCACTGGCTTTGCTGATACTGATTCCGTTGCTCTGGCTGGTGAGCACGTCGCTGAAAGGTCCGACTGAGAATATTTTCAGCAGTCCTCCCGCACTGTTGCCACAGGAGCCGAGTTTTGATGCCTACCGGCGTTTGTTCAGTGACCATCCGTTGACCACCTATCTGGTCAACAGCACTGTGGTCAGTGGCCTGGCGGTGGTGGCCAACCTGTTGTTCTGCTCTCTGGCTGCTTATCCTCTGGCTCGCATGCGCTTTGCAGGCCGGGGGATTGTTCTGGCTCTGGTTGTAGCCACGATTCTGATTCCCTTTCAGGTGGTGATGATTCCGCTCTACCTGCTGATGGTTCAGCTGGGATTGCGCAATACCTTGATGGCTTTGGTGATCCCTCAGGCAGCCACAGCCTTTGGCCTGTATCTGCTCCGCCAGAGTTTTCTGGCCGTTCCGGTGGAACTGGAGGAAGCGGCACGCATTGATGGTTGCAGCCGCTTGGGAGAGTGGTGGAACGTGATGATTCCTGCAGCCCGAGCGGATCTCATCACCCTGGCCATGTTCGTGTTTATTGGAACATGGAGTGATTTTCTCTGGCCTCTGGTGATTTTGGACGAACCGGGCCTCTACACCCTTCCACTGGGACTGCAACAGCTGTCGAGCAGCTTTTCCTTGGATTGGCGGATCGTGGCAGCTGGCTCGGTGGTTTCGATCCTTCCGGTTCTGGTTGTCTTCATTGCTCTGCAGCGCTTCATTCTTCCCAATGCCAGCGGCGATGCCGTGAAGGGTTGAATGGGAGATGTCCGTTGATGAGCTCGCCCAGCCATGTCACTCGAGGATCTTGATCGCCTGTTGGCGATGCGTACAGATGACGAGGCCTTGCGCATCAGCCTGAGTCAGCCGGTGGACCTGGACACCTTGAAGCAGTTGGCGGAGGAGCGGGGGTTATCGATCAATGATGAGGACATCCTTGCGGCACAGCATCGTGCTGACCAAGCACGCAGCGCCGCTGAGCTTCAAGCGCAGCAAGGGGATGATGCGCGCCGGCTGCGCAATTTTGTGAATGGATAGTGGACGTAACTCGGGTGAGACAGCTGTCACGCCGGGGGGCGACGAGTGGACCCTTTCCCCCCAATGTTCTTGGCAGCGCAGATCCAGGTGGTGATGATGTCTGAAGTGCAAGAGAGCATCCAGGACCACACAGGCATTTACGCCGTCAGTCATGGCGGGGCGATAGCTGTTTGGATTGATGATCGAATGCTTGGATTTGCTCAACCAATCCCTCGACCCAAGGCATGCTCATGAAGCATGCCATCGCTTTCCCTTTTGAAGGAGAGTGTTGCAGGATTGCGCAGTCGTCCGCTATGGAGGGCTGGAGGCTTAGGAGAAGTCGCTCAAAGTCCTGCTGACAGAATGTCGTTGATGAGTGCTGTATAGGTATACGAACCATCCGTGCTGAGGACGGGGTCTCCATCCGACAGCTGAGTGCTGGGTGAAAGCCTTTCGTCGCTCAATATTGTTTCAAAGGTAACCAATGATTGGCTTAGTTCTTTGGGCTTAAAGAGCATCTTGCCTTTGCTCTTTTTGCTTGAGAATTGATTGGCAAGTTTTTCGCTGGCGGTGATGTCGTTGCTGAAGGGGTCAATTTGGACGGTGTGTTGGGCGAATGAATCTTTTTTGACGTTGATGATTCCGTCTTGGTCTGCGTCAAAGCCTGTGTAGACCAAATTGCTATTGGGATCAATGGCTAGAAATCCCTTGGGGACGGATTTGAAGTCTTTCCCTCTGGCTTTGAATGTGGCCAGGACAATGTCCTCATCTTGGCGTTCTGTTGTGAAGGATGCACTCCCTCCACCCTTCACTTTAAGTTTGACAGTTCGAGGTGAGATTCCCACTGACGTCTACCTGTTGAACTTTGTATGCTACCCACGATTGCGGAGGATGGTATGGGTGTCTTGCGGGCTGAGTCGACGAGTAGCCTTTATAATTTGTAGCCATTAAATCTGGGTTCGCAATGGATTTCACCGTGGTCATTCTGAATGACTATGTCTCCTCTTATCCCGATTTGGCTTGGGTTGAATGGAAGGATCACGTTAGGAAGCAGATGATGAGCCAAGGAGATCACTGGTCGATGGCCACGTTGACTGGAGGTGATATCTGGGACTGTCTTGATCGGTATCAGATTGATCGCCTCCATGTTGTGCAATGGAAGCCTGTTGGCGACACGATGTATCAAGTCAGTCTTCCCAAGCGGTGATGTTCAGGCTGTGGCCTTGGAGTGAGGTGTTGCCCCTCCGAGGTCCATGGCCCATCGGGGGCATTGCTGATTTTGTTTCGATCTTGTCCTCGTCTTGAATCGGGTCTGGCAGCCCTGTTGTGCTTGTTGTCTGTTCTGCCTATGGGTGGATCAGTGGTGGGACGGATGACGTCATGAAACCGTGGACACTGGCTTGGGCTGTGTTGGCTGCACTGGCTCCGCTTCCGGCGCTTGCCAATCCATGCGACCACCAACTCACCGCTCGAGCCTTGGTTGCCCCATGGAATGCTGCGGATCAGGACTTTCTCAATGGTCGTACCACGATCAACTATTTCTTCGAAATGCGGCCCCGTCGCTATCGGGTCGTTTACGGCAATGAGCAGGGCCACATCGTTCCGGGTGCCCCGACGCAAAGTTTCAGGGCTGATCCCTTTTACGACCATGAAAAAGCACTTGGGATTCAGTTGATCCAGGCCACGGATCGGTTGATTTCGCTTGATTTCCGCCAGGTGCGTCGTGCCAAGGATGCCGACCTGGTCATCGTCGGTTACTGCGACCCCAATGATCGGAAAGAGGGGGCTGTTACTCAGAACGCGACGGGCACCCAAGCGATCATGATTCTCAATGGATGCAGGGGAATTGCCACCGGAGCGGAAGACCCAATCTGGCTGTTTCTCCATGAGTTCGGGCATGCCCTTGGGCTGGAACACCCCTTTGCGGATTCCGATGGAGATTGCTTGTATGACAACCAGCCCTTTTCGGCGGCTTCGGCCCATGCCGGGGTGACGGTGATGGCCTACAAGCCCCGTCCAGGTGGGCCCCCACGCTTTTTCACCGCCTACGACATTGCCGTTTTGCAGCGCATCTGGGGCCCCGAGTAATCGCTGGTTGAAGACTGTGGATTCCCTGGTTCGCTAAACCCGATGTCAAGCATCAGTTGAGACTGTTCAGCGAGACCAGGCAGTCCGTAGGACGACAACGTTTCGCTTCAGAAGCGCACGAAACAATCAGGACAAGCGAACAACGTCTGGCGTTTCGCCATGGACTTCTCCAATCCACAGGGCGTGGGTGACGGCTCCATCGTGTGTATGGAACACCCAGGCCTTGTCCATCGACTCGCTGGGTTCAATTTCGTTGGTCAGGGTGTTGACCCCGAGGAAACGTCCTGCTTTGGCGCTTTTCAGCACGTAGCGCTCGGCATAGCTTGAGAACATGACACGTGGAAGAGAACGGTCCCCCTTGCCATAGCGATGCCGTGGTGGTTCAGATGCTGCGTCCAGATTTTCATCGGTTTTTAGTCGCGCAGCGTCAACAGACTCTCCTGCCGGATTTGCAGCCCTGAAGGGGCCGCCAGACGCGTTTGATGGCCGCCATCGCGAAACCAGGGCTCGTTTTGGGGGCTGAGTGCGGATGGCTCCAATGGCAAACCCCAGTGGTCGTGCAGGTAGCGCAGCACGATCTCGGTTTCGGCTGCCATGGGGTTTTGCCAGTGGACAACGGCCAGCTCGAGGGCGGTGGATGTCAGGCTCACGATTTGATGGTCCGGGTTGCCGTCATCGGCGGGCCGCAACCCTTCATCCAAAGCTTCTCGGCAGACGAACAGCCGAAAAGCGTTGTTGGGATTGCTGTCTGGGAAGGAATATTTGTTCAGATACAGCGCGCGTGCTTTGCGGAAGGCCGCTCCAGGAGCTTTGGCCATCAAGGTCTGATAAGCGCTGAATAGAACGTTCTGCATCGTGCTCCTGCGGTGCTCCCTTGGCTCATGTTGACCAACCCGTCGACCATGGCAAACTGAGGGACAGATTCGGGATCGTCCTTCGATGAGGGCTTTTCCTCCGCGTTACCGCCTCGTCGGACTGGATGGCCAGCCCCATCCCGTCTTGGATGCGATGTACGACACCTTGGATCTGGCCTTGGCCGATGCCAGTCTGTGGTGTTCGGGTCAGGGTGCGAGTCCAGGACCTCAGCAGCGTGGCTTGGCGGTCGAGGTGAACACCGGCAATGGAGATTGGCGCACCATCGATTACCCCCTGAGCTGCCTGGTGTCCTGATCGGTTTCAATCCGGCGTTTGTGGGGAATCTGGAAAAGTTCAGTGATTTGAACGCCTGAGGTCCACTTCTTGAGACCAATGAGATCAGTGCTGTCCTGAGTCGGTGTTCCTGCTGCGTGTTGGTGGCCAGCTCCTGATGACAAGCCTGATGTTGAGCCTGCTGGTGGCGGCTCCACTTCAGGCCTCGAGTTGGGATCAGATCGGTCGCTATTTGCGACTGCTGAAACGGATCGAGATCAATGCCCTCGTCGCAAAGGACTGTCCTCAGGGATTGTTGGGGGCCTTTCATCAGTCCAAACGCAGTCTGCTGCTCTGCGGCAACAATTTGCCCAATGACCCGGAGGTGGTCTGGGTGGTGCTGGCCCATGAGTCCGTGCATGTGATGCAGTTCTGCAACGGGGGGCCGCTGATGCCAGCGGGCTTGTTCAGTCAATCCATGGATCTGGCGCGCCGGAGGGATCCCCAGATGTTCCAGGAGTTGAAGCTCTATCACTCCAGTCAGCATCAGATTGAAGCTGAGGCTCGTCTGATTCAGGAGCTCCCACCCGCACAGGTTGAGGCCATGTTCTGGCGCCATTGCGGGGATCAGATTCAGCCTTAGTTGTGCAGGAGTGTTTTCGCGATCCCTGGATTGTGGTGATCGACAAGCCTGCTGGTCTGCTGGTTCAGCCGGGGATCGGTGACCATCAACAGGATTCCCTGATCACGCGACTGCGGGAGGACGATCCCGACCTGCATCTGATTCACCGTCTCGATCGAGACACATCCGGTCTGGTCATGGTCGCTCGGGGGAAGGACAGTCTGCGTCGGTGGAGTGCCCTGTTCGCTGAACGTCGGATTCGCAAGCTCTATGCGGCCCGCGTCCATGGCCGTTTGGAGGGGTCAGGTCGGATTCGCGTTCCTCTCGCACGCCTCTCGCGTCACCCGCCGCGTTACGGCGCCCATCCCCAGGGTCGATCCGCACTGACGCTCTGGCGTCGTGTCGATGGGGGATTGGATTGGACACAGCTCTGGCTTGTTCCGAGAACGGGGCGATCGCACCAACTCCGGGCCCATTTGTGCGGCATCGGCCACCCAATCTTTGGCGATCCGATCTACAGCTCCGATCCGCTGGGTCGACTTCACCTCCACGCGGTCGCGTTGCGTGCCCGTCATCCGTTCACCGGACAGCCTCTAAGGCTGCGCAGCGGTCAGCTTTGGCCGTGGTGACAGCTGACAGAAGGGGTGGCTCTGGACAAGATGTCACCAAGGCATTCCGGCTGGATCAAGCCGTCAGCGTGATGGCAGGCTCCCCCCATCAAGATCAGCCGGTGCTTGCCCAGGAGCACATGGCGATCCTTGAGCTGGTGCCTGTACCTGAGGCCAGCCATCAGGCGGTTCGATCCGGCCCCTGGAGTGATCCAGACACCTGGAAGGACGGTCGCCTTCCCGATGACGGTGCCAGGGTTCACCTTCCAGCTGGTGTTGTGGTCACGCTGACGGAGCGTTGGTCGCCGTCGCTGCGCTGGGTGCGGCTGGATGGCACCTTGCGCTTTGACCCTTTCAGCACGACGGAGCTCAAGGTCGACACCCTGGTCAGTGCACCCCAGGGACGTCTTGAGGTCGGCACATCCGCTCAGCCCATTGATGCCAATCATTCCGCCAGGATTGTCTTTGCCGATCTCGGCCCCCTGTCGGTGGAGCGTGATCCCTCGCTATTGGGGCGAGGAGCCGTTCTCCATGGCGAGACGCTTGTGCATGGCGCTCCGAAACGGTCTGCCATCGCCGTGGCGAGCCCTCCGCGGCAAGGGGATCGGGAACTGCTGCTCGACGCAGAACCCCTGAACTGGCAGGTCGGGGATCGGTTGGTGCTGGCGGGGACCAGCCATGGGGCCGATGGAGATGAGCAGGTCCGGATTGCGGCTCTCGATGGAACCCGCGTCAGCCTGGATCGCC
Organism: Parasynechococcus sp.; assembly: GCF_042954325.1. Classification (GTDB taxonomy): domain Bacteria; phylum Cyanobacteriota; class Cyanobacteriia; order PCC-6307; family Cyanobiaceae; genus Parasynechococcus. Next base: position 27,312 of record NZ_JBGKDS010000033.1, on the reverse strand, counting down.
CCCTGGAAAAGGATCACCTCAGTCCTAGAGATCACCTCAGGCCTCACCTGGCCAATTTGACCCGCAACGTTGAAATCAGCTCGGAATCAACACAGCTGGATCGACGTGGTCATGTGATGTTGATGCATACCCGTGATGTGGATATTGCCAATGCTGCATTCCGTGATCTTGGTCGCACGGATAAATTGAAGGTGCTGGATCCTCCTTACTTTGAAGAGGATGGGACGTTTGTTGAGGGAACGGGAACCAATCAGTCGGGCCGTTATTCATTGCATTTTCATCGCAATGGTGTCGACCGTGCGACAGCCCCTGTTCGTGTGAGTGGAAGCGTGGTGGAAGGAAGTCCTGGATGGGGATTTGTCAACCATTCCAGTTATGTCGATTTTGTCGACAATGTTGCCTATGACGTCTCAGGTTCAGCCTTCAGTACGGAAGTCGGTGATGAAATTGGATCTTTTAAGAATAACGTTGCCATCCGCATGCATGGAACGGGTGAGGAGCCAATTCTGCGTCAGGAACTCGGCGACTTCGGCCATGCCGGAGATGGCTTCTGGTTGCAGGGCTCCGGCGTTGAAGTGGTCGACAACGTGGTGAGCGGAGCAACGGGAAGCGGTCTGATTCTGTATGCCGAGCCGTTGTTTGAGGACGGGTTGGGTCTTCCTGTTTTTCCGGCCGCCAGTCTTGTTGATCCCTCCGGTGTCAACGGGGAAGAGACGGTTCCGGTTTCACTTGTTCCCTTGGCACCCTTTCGTGGAAACGAAGCCTATGGATCGGCATTGGGAGCCCAGATCTATTACCACAGAACCTTCATCACGATTGAAGAGGAGGAGGAGGAACAGGCTGGTGCCTTTGCGTTTCCGCTCAGCTTGATGGAGGACATGGACCTTTGGAGTAATGAAAATGGAATGCTGATTAATTACACCGTTGATACCCTATTTCGGGATATCCGGATCATTGGTCCGACGGATTCGTCCGGAGAGATCGGTTTCGATGCTGGCGCCAATCTCTACAACCGTGGCGTTCATCAGTATCAGAACATCAGTGTTGAGGATTATGAGGTTGGTTTTGCGCTTCCTCGGAGTGGGGAGATTGTTGTTGATGGTGGTTATTTCAGTAATAACGTTGATCTACAGATTCCCGAGCCACGCCAGATCGGTCGTCGTCTTCTTTTTCAGGGCGACTTGAGTTTTGGCGATCAACCCCTCGGTCTTGATCCTGAGGATCGTGAGGAACGGCTTCATTTTCAGATGGATCCTGAATTCGCCCCCGCGGCGGATTCTGCCAATGAACATTTCCTCCTGGATGACCAGGTGCTTCTCGACTTTGCTCCGTACAACGGTCAGCAGCTTTATTTCGAGGAGCAGGTGGCTGATTTTGTCCTCTTCCCGGAGATGCCCGATCAGCTGGATCCGGAGGATCCTGGTCCGACCATTGGCGATGAGTTCATCGGTGAAACCAACGCCGAGATGCAGGCTCGTCTCGGGCGCAGTTTCGGTGGTGTGATTCCTCCGGACGATGCCGCCGAGCTGCCGAGGGTTCAGGGACTGATCGGCGATCCGGCGACCGGTCTTGCTTCGCTCAACCCAAATCCCCTCCCCGATGAGAGCGCTGATGATCAGATCGGCGATGGGGTTGAGATCGTCCTGGCTCGATCCGAGCGGAGCCATCGCCTGCATTGGAAAGGGGACGGTTTGATCGAGCGAGCGTCTGAACGCATTCGTCACGACCTCACGGATGTTGCGGTTCTGGAGGTTGTTGCGTCCCAACCGTCAGCAGACATTCACTGGACACTCCATCCCCGCGGCAATGATGCGCTTGAGGAGCTGACGCTGTTCACGGACCAAGGGGACGACGCCATCGTTCTTCGTGCAGCACGACGCTCCTCGATTGCTCCGCCGATGCTGGTGGTCTCTGGAGCTGGAAACGATCGGATCGAGGTTCAGACCATGGATGCCTTCGTGGAGATCGATGCCGGCGCCGGGGCCGATCGGTTGCTTGTGTCAGCCCTTGAATCAGAGCTGCGCGGTGGTCGTGGGCGCGACGTGTTCGCCTTTGAGCGTGCGGCCGGTCTGCATCGTCTGACCGACTTCGATCCGAGCCAGGACCGCATTGATCTCTCTGATGCCATTACAGCCCTGCCATGGGAACTTGAACGGCAGCGCGGAAATCTGCTCCTCGTTGTTGACGACGAGCCCTTGCTTCAACTGGATGGCTTGGCGTCGCTGGCGAGTGGGTTTGATGCGGTTCTGATCTGAACCTCAGTGGCGACGGGCTGGAATCGGGTACGGAATGCGGCGATGCCGCATGCGGCGCCAGACCTGGACAAACGCGCGAGTGATCAGCTCGATCTCCGAGCGGCTCAGTCCACTGTTTTTGAGTTGACCGTCGTATTGCCGTGACATCACGATGCGACGCACCGTGTCCTTGGCCTGGGCATCGGATGTTTCCGGTGGCAATGAGCGCAGGGCTGCTTCACAACCATCCGCCAACATCAAAATGGCCGTTTCCCGGGACCGAGGCGCAGGGCCCTTGTACCGGAACCGCTGTTCATCCACATTGGGGTCCGTTTCGCGGGCTTTGTGCAGGAAATAGCCCATCTTCAAGGTGCCCTGATGTTCAGGAATGAAGTCCGCAATTGGACGGGGAAGCCTGTGTCGACGGGCCAGCTTTAGTCCTTCGTCGACATGGGCTTGGAGGACCGCTGCGCTGGCCTCAGGATCATCCAGAGCGTCATGGGGATTGGGGCCGTCTTTCTGGTTTTCGATGAACCAGTTCGGCGCATGCAGCTTGCCAGCATCGTGATACAGCGACCCGGTGCGGATCAGGTCCACGTTGGCTCCGATGGAGCGGGCTCCTGCCTCGGCCAGGCTGCAGATCATCAAGGTGTGCTCAAAGGTGCCTGGGGCTTCCTTGGACAGCCGTCGCAGCAGGGGACGTTCCTGATCGGCTAATTCCAGCAAGCGTGCTCTGGTCAGCAAGCCGAAAAATCCTTCCAGCACGGGGATGACCAGCAGCGTCAACATCAGCAGCAGCCCGAGCAGGACGGACTCCGCGGCCAGATCATCGAGGCTTGGATTGTTCCACCCCCAGATACGCCAGGAGGTGATGGGTTGGAAGACCAGTAGGAGCCACTGCACCAGTAAGGCACCCATGGGCAGCAGCAGTGCCATCTGGAGGAGTTGGCCTCGACTGCGTTGACGCCCAGCCACCAGGGCTCCGATGGCGGCAACGAGGGTGGCCACCAACAGGCGACCTTCGCTTAAACCGTTGACTGGCACAGGCCAGATCATGCTGGCCACCGCCAACCAGATCAGTCCACATCCCGTGCCCAGACCTTCGGTCAGCACAAGCGTCGGTGGAACCAGCACCGCCAGCGGACTCACCGTGGCACCAAACCAGATCTTCAGACCTTGGACCAAAAGCAGCAGGCCCAGGGCGAGGACGGCATGGCGTACTTCGAGGCCCGGTCGGTTACGCCGCATCACCAGCAGCAGAACGGCACAGCCGATCAGGCTTTCCAGAAAGCGTCCGAACCAGACGGTCGGTTGCGGTTCGCGGCGCACCTTGCCGAAATGATCCAGAACGTCATAGGCCTGGGCACTGATCGGTTCCCCTTTGCGGGTGATCAGGTCTCCACGGCTGACTTCGATCGTGGGAATCCCCTGTTTGGTCAGTTGTTCTTCGATCAGCTGCCGGCTGAGGACGGGGTCGGTTCGGAGATTGCCGCGTCCTTCAAGGCTGCTCGCGAGCAGTTTGCTGCCGAGGCTTCGGGCCGCTGGGCTATCGAGCTTCAGAGCATCAAGTTGGAGCGAGGCGGCCTGTCGCAGCTGTGACCCAGCCAGGGTGCTCACCAGCCCCTGATGGAGCATCCGTCGCGCGCTTGAACGGATGTCTTGCTCCCAGAGTTCGAGTTCATTGGGGCTGAGTTGTTCCAGCCAACGTTGCTCAGGGTTGGTCAGGTTGACCGGACCGATCCGCGCCGCAGAACCGGTTTCATTCAACTGGTGGAGTTCTGCCAGCTGGCTGTCCAACCGTTTGAGCAGCATGTCCGTCTGCTCCGGGTCGATGACCTGAACGACCGAGCGAGCGACCAGATTGGAGCGGCGCTGCTCCAATGCGGTTGTGTCTCGGACGAGAGCATCCTTTGGCGCGTAGGCATCAAACGGTGCCAGAACACCGGGTTGAAGATCGGGTTTGAGCAACCAGGGCAGGCTGGCGACCACGCTCACGGTGATGCACAGCAGGACCAGGCCGATCCGTTGAAATGGTTTCCAGCTCAGCAGCTTTCCAGCCGGAGCTTGATGACGCAGCCAGCGCCTCCACAGGCTGCGCACTCGCTGGAGGCAAACCACGCTTTCAGAGCTGACAGAAGCAAACTAGCTGCTCTGCCCAGGCATGCTGTTTGAAGCAGTGATTCCAAGGTATGGCCCTGCGTCTGGATGGCAAGGCACTGGCAAAGGACGTGGAGACGCGTCTGGGCACCGTGGTGTCGATGGCGGTGGCATCGGTGGGGCGCCCGCCGGGCCTGGCGGTGCTTCGGGTGGGAGACGACCCCGCCAGTGCGGTGTATGTGGCCAATAAAGAGAAGGCCTGTGCCCGCATTGGGGTCGAGAATTTCGGAGCCCATCTACCAGCCGATACCCCAGCATCTGACGTTCTGAAGACGATTCAGACGCTCAATGCTGACCCCCGGGTCGACGGAATCTTGCTTCAACTTCCGCTCCCTGATGGCCTGGATGAAACGCCGCTTCTCCAGGCCATCGACCCTGAAAAAGATGCGGATGGTCTTCACACCTTGAACCTGGGCCGCCTCCTCAAGGGAGAGCCAGGTCCGCGCAGCTGTACGCCTGCTGGCGTGATGGCCCTGTTGAAAAGCAATGGCATCGACCCCGCCGGTCAACGGGCTGTCGTGATCGGCCGCAGCATTTTGGTGGGTCAGCCGATGGCACTGATGTTGCAGGCCGCTAACGCCACGGTGACGGTGGCGCATTCGCGTACGGCGGATCTCCACGCCCATACCCGTGAGGCTGACATCCTCGTCGTTGCCGCTGGCCGCCCCGAGATGGTTGGCGCAGAGCATGTGAAGCCAGGGGCCGCCGTGGTTGATGTGGGGATCCATCGCAAGCCTGAGGGTGGTCTCTGCGGTGACGTCCGCTCCGCTGAGGTTGAGTCAGTCGCGGCGGCTCTATCCCCTGTTCCCGGAGGCGTGGGTCCGATGACCGTGACGATGTTGTTGGTCAATACGGTCGTCGCCTGGTGCCGTCGTCATGATCTCGAGCATGGACTTGACGATCTGATCGTCTGAATGCCGATGGCTGTGGAGTGGTTGTTTCCGACACCGGTGTTGCACACGGACCTCAAACCGGATCCCGCCACTGCCGCAGCGATGGAAGCGGAGCTCGCTTGTTTTGATCGCGATGTGTTCGGCGATCAGCGGTTTAGTGATCGCAACAACCTCACCGGTGATCTGCTGGGCAAGGCTGGTCTGGATCAACTGCACCGTTCCCCGGCCTTTCAGTGGCTCAATCAGCAGTTGTCACGGCAGGTCGCCCATTACCTCGAGACGCTGCTGGGACCGGAGCATGGGCTGGAGGTTCACATCCAGAAAGCCTGGCCTGTCGTCTGTTCCCAACAGGGAGGCGAGGTTGAGTTGCACACCCACCGCAATGCCCAGTTGAGTGCGGTGTTTTACGTGGCCACGGAAGCGGGCAATCCAAGCGGAGAGTTGGAATTTCGGGCTCCGGATGACTACTTCAGCCATGTGATGGCGATTCCCTTCAGCGACGCGGCGGTGTCGGGAGGGGTGTTCGCACCTCAGCAACACAGGCTCCTGGTGTTTCCATCGGACCTGCGTCACCGGGTTACTCCCTATCAAGGTGACTCTCCGCGCTATTCGGTCTCCTACGACCTGGCCATCACCACCGCCTCCGGACAGGGCCGCGAAATGCGTGTTCCCCATCCGATGGATTGGGTGCCGATGTCGTTGTTTCAATCACCCTGAGATTGAGAGGGCCTGGCCTGAGAGAATCCGCCCAGTACCGGTTCGTACATGACCGCCGCGGCGACCTCCTCTAACCACGTCCCGTCGCAGCCGGACGTCTTTGATTTCAAGGCCTATCTGCAGAGGTCGAAGGAGACGGTTGAGGCCGCACTGGACGGTTCGCTCGGCCCTGAGCGACCGGAGTCGCTGCGGGAAGCGATGCGGTATTCGCTGTTGGCCGGTGGCAAACGTCTCCGGCCGATCCTGTGTCTGGCCGCCTGTGAGCTGGCCGGTGGAACCGTGAGTCAGGCGATGCCGACGGCGGTGGCGCTGGAAATGATTCACACGATGTCGTTGATCCATGACGACCTGCCTGCCATGGATGACGACGACCTGCGTCGTGGCCGCCCCACCAACCACAAGGTGTATGGCGAGGCGGTGGCCATTCTTGCCGGTGATGCCCTGTTGACGCGGGCGTTTGAAATGGTGGCGTTGCGCAGTCCGGGGGTGCCTCCTGAGCGTCTGCTGCAGGTGGTTGGCGAGCTGTCACTGGTTGCTGGAGCACCTGGCCTGGTAGGTGGCCAGGTGGTCGACTTGGAGAGCGAAGGGAAGGAGGTGAGTCTTGAGACGTTGGAATACATCCACCTGCACAAGACCGGAGCCCTGCTCAGTGCCTGTGTGATCACCGGGGCCATGATCGCCGGTGCGGACGAGGCTCTGATCAAAGCCTTGCGCGTGTATGCGCGGGGGATCGGCCTTGCGTTCCAGATCATCGACGACATCCTCGACATCACCGCCAGCAGCGAGGTGCTTGGCAAAACAGCCGGTAAAGACCTGATCGCAGACAAAACCACCTATCCCAAGTTGTTGGGGCTGGAGGAATCACGTCAACGGGCCGATGCGCTGGTTCAGGAGGCCAAGGATGCTTTATCCCCCTGGGCAGACCGCGCCATGCCTCTGCTGGCTTTGGCCGACTTCATCACCAGCCGCGACCGATGATGGATCCCAGCATGACCCATGACGTGCTGCATGAGGTCTTGGACAACACCTCCTTGGCTTGGGGACTGATCGCCTGTGGCACGGCACAACTCTCGAAATTGGTGATTGAGCTCGTCGTTCACCGCCGATTTCGCCCTGCGGTGTTGATCGAGACCGGCGGCATGCCCTCCAGCCATTCAGCGTTGGTCACCGGAACGGCCGCCTGTATCGGATGGTCCTTAGGGTTTGATCATCCGCTGTTTGCTCTCGCGGCAATGGTGTCGTTTGTGGTGATGTACGACGCCAGTGGCATCCGTCGAGCTGCCGGTTTTACGGCGCAGCGGGTCAATGGCCTCCCGGATGAACTCTGGCCTGATGCCCCCCCCAAGCCCCTCAAGGAAAGCCTTGGCCATAGCCGCCTGGAGGTGTTGGTCGGCAGTCTGTTCGGCCCCGCCGTTGCCTTGCCCGGACTGGTCTATCTCGGGTCTCCCGGGCACCTCTTCAGCCTGCTTGGGGTTGGCCCGGGGTGACGCCCACTGCGGAGCTCACCGCGGATCAGGCCTCAGCGGCTGAGGCTTTCGCTGACTGGCTTCAGGCCCCTGTCGATGGCACGCCTTTTGTGCTGAGCGGTTTCGCCGGAAGCGGTAAAACCTTCCTGTCGATGCGCATGTTGCGACAGGTCGAGGACAGTGGCCTCTGTTGGACCGTGGTGGCTCCGACGCATAAGGCCGTTGGAGTCTTGCGTCAGGCGTTGGATCTTGAGGGGCTCAACCCCACGTGGTTTCCCTCCACCATTCATCGCTTGCTGCGGCTGAAGCTGAAACGCTCCGGCGATTCTGAGCTGTGTGAGCCCACCGAACAGACCGCCCTGGCTCTTGAGCATCTGGGCTTGGTGCTGATCGATGAAGCCTCAATGGTCGACAGCACCCTGCTCGGCATTGCCTTGCAGTGTGCCCACCCTTTCAAGACCCGTTTGGTGTTTGTCGGAGATCCAGCGCAGCTGCCTCCGGTGGGTGAACAGACCAGCCCTGTCTTCGCCATGGAGCGCTCCTGCAAGGCATCACTCCGTCAGGTGGTGCGCCATCAGGGGCCGGTGCTGCAGTTGGCTAGTCGGTTGCGGGATGGTCGGCTGCCCTGTCAGCAACCGCCTTTGCTGCCAGCGATCCGCGATGCTCGCGGACAGGTGCACGCGCTGCCGCAAAAGGAATGGCTGAATCAGGCGCGGGTTGCGCTTCGCGATGCATCGCTTCAGGACAACCCGGATGCCGCGAGAATCCTCTGCTACACCAACCGCACCCTGGAGCGACTGGTGCCCCATGCCCGACGGGCCATCCATGGGGAGATGGCCGATCAGATGTCAGTCCTCCCGGGGGAAGTCTTGATCACCCGTTCGGCGGTGATGGCGCCGGCCTCCCGGGATGGGGAGGAGGCTGGAGAGGAGCCCGACATGGTGCTCGGCTCGAACCGTGAGGTCGTGGTCCGCGATGTCACGCCGGAAGCATGTGATCTCGTTGATTTTGGCCTGAGTGCTGCGGATGGCCCGGTTCCTGTCATCGAGACCCTCTCTGCTGAGGTGAGTTCGGGGGATCTCAATCTCACCTTGCGGCTTCAGCCACCCGTTGGCAGTGCGGCACGCCAACAACTGGATGCGGTGATGCAGCGCTTGCGTGTGCAGGCCCGTGAGGCGGGGAAGAGCAATGGCCGCGCGATCTGGCGCCGTTTCTTTTTAATTCGCGATGCCTTCGCCGCCCTCGGTCCGGCGGCTGTTCTCACCGTGCATCGCAGTCAGGGCAGCAGTTTTGGAGAGGTTTTCGTGGCACCTGATGTGTTCAGGGCTGATCCTCAGATTCGTCAGCAGCTGTGTTATGTGGCCGTATCCAGGGCCCGCACGGGGGTCTGGATGATCGGTGGCAATGCGTCTCCATCGCTGACATCGACCTGGCGAACGGAGTTTGGTGTGGGCGGCTGACGCTGGGATCACATCGTCAGAATCAGGGCACCAAGGCCGATCGACACCCCCAGGCTGATCACGCCCACAAGCGCTCTCCAGAAGGTGCGATTGCGGGGGCTGTAGGGATGCGTCACCGCTGGCCTGGGTCGTTACAGATCAGTGTCGTCTGTTTGGAGTTGGAATGGGAATCGCTGGCTGAGCTTGCGATGCAGATTCTCGAGCGGCCTGTTGTAGTGGGCACCGACAACCACGCTGTAGCGATGCCCCAGCACCAAGGGGCGATCGAGATCCACCACGCAGGTGCGAATCCTGGTTTGCGTTGATTGCTCGGCGGTGCCTGTGCTGAAGAGTCCTTCCTGTTTCTGCCACTGCTGACACGCGGCAATCGCTGCCCGCGCGGATGGGTAGTGCCCTTCGATGGAGGGGCGTCGAGCCCCCAAGACGCTGACTGCCAGGAGGGGAGTCGCGCTGAGGCAGACGATCAGAGAGAGACTGGAACGGTGGAGCTGGAGCACGGTCTCAGGGGAGAGCGGCTTGTCTCACCAGTAGCCAGCATGAGACCTGCACCTTGGGCCTCTGCGGATTCTTTTCACAGCCGCGTTAGCTGCGGACCTCAAACCAGTCATCACCGGTGATCGGCAGCTGGGAGGGTTTCACCCGAGTGACCTGGCTCTGGGCTGATCCCTTCTCACACCAGGCGCGCAATTCAGCGATGTCGAGGGGGCGACCCTCCGCTTGGACTTCCACACTGCCGTCGGGACGGTTGCGGACCCAGCCGCGCAGGCCAAGTTCCAGCGCCCGGCGATGACAGCTGGTTCGGAAGCCAACGCCTTGGACACGTCCTTCCACGATCATGCGCCAGCGCTCCATAAAGGGCGCTGGCCGCTGGGGTTGCTGACGGGTTACAAAGCGTTTGTTGTAGCTGGATTCCCGGTTCCGAGCGCGTCGTCCCATCGGGAGCAAATCGTCGAACAGCTGGCCCAGTGCAGGTGAACCCAGCTGGCGTGAAGCTTTGGATGCGTCCATCCCTCCGCCCGTCCTTGCGATCGCCAACCTTCAATCTCCCACAGGGAGGTGTCGGGATTCTGGGGGGCGGTGTCGAGCTCCCAGCGATGGAATTCATGGCCTTGCAGTTGATCGCCGCGCCGGGTGAGCAACCCATCCCGCAGGGGCCGGAGGGTGCGATACCCCACTTGAAGCCTTCCTCTCCGGGCCGAGAAATCGAGAAGGCCGGCCATGGCGTGTGGGCGGCCGTTCAGATCACTGAGCTGGCGCCCCAGCAAAAGCATGCCGCCGCATTCGGCGTACGTCGGCCGTTGCGTGGAGAAGTCGCGCAGGGATTTCAGACTGGTTCGGCAGGTCGAGAGTTCTTCGGCGTGTTGTTCGGGGAATCCCCCAGGGAGAATCAGCCCACAGGCTTCGTTGGGAATGGCCTCGTTGGCCAGTGGACTCCAGGGCAGCAAAGGCATGCCCAGGCGCTCGAGCAACTCTCCGGTTTCCGGGTAGCGGAAGTGGAAGGCGGCATCCCCCGCCACGGCGACCGGTCGATCGGGGCGCTTGTGGTGGTCTGGCTCGATGTGCTTGAGCGGGTCCTCGCCCATTTCGGGGGCCCGTAATAGGGGGAGCAGCGCCTTCAGGTTGAGATGTTCGGCCGCGAGATCCGCCCAGCGGCGGATGCGTAGGTCGGCTTGTCCGAGTTCATGGGCGGGGGCCAGGCCGAGATGTCGGCTCGGTAAGGCCAGTGCATCGCAGCGGGGCAGGCAGCCGAGCACCGGCACCTGAATGCGCTCGAGCACGTCTTCGAGCAACTGGCGGTGCCGGTCCGTGCTCACCCGGTTGAGAATGACGCCGGCGAGGGTCAGATCGGGATCGTGATCACGGAACCCGCGCACAAGGGCGGCCAGCGAGGCGGCTTGTCCTCCGGCATCCACCACCAGCACAACCGGAAGCCCGAGCTGTCGCGCCACAGCGGCGGTGCTGCCCTCTTCGCTGTTGCCCACGCCGTCGAACAGGCCCATGACACCCTCAACGAGGGCGAAATCGTTGCCACCGCCGTAGCCGTGAAAAGCACGCTCAACCCAGGATTCTCCGCACAGGCAGATGTCGAGGTTCCGACAGGGTTGCCCCGAGACCGCAGTGATCAGTTGTGGGTCCAGATAGTCGGGTCCGACCTTGAAGCCCTGGATGCTGTGGCCCTGCTGTCGCGCCCAGGCCAGCAGCGCCAGGCTCACCAGTGTTTTGCCACTGCCGCTGGCCGGCGCGGTGATCACAACGGCCATGGCAGAACGTGAATCAGCTCAGCAGCCTGGCAGCCAGAGCGGCCGCATTGGCCAGCAGCGGGTTGGTGGTGTCGTGCCCCCCCGCCAACAGCCGGGCGATGTCCATCTCCGGACTGGCATGTTGAATCGAGACCACGTCTTCGTGGAGCTCGAGATCGGCCATGCCGCCGCCCTCCAGGCGCATGCATCCCCCCGATTCGGCACAGAGGATGACACACACCCCCCGTCCGGCGTCGGGCTTGCTGATCAGGCGCAGACCGACCAGTTGTCCAGCATGGGCACTGGGGGCCTCCATCGGAACGGGCATCAGGTTCATCAGCACCTGTTCCCCATCGGGGCGCAGGAAGCGTGCATTGATTTCACCGTTCTGTTCCTCACTGGATTGCAGCGTCCAGCCAAGGCGGTCAGCGATCCAAGCCGTCATCAACAGGCCTTGGGCAGGATGGGCTCCTTCGACATCAACATCGATTTGCACGATGTGGGCGAGGGCTTCACGCCGTTGCGGTGGATCGAACACCATGGCCAGGGTCTCCCGCCAGCTGCGCAGACGAAGCCAGTTCAGGTCATTGATGGCCTGACCGGATTGGATCCTGTCCGCCAAAACGTTGAGACACTGCTGCGGTTGCCCCACCGCGGTGTCGATGATCAGTCGCCTGGGTTGGCTGGCGAGCTGATCCATCAGCTCCGGTGCTTCATCGAGAAACCCGTTCCACCACACCCAGGCTGGCAGTGCCGTTGGCATCAGGGGGTCCACGATGGCGAGTCCATCTCGGAGGGCGCTGTGACCACCGCGCAGGACCACCACATCACCACAGGCAGCGGTGCCTCCTCCTTCCTCCGGCAACGGGCAGTAGGCCGCGACCATCGTTTCCAGGTGTCGATCAGGATCGATGGTTGGAGCCAATGTGATGAGGCGCCGCGGTTGCAATGCGCTGAGGGCGGGGTCGATGAACTGCCCCCTTAGGTCGTCACTGTCGGGGGTCTCATCAACGGCAATCTCAGCCAGCGAACTGATCACAGAGCCGTCGAGTGGTGCCGTTGTGCGGGGTAGGTTCCGATCCGCAATGGCTTGTCGGGCGGCAGCCAGGATCTCATTGGATTGTTGGCCTGTGATCGGACCCGGCAGGCGTCCGGTGCGGATTAATTGCTGTTCGGCCCAGGCCGGTTGCCAGATCAGCAGACAAAACGTGTTGGCCCCTGTGCCGGCACCACCCTGCTGCTCTGGAGACCAGAGCTGCTCGAGGTAGCTGGGAACCTCTGAGGGGGCGAGGGCAAGGGGGGTTTGAAGCGTCAGCTGGGGAGACATGGTCGGTGCCGAAAAAGAATGCGGTCGGTGCGTGGTGGATCCGATGTCAGGGGCGACGCCAGAGCAGGCCATCCCGGGCGAGTAGCGCATCTGCTGCCGCTGGACCCCAGGTGCGGGATTCGTAGGGGTGAATTGGGAGTTGCCAGGGGCTGTCTTCGATCAGCTCAAGCAGTGGTGTGTAGAGCCTCCATGCGGCTTCCACTTCATCGCTGCGGGTGAACAGGGTGGGATCGCTGAGCATGGCGTCCGCCAGAAGTCGCACATAGCCCTCATCTGAGGGTTCTCCGAAGGATTCGTCATAGGAGAATTCCATCTCGACAGGCCGGCTGCGCATGCCTGACCCCGGCGACTTCACCTCGAATTTGAATTCCGCGCCTTCGTCCGGCTGGATCCGAAGAATCAGTTGGTTGGCGGTCGGGCCACCGGTGGCGGCATCAAAGAGGTGAACCGGTGCTTCGCGAAAGGTCAGCACCACTTCGCTCATGCGTTTGGCGAGTCGTTTACCCGTGCGCACATAAAACGGCACGCCTTGCCAGCGCCAATTGTCGATGAATAGTTTCATCGCCACATAGGTTTCCGTGGTGCTGGTTGGATCCACCCCGGGTTCATTGCGATATCCGTTCAGGGGCATGTCGCTGCTTCCACCGGGACCGTATTGACCGCGCACACAGCAGTTCCAGGGTTCCAGTTCGTCAGCGAGGCGAGCGGCCTGGAGAACCTTGGCTTTTTCATTGCGGATCGCTTCCGGATCGAAGCGGCCCGGTGGTTCCATCGCCGTGATCGCCAGCATCTGGGTGAGATGGTTTTGCACCATGTCGCGCAGGGCGCCTGACGATTCGTAGTAGCCGGCGCGTTCTTCGACTCCGACGGTTTCAGCGGCTGTGATCTGAACGCTGGAAATGTAATTGCGATTCCAGATCGGTTCGAAGATGGCATTGGCAAAGCGCAGTACCAGGATGTTCTGAACCGTTTCCTTGCCCAGGTAATGGTCGATTCGGAAGATCTGACTCTCCTGTCCGCAGCTCTGAACAATCTTGTTCAGTGATTGCGCACTGCTGTAGTCCCTCCCGAAGGGTTTTTCAATGACAACCCTGCTGCGTTTTGGATCTTTGAGCAGACCGGCATCCGACAGCGCCCTGCAACCACTGCCGTAGAACTTCGGAGACACCGAAAGATAAAAGGTGCGATTGCCTCGGGTCGCACACTGCTGGTCGATTTCTTCGAGTCGACCCCCCAGTTTCACCACATCAGTTGGCTTCTCCAGGTCCACCGGTTCGTAGAACAACTTGGCGACGAACTGGTCCCAAGCATCGGGGTTGTCGTTGATCGACTGACTGAGGGATTCGGCCATTTTTCCCCTGAACTCGGCGTCACTCCAAGGGCGTCGGGCACAACCGAGGATGGCGAATTCGCTGGGCAGTCGACGCTGCTTGAACAGTTCGAACAGCGCTGGAACAAGTTTTCGATGGGTCAGGTCACCACTTGCACCAAAGATCACCAGGCATTGGGGCGCAATGACACGCTCCTGTCGAAGTCCAATCCGGAGCGGATTGGTGATCGTGGCGCTCATGCTGCCCAGGCTTCTGAAGCTGGTTTAGACCCGGAAATGGGTCGCGACATTACACGGACAGCAGGAAGCTCGGATTCCGATGTGGTTTGTTGTCAACCCAAAAAAAAGGACCCACCGCAAGGGTGAGTCCTGAAAGTCCGTTGGAGGGATCGAATCCGTCTGGATCGGCTCAATAGGTTTCAACGTGCCAGCGGTCAGCTTTCTTGAGTTGAGGACGCAGTTTCGACCAATCCAGCCCTTTGGCCGCGGCTGCGGCTGTCATGGCTTCATCGATGCCGGGTTCCATCCCTCGCAGACCGCACATGTAAACGTGCGTCTTCGGATCTTCAATCATCGCGAAGATCTCTTCAGCGTGCTCGAGCACGCGATCCTGGATGTACATCCGACCGCCCTTGGTGTTCTGCTGCTCGCGGCTGATTGCCTTGGTGTAGCGGAAGTTGTCGGGGAATGATGTCTCGTAGTGGAGGAAGTCCTCGTCGTAGAGAAGGTTGGCGGTTTTGGGGGCACCCATGAAGAGCCAGGCTTTGCCTCGGAAGGTCCATCCGTTGGCATCACGTTCACGCGGCTCGAACATCCGACGGATGTAGGTGCGCATCGGTGCAATGCCGGTGCCGGTGGCCAGCATGATGATGTTGGCGTCTTCGTCCTCGGGGAGAAGCATCTCCTTACCGACGGGACCGGTGATCTTGACCTTGCTGCCCGGTTCCAGATCGCAGAGGAACGTTGAGCAGACCCCATAGATCTGTTCACCGGCCTCGTTTTTGTACTCGAGTTGGCGGACGCACAGCGAAACCGTGTCGTCTTGGTAGTTATCGCCATGTCGGGTACTGGCGATCGAGTACAGGCGGAGCTTGTGGGGCTTGCCCTTGGCGTCAACACCATCGGGAATGATGCCGATGCTCTGGCCTTCGACGTACTCGAGCTGAGGATCCCCTGCGGAGAGATCAAAGGTGATGTGCTGGACCTTGCCGATGGCACCGTCCTTGAGCAGGGAATAGTTTTCGGTGACGGTTCCCACAAACGGATTTTTCGGCTTGTAGGTGTTCACCGGAACGTTGCCGTGCGGCTTCTTTTTGGCGGCTGGGCTCGGAGCCGCAGCAGCAGGAGCGCTGCTGGGGGCCGGCACGGCCTTGGGTGCTTCCGGTGCGCCCTCATTGGCTGGGGTCACAGCCAGGATGTTGGCTCCGGTGGCGCCGAGTCGTTTAAACAGTGCTGATAACTGGTTCAGACCGACCCGGTAGGTCTGAACCACAGAAGCTCGGGATCCAGCTTGACGACCACTAGCAATCACTGTGAACAGCGTCGGATCGGATTGGCCTGTCGCTGCAATGGACACCCGCATTGAAAACCAGCTTTCTAGTGGCGCGACTATAAGCGTGGTTCTGCGTTTGATTGAGCTTTGTGCGCAGTTGGCTGCAGGGGTTGAGGGAATTATTAAGCTCCTGATCGTCTTTCTTAAGATCCGGGAGCTTCGACTCCGGCCGAGGTCCTCCACACCCTTCTTCCGTCTTGCTCAGTCCCAAGTCACTCCTGCGTCTGCGTCCTGACGAAGTGACGAGCGGGTCGTCGGCATCCACAGCCATCGAGCAGACCATGGAGCGGATGCCCATGGGGGTGCGACGGCTTGCTGTTCAGCTGCGTTCTTCGATTGCGGAGGAGGTGTTCTGGGACGTCTTGACCGATTACGAGAAGCTCAGCTCCTTTATTCCGAATCTCAGTTCCAGCGAACTGGTTCAGCGCGTCGACAACACGGTCCAGCTTCGTCAGGTGGGCAGTCAGCAGCTGCTTGGCCTTCGCTTTTCCGCTCAGGTGTTGCTGGAGCTCACCGAGTGCCGAACCGAGGGCGAACTGCGCTTTCACATGTTGAAAGGCGATTTTCGGCGGTTTGAAGGCACCTGGAGCATCACACCACTGCCCGAGGGGTGTTCGTTGGTCTACGAACTGACCGTTCAGGGATGCATTGGCATGCCGATCGCCTTGATCGAAGAACGTCTTCGTGATGACCTGACCAGCAACCTGCGCTCCGTTGAACAGGAAGCCATCCGTCGTTGTCAGGCGTCTAAGGCATCCTGAAAAACTGTCTCAGAACGTTCTTCTAACCAGGTCATGCAGACCTGAAACCTTTTCGTAGCCCTTCATCACTCATTCGAGTGAATGAACGATCGATTACATACCCCCAAGGGGATTCGAACCCCTGTCGCCTCCGTGAAAGGGAGGTGTCCTAGGCCTCTAGACGATGGGGGCGAGGCCGTGTTCAGCGGGCGTTTTCCGCCCCGAGCACCCAACAAAATTACGCTTCAGCCCTGCCCTCCGTCAAGACAGCCTGCCCCCATTCCTGCCCTTGGCCTTGCCAGACGGGAACGGTGAAGGTGAAACAGGCTCCCTCACCGGGCTCTGAGACCACCCAGATGCGGCCGCCGTGGACTTCAACGATGCGGCGGCACACGGAAAGCCCGACGCCAAAGCCTGTGGTCTGGTTCGAAGTCTGGGGCAGTCGGACCCGATCCATGAAGATCCTCTGCTGCTCTTCCTTCGGGATGCCGGGGCCGCTGTCGCACACGCTCACTTCCACGCGCTGGCTGGTGCGGTGCAGCATCGTCAGTGTGATGTGCCCACCATTCCCTGTGTATTTGAGGGCGTTTTCGAGAAGATTCAGCAGCACCTGCCGCATCCGGCGTTGATCGGCAAAGACCTTGGGGAGGTCGATGGGGATGTCCGTACGGATTTCGACATTGCGCCCGAGCCAGAGTTTCTCCAGTTCGAGAATCACCTCCGCTGACACGCTGGCGAGGTCGAGCCTTTGCGGATTGAACAAGGCTTCCCAGCGGGTGGTGCCCACTTCCAGGAGATCTTTGGACAGCGCTTCCATCTCCTGCAATCGACGGGTGACGACATCCTGAAAACGATCCATATCGATCTGTCCCAGGCGCTGGCTTTGCAGCGCTAACGCCGCCGCCGTAAGAGGAGTGCGCAATTCATGGGCGACCATCCGCAGCAAACGCTCCTGGGCGTGGATGCGATCAATCAGGGTTTCGTTTTCCTGGCGCAGCACCAGCAACTGATCTTCGAGTTGCAGTTCCTTCTGGGTCCGACTTCCATCCAGTTCCGTGGGTCGCAGACTCAACCCCAATCCACTGACGACACCGTCTTGTTGCCAGCGCGGCAACCAACCTTTCAGCTGCTGAAGAATGTTGCTTCCGGCGAAGACCTGCTTGGGCGACGGCGACAGCTTGATCAGCGCCGGGGTCACCACGAGCCGGTGCAGTTCGAGTAATTCCGGTTGTTGAGAAGGGTCGGCGAGCTGAAGCGTTACCTCAAAGCCGATGTCGTCGCGTTCGAGGTACTGAACAAGCGAGCGAAGATCGGGGCCAGAAAGGTGTTGCCTGGCTGCAACCAATAAAAGTTGAAGGTGTTGGGAAGCCGGAGGAACGTCGTCGTTCACGCTGACGGTCCATGGCAAATCCGATGCTCACCTTATGGGTTTTTGACCAGCAGGTGAATGGCGCTAAGACGTTCTCAAACAGTCCGTAGCGCTTTCAGCGCGGTCCATGTCGCTTTTCACTGCGCAAAACCGCGTGCCGTTGTCGGCTCCCAGCGGAACAGGGTCAGCTCAGTCCATTCAGGTGGACAGCAGTTTGCGCCGTTGGTTTTCCAGGAACCTTGGACTCTGGCGATCGCGGCGTCAGTACCTCTTCAGTGACGACCAGGTGTATCACCTGGATATGAACCTCAAGATGGAGATCTTCGCTGAACCTCAGGCGGGGGAAACGCGGTATCGGTTCACCTGGTGGCCGGAATCAAGTCTCACGTCCAATCAGGCTTTCTTTGCCCACAAACCCTGGTTTGAGCAGAACGGCGTCATGGAAGCCACGCTTTGGGGCCATCAGCTCCAACGCAGTCGCGGTTATCTCAATGCCGACCCCGTGCGGACCCGGCTTCGGCAGGTCGACGAACACGAAACGATTCTCGAATCCCATTACCAGCAGTGGGACATCATCGAACACATCCGTTTGGTGGATCAGGATCGCTACCGCTACCGAGCGATCTACAGCTGGGAAAACGGAGAGCTCTCCATCGTTGAACATCACCACGAAATTCGCCTGGAAGACCCTTATCCCCCCATCCAGGAATCGTGACGCCTTGCCGTCTGGTCTGATATGAGACGCATGGGTCAAGCGAATCGTGTCACTATTGACGCACCTTTTCGCGGGGATTGCGCCCGGAGAATGATCAAGTCGATTCTTGCGTCTCTCGTTGTCATTGCCGCTGCCGCACCGGCCGGCTTTGCTCAGAAAGCCCCTGTTGGCAAGCCTGCCACCCTCGACGAGATGAACACCTACATGGTGATGGGTGGTTCATCGATGTGTGAGGCCCTCCAGCAAGGCCTGGCTTTTGACAAAGCTGTTCAGGTGGGTGCTGTTGGCTTTTACGGGGTTGTGGCCCGCAAGCACGCTTACAAGATTGATCAACCTGGCTTGACGAAGCCTCTGACGCCCCAGCAGCTCAACGTCGGAGTTGTGAACAACACGATGCTGGCCGCGATGAGCATCTGTAAGGACAACATCCCCAAGGAAATCCAAGACCAGGTGCTGAAGGGAGCCGCTGCCGCCAAGAAAGGCGCCCCCAAGCCCTGATCAGTCGATTCAGAGCCAAATCGGTCAGGATCAGGTCTGATGAATGCCTGGTCCTGATCGATGGGTGCAGCCGGAACCGTCAGACTCGTCGATTACAGCCCATGGCCGTTTGAGCTTCCGACGGTCGAGCTGGACGTCCAAATCCAGTCGGACCATGTGTCGGTGACCAGCCAATTGCAGCTGGAACCCCGTCAGCCTGGCCAGGCTTTGGTTCTGCAAGGAGTGGATCTGCAGCTTGAGAGCATCAGCATTGATCAAACTCCTCTGAACAAGGACCAGTGGGTTCTGGATCAATCAACGCTCACGATTGCCCAGCCTCCTGATCAGCCATTCGTTCTGACAACACGTTGTCGGCTGCATCCGGACAGCAATCGTTCGCTGGAGGGTTTGTATGCCAGCGAAGGGATGTTGACCACGCAATGTGAGGCGGAAGGCTTCCGTCGAATTGCTTTCCATCCCGATCGCCCCGATGTTCTCAGTCGATGGACCGTTCGACTGGAAGCGGATCAAGCCCGCTTCCCTGTTCTGTTGAGCAACGGCAATGGGATCAGCATCCCAGTGGAGGCCGAAGGTCGTCATGCGATGCGATGGATTGATCCATCGCGGAAGCCGTCCTATCTATTTGCCTTGGTGGCAGGTCAACTTAGCGAGATTCGTGATGAGTACCGCACAGCATCTGGCCGTTCGGTTGCTCTAAGGCTTCATGTTGAGCCGGGAGATGAGTCTTACACCGCCCATGCCATGGCCTCCTTGAAGCGCTCGATGGAGTGGGATGAACGTGTCTATCAACTTGAATATGATCTTGATGAATACAATATTGTCGCCGTTCGCCATTTTAATATGGGCGCGATGGAGAATAAAAGCCTGAATATTTTTAATTCGAAATTAGTTCTTGCGGATGCAGAGACGGCGACGGATGGTGAGCTTGAGCGCGTTGAGAGTGTGATTGCCCATGAGTATTTTCACAATTGGACAGGCAACCGCATCACCTGCCGTGATTGGTTCCAGCTGTCGTTGAAGGAGGGTCTCACTGTCTTTCGCGATCAGAGTTTTACCGCTGATCTTCACTCTGCAGCTGTTAAACGCATTGAAGATGTGGCGATGTTGAGGAACACGCAATTCCGTGAAGATGCCGGCCCAACGGCTCATCCTGTGAAGCCGAGTGAATACCAAGCCATTGATAATTTCTACACCACAACCATTTATGAGAAAGGCGCTGAGGTGATTCGCATGCTCCACACCTTGCTGGGGGAGGAGCGGTTCATGCGAGGAATTGCTGAGTATGTGCGCCGTTTCGATGGCACGGCTGCCACCACAGAAGATTTTGTTGAATCGATCGCTGCCGGTGCGACGCAGGACGGAGAGCCCCTCGGCTTCGATCTGGATCAGTTCCGCGGTTGGTATCACCAGGCTGGAACGCCCCTGCTGTCGATTGATCAGCGTTGGGATGCTGAGCGAGGAGAGATGGTCGTTTCGCTTCAGCAGTCCACCGCTGCCACCCCGGGCCAGCCCGTCAAGACACCCATGGTTTTGCCTGTGTCGATGGCCTTGATCGGTTCGGATGGACGGCTGAACGAAGAGCGTTTGGTGGTGTTTGATCGTGAGTCCGCGACGGTGACTCTTCAAGCAGCCCCCGCGGCGCAGGCCCCCGCCCTTTCGGTGTTGCGCAGCTTTTCGGCTCCTGTGGTTCTGCGCCAATCCCGGCCGTTGGCGGACACACTGCTGCTCTTGGCTGCAGACGACGATCCCTTCTCGCGGTGGGATGCGGCCCAGTCTCTCTATCGCGATGTTCTTTTGGCGCGTGCGTCGGATCAACCGGATCAGCCGAAGGAGGCCGCGCTGATTGATGCTTTGCGCCAACGCCTCGGTGCGTTGACGGCGGGCCACGAATCGGAACTGGCCACCCTTCTGGGTTTGCCTGGTCTGGCGGAACTGGAGTCGTTGCAGTCTCCTGCTGATCCCCCTGCGCTTTACCGGGCTGTCATGGCCTTCCGTGAACGTTTGGCTGAGGAGCTAAGGGATCCCTTGCATCAACTGTTGTCCGCGGCTCGGGTGGGATGGACTCAAGCCTGGCCAGCCGGTCAGGGCCATCGACAACTCACTGCTGTCGCCTGGACTTGGCTCGCTGCGGACGATCAAGAGATCCGCCGGGAGGCTCTCTCTGCTGTTTCCGGTCCTTCGATGACGCTGGCCCGTGCAGCTTTGCGTGCCTTGCAGCCGGTGGATTGCACAGAGCGTGACGAAGCGTCGCGCCTGTTTGAACAGCGTTGGCAACACAAACCGGTGATTCTCGATGCTTGGTTTTCGATGGAGGCCTCAATGCCGAGGTCCGATGCCCTCGACCACGTGCGCGGCTTGTTGCAGCATCCACGTTTCGATCCCTTGGCGCCCAATTCTCTGAGAGCTGTGTTGGGTGGATTCACGGCCAACACACTGGCTTTCCACGCCGACGATGGCAGTGGCTATCAATTCATGGCCGAGCAGATTCTTGATGTGGATTCAAGAAACCCGATCACAGCATCTCGAATGGCCAAGGTGTTCAGTCGTTGGAAGACCTATGCAGATGATCGCTCTGCGTTGATGCACCAAGCCATTCGATCTCTAGCGGATCGTGGTGGAGAGTTGTCTGCAAATACCCAGGAGGTTGTGACACTTCTGTTGTCATAGTTAGGGCTATTTTTTAGTATTTTTATGCTGCATTGATTGCAGTCGCAGGACTTGGCTGTGCTATATCTTTACCATTAAAAGCCCTGGGCTGATAACCGATGAGATTGTCTCCTCTTCAGGTTTATGTCGGTCCAGCGGCATTGTGTCCATCCCCTGTGCCGGACCAACCGCTGTTGGTGATTACGGGTGATCGGGATGACTGGGCAGATGCATTGATTAAACGGCGATGTTGTTCGAGTGAGCGAGACCCCAACTCTTTTGTACTCCGTCATGGTGTGATCGCCAAGGCGGGTGCAAAAAAGATTTGGTATCAATTTCAGCAGCCTTTTTTGAATGGAATATTTGCAGAAGGGTTGATTTCCTGGTGCAATCCGGCGTGCTCGATCACGCTGGACAAGCAGTTTGTTGTCAAGGCTGATCGACTGGATCAGTTCATCGCTCAATCCGGATTTGAGCGTCTTGATCAGAGATCTTTGGCTTTGACGCTCGCCCAGGGAGATCCATTGCTGACCTTGAAGCGCTCTCAGTCTTTGCTGGGGCAGTGCACCCGGATTGATCTTTCGCTTCACCCCCTGGGTCTGCTCTGGCAGCAGTCGTTATCGGTTTTTCTCAGGACGCAGGGATTTCAACAGCCCTTCCGAGATTGTCTGTTGTGGATTAAGCCATCCAGATCCAGCCAGGATGTTCAGCCTCCGTGGGCTCACCCCGGTGAAAGCACCACATTTCTTGGGCCAAGTTTGCGGCTTCTGGCGACGCTCTTTCCGCTTGAGGCGTATCGCTCCAAGCATCCTGACCTCAAGGCGTTGAGTGATCTCCAACTGTTTCGTCGATTGATTACAGGGCCGACGGACCCCGGTGTGACGTTATCGATCAGTGCGTTGTTGAGGCAGCAAATGATTCAGCGTTGGAGCCCAACCCAACAGCGTCCTGAGCCGCCGATGATGCCGTTGGCCTTGGCTCCGCAGGATGAGGTCAAGGCCGATGCTGCAATCATCCCCAGCGGTGCTCACCCGCCGCGCCCATTGGCTGATTCGGTTCAATCCTCCATTCGTGGACATATTGATGGGTTTCAAGATGACCTTTCCCTGCGGGGATGGGTGGATGCTTCGAGCTATGGCACTGAGATGTCCACCGTTTGTGTGTACTGGACAGAGCGCGACGATCTTTTGGTTGGTGAGGGTCCAGCATCACAGCCAAGGCCTGATTTGATCGATGCAGGATTAACAGCTCTGGATTGTGGTTTTTCTGTGGACCTATCGATCATTGAGGGGCGCTCGATGACGGATCTGCTCGATTTGCCGGTCACTCTCAAGGTGGTTGAAAGTAAAAGTGGTGCCTTGATTGGTGGCGTTGCATGGTCGATGACGGATGCGATCAAGTCGACATTGCTTCCTGGGTTGGTCTCCAGCCAGATTGAGAAGGGACAAACTTCAAAGATTCAGGATTATCTGTCCACTTCACAACAATCCTTGTTTCTACTTGCCGTTCGGAAAAGGCTTTTAGAACATTCGATTTTGAGTTGTTTCTCTGGAGATTGGAACAACGTTCCCCTTCGCTACGTGCTGAAAGCAGTCTCGGATAATGCCTTCCTTGACTATGGCGTCCAGTCAGAGGCTGCTCGAAGGATTGAGCTGGTATTTCTTGCAATGCGTCGATTGTTATCGGATCTCGATGGAGATCATCTTCACGCCATTGATCAAGATGTTTTTGTTTCTGATGGAGTTGATGATCAGCCACAAAATCTGCTTGAGCAACTGAATGAGCGTTGTTTTCTTGGTCTTCAGGGCTGGGAAAATCGGTTATGGCAAACGCATTTGCGGCCTTTATTCGATGTGCTGATTGGTACGTTCTTCCTGCAGCGTCAGCCGAAACCGCTCGGAACGACTCGGGGCTTGCTTGAGGCCTTGGCTCGGGTGGTTGATACCGTCTATGCCGATCTCCAATTGGCGACTTACCTTCGATCCATTCTGGAAGTTGATCACTCGTTCAGTTTGGACGAGCGTCATGGAGCCTTGGCTTTTAAGGCAGGCGATTGTTTTACATATCTGATGGCGACATACTCCAAGTCCAGGGGTAGCTCAGATGCCATTCAAGACCTGCAATATTTGGCATCGGTGGTTGGATTTGTTGATAAGTCGCCGGCATTGCTGCAAGTCGTTATTGAGCAGATTCAATCTGTTCTTCCACAGTTCTTGAAGGATCATCCACGCCAGTCCAGGCCTCGACATTGGGTGGACAATCTTGGATTTCTCGTCAACGCATCGACACAGCACCTTGTTTCCTTGATGTTGCAGGCAGGTTTGAGCTGTGACCGGGTTCGCCATTTTCATCAGCAGATGATTGGTGTGAAGCAGGCGATTGCTGAGACCCTCTGGCTTCAGTCCGGAGAATCATCCCGTTCAGTCGATGCTCCGATTAAACGTTGGCTGATTGTTGGTGAACCTGAGTTGCGTCAATGTTGGATGTATCGAGTTGAACAAAAGTTTTCTCAGCTGACATCGCTTGGTGCTGAAGTGCGTTGTCTCGATCACCATGAATTGAAGTCATGGTCGTTCTCACATCATGTCCTTTGGGCCGACGCAATTATTGTCTGCAGGTTGGCAGCAACCTATCCAGTTTTCCGTGCGATGGCCTTTGCCCGTCATTGTGGGAAGAAGATTTTTTCTGAAATTGATGATCTAATTTTTACCTCCGATTACCCGGCGCCCTATGAATCATATGGTGGAAGTATTTCCCGTTATCAATATAGAAACCTGTCCGTTGACTATCCGTTGCGTCAGGCCGTTCTTGCCTACGCTGATGAGGTGATCGTTTCCACCAATGTTCTCGCCGATGTTTGTCGGAGAGATTTAGGTTTGGATGATCAATGCGTGCATGTACTGCCCAATTTACCGCTCGCTGCTTTGGATGATGTGGCTGATCAATTCGATCAAGAATCGATGCCGATCGACTCACAGCATCGGATCGTCGTGTCGTCGGGAACTCTTTCCCACAAGCAAATCTTCCATGAGCTGATCATTCCCGTTCTTGAGACAATTCTTGGGAAGCATCCCACGGTCACGTTAACTATTATTGGCCATTTTGATCGTCCCAGTTTAATTGCAAAGTATTCCGGTCGTATTTCTATCCTTCCATTCTCCGATTATTCAGAGTATTTGGGGGTCTTGGAGTCTGCATCGATTGCCCTTGTGCCTTTAGAGGTGCATCCAACAACCCATGCGAAAAGTGCCATCAAATGGATGGAAGCCAGTCTCTGTGGGGTCGTTTCAATTTGCTCGCCTGTCCATGCTTATACCGATGTGGTGACGGATGGACGCAATGGTCTGATTGCTGATACTGCTGATCAGTGGCTCGAGGCCATTGAACGCCTTCTTGGTGATTCATCGCTGTATTCGTCTCTGCGCCACCAGGCTTTTCTGGATGCTCGGAGCATTTTTTCTCCATCCTCAGCAAACAGCCTCTGGTCCGCCTGGTTGAGCTCTGATCCAGCGCTGCCTGTGTCAGCTCGCAAGCGAGAGAAAATTCTTGTGGTGAATGTGTTTTTTGCTCCTCAAAGTGTCGGCGGTGCCACCCGCGTAGCCCAAGATTATGTGGACGATCTTCTCGCTGACTCTTCCGTTGACTACGACATTACGGTGCTATGTACAGATTACGACCATTGGCAATCAGATCCTGCATCCGTGGTCGCATCTCCTGATCAGATTGGTGTACCGGATCAGATTTCGTTGTCGTCCCACGACCAATCTTTCACATCATCGGGTGCGAGTGCCCAAGAGATCGCTCAACTGCGTGGTCAATTAATTGAGCAAGATTCAGATTATAGGAAAGCGATTGGTCTTGATATTTCCCATTGGAAAGGTGTCAGAGTTGTGCGGTTGTGTTTGCCCCCTAAGCCGTGGCCGAAGCATGAGGATCCCTTGGTTGAAGACTTTTGTGCTGAGTTCTTTGCCCAAGAACAATTTGATCGCATCCAGTGTCACTGCTGTCAGTTGTTGACAGCCTCACCACTCGTCGTGGCTCGTCGGATGGGAATCCCTTACGACATTGTGCTTCACGATGCCTGGTGGATGAGTGCTGAACAATTTTTGGTGACACCATCGGGCCGATTGGTCGACCCGTCCGACCCCCTCGGACATTTTGACCATGCTCCATCGGATCAAGAGCGTGCTGATGCTCTCGAGCGAAGGAAGGAGTTGTATGGAATTCTTTCTGCGGCTGATCGTCGATGGGCTGTGTCGATGGCGTTTCAATCCCTTTGCTCAAAGGCTGGCATCGCCGATGTTGATGTGCGTGAAAATCGTTTCGCGCCGATGTCTGATCAACTGGCATCGAGGTGTTCAATTTCGGAGGCAACTGATTACCAGCCGTTTTATCGTGTTTGTCATATCGGAGGGATGAGTCTGCATAAGGGGTATCAATTGTTCCGCCGTGCCGTGCATGAACTCCCCCCCGATCTCCCTTTGATCTTCACTGTTGTCGATCACCGATTGGGATCCAGCCGTGATCGTTACACCTCGACGTGGAACGGCTACAAGGTGTCCTTTATTGCACCGGTTTCCATGGATTTGATGCCAGATTTTTATGCTCAGCAAGATGTTTTGGTGGCTCCATCCATTTGGCCTGAAAGTTTTGGTTTGGTCACTCGAGAGGCCCTCAGTGCTGGCCTCTGGGTGATTGCCAGTGATGCTGGAGCATTGGCAGAGCCCATCAAGGTGTCATCGCGACCGGTGGGGACTGTTGTGCGACCGAATGAGTTGCTCGATTTACGCAATGCACTGATGGCCTTGCCTGATGATCTCGTCAAGCGCAGACAATCATTGCAATCCTGATACGATGAACATTGCTGACTTGAGTGGGAATATGGCTCCTTCTTTATCTTTTCTGATCTGTGGTCTGGAGCACAGCGGTACCACAATGGTCTCCGATCTTTTTCGTGAGCACCCGGATGTTGATTCCGGTTTTGAGTGTGGCGTTCTGCTTTGTTCCCAGCCCTCAGACTTTCTCAACTACGAGCCATTTTGTAACCATATGGTTGTGGGTTGGGGGATCGATCAGCTTGACTTCGAGCGTGCTTGTATGTCATCAACTTTTGAGGAGTTTTATGCGAAGTTGTTCGAGAGTTCGTCTCTGTTGGCGCAGAAATCAGCGCGTTATATTTTCGACAAGACTCCGCGTTATATTACGGATCTAGGTCGAGTTCAGCAGCGTTCCAGCCGCCCCATTGTTGCTGTCATTAAGGATCCTCGATCGCTTGCCTTATCCGATTTCAAGCGATCTAAGTATTCTTTGGATCAGATTGATGCTTGGTATGAAGCTTGGAGAGATCCGAAGATTGCCTACATGCGTTCTGCGTATCTTGGCTATCAGTACGCATGGCAGGACGACGGTTGTTTTGTTGTCCGCTTAGAGGATATCTGTTTTGATGCGCGGAATACCGTCTCTGCGATCTATGAATTTGTTGGGCTTGAGTTTGAGTCAGAGTATCTAAGCCTGCGCAGTAAGCGATTTAATAATACTTCGGGCTCGTCGATCAGCGTTGGGGCTTGTATGCAGTTTCTGGATGATTTGCCTGCCTCCATTCAGGACAGGATTTGTTCTGATTTTGCGGAGTTTGATCGCTGGTTTTTCCCATTTTAGATTGCATTGTCAGTTCGATGTCAATCGTCTCCAGTCTGCCCAGCATTGGTCGTCATTGAATGAATGTCTGTGTCGACCGCAGATGCCTTCCCAATAGAAGAAGATCACGCCGTGATTGCGCGTGCGAGCCAATTTGATCTTGCTGTTCAAGTCATTCATCGATGTGGTCCGTTTGCCAAACCCAGCCAAAATTCCAATCTGTGTGGGAACGCCCCACTCCCTGGCCTTGCGCAAGGCCGGTTGATCGAGATCGCGGGCGAAGCCCTGAATGGAATAGGCGTAGTTCTGAACGACCAGTTCATCGATCAAG
>NZ_JBGKDS010000032.1:0-1838 GCF_042954325.1 Parasynechococcus sp. | reverse complement strand
CGGTTTCCAGGCCATCAGCCTGCACCGCATCAGCCATCGGCTCTGGCGCAGCCGGCTGCCGCTCAAACTGCTGGCCCGTTGCCTGAGCCAGGTGGGGCGCGGCCTGACCGGCATTGAGATTCACCCCGGAGCCCGCATCGGATCCAGCGTGTTCATCGACCACGGCATGGGTGTGGTGATCGGCGAAACCGCGGAGATCGGCAACCGCTGCCTGCTGTATCAAGGGGTCACCCTCGGCGGCACCGGCAAGGAGCACGGCAAACGCCACCCGACGCTGGCCGAAAACGTGGTGGTGGGGGCCGGCGCCAAGGTGCTCGGCGCCATCACGATCGGCACCAACACCCGGATCGGCGCCGGATCGGTGGTGGTGCGCCATGTGGAGGCCGATTGCACGGTGGTGGGCATTCCCGGCCGCGTCATTCACCAGAGCGGTGTGCGGATCAATCCCCTGGCCCACTCCGCCCTGCCGGATGCGGAGGCCAACGTGATCCGCAACCTGATGGACCGGATCGACGAACTGGAGAGCACCGTCGGCAACCTGCAGCGCTGCCTTCAGGAAGTCGCCGCCGGCCGACAACTGCGCGACATCTGCCGCGGTGAAGCGCAGAACCTGAAGGACCGCGAGATCCTCGAGTTCCTCGGCGACGCCGAATGATCATTGACCACAGCCTGGGGTTGGTGTTCCTGCACGTGCCGAAATGCGCCGGCACCGCCCTGCGCACCGCCTGGCAGGACGCCGCCGAGGGACGGGATGTGGTGAGCTTCTTTGACTTCGGCTTCGATGCGGTGCTGCAGCGCCAGGTGGACCTGGCCCACCAACCGCTGATGGACCTGCGCCATCGCAAGGAATGGCGCTTCCTCCGCCGCTATCACGTGGTGGCCTGCATCCGCCATCCCTATCAGCGCCTGGCCTCCGCCTGCCGGGAGTACTACCGCCAGCACAGCCGGGAGAGCGAGCTGCAGATGCGCCACGAGCCCCCCAGCCGTGAGCAAATGCTGCACTACCTGCGTCGCTTGCCGGGGGCGATGGATGCCCATGACCTGCGCTATGTGCACGGCTTCCCGATCAGCTGGTTCAGCCATTACGGCAGCAAACCGATGGTGGACACGCTGCTGCGCTGCGGCCAGCTGGCGGACGACCTGAACGCACTGAGCGCCCGGCTGGAGCTGCCGGCGGCTCTGACTGCCCAACTGCAGCGGGTGGGGGCTGGCGACGGCCGCAGGCCCTCGGCGGCTCTCGATCAACTCGAACGGGACCCCGACCTGAGGGCCCTGGCCCATGTGCTGCACCGCGACGACTTCCGCTGCTTTGGCTTCGAGCGCAGCCCGGCACAATTCGAGGATCCCGAGCTGAAACAACTGATCGAGCAGAGCCTGGCGATCGGGCCCTCCCATGCCCTGCCGCTGCCGAACCTCACGCCGCAAATGCGTTGGTATTACGGCCGCAGCAGCCATCGCCCGGAACCGGTGCTGCGGCCAACCCGATCCCCCCGGACGCCGCGATGACCCTGGCCTTGACGCTGCTCTGCCGGGATGAAGCCGACATCCTCGAGCCGATGCTGCGCTTCCACCTCGAGCGCGGCGTCGACCTGATCATCGCCACCGACAACGGCTCGGTGGACGGCAGCCTGGAGATCCTCAAGCGCTTTGAACGGGGCGGCCGGCTGCGGCTGCTGCAGGAACCGGAACACACCCACGACCAGGCGGTGTGGGTGACGCGGATGGCGCGACTGGCCGCCGAACTGGGGGCCAGCTGGGTGATCCACAGCGATGCCGATGAATTCTGGTGGCCCCGGAGCGGTGACCTCAAGACCACCCTGGAGGCCTCACCTGAGGCG
>NZ_JBGKDS010000031.1:0-10488 GCF_042954325.1 Parasynechococcus sp. | reverse complement strand
GTTTGAGCCTGCAGAGAAGTGGGGAGAGGGCCGAGGCTTTGTTGATGACCTCTGGTTGAACTCTGAGGAGTGGAACGTTGCCGATGCAGAGGCGTTTGGGCAGAAGCCGGAGGATGAGCCAAAGCAAAAATTCACTCAGGAAGGTGGTGGTAAAAAGAATTGGAACACCTCGGGGCGGACCATGGGGTTGGCGTCTCTGGTGACGGATGTCAACAGTGGGACGGCTTATACGGCCCCTGCGCTTGGTCAAACTGGCTATGAGAAGTTGGTGCCATTGAATCCGCAAAGTGATGACTTTGTCGTCATTGCATTGTCTGGATATAACTATTACAACCCAACGGCGCCGATTCGTTTGTACGTCGGGCGCAAAGGATATGCAGCCGATGGGCAGGTGCTTGATGCAAGTACTTCATCCGATGTGGAGCGCTTCCTCGGTCGGAATGGTCTCTTGCATGGCCAGATTTATGGTTTGTCGGTGTCCTCCAAGGTCGCCAATGGTTTGGGGCTTGATGATGAATTCTGGACATCTGAGGTGGCCTACGGCTCTGATAATGCAAACTTCAATGCCTATCAGAAATCAAGCGATAGCCCTGCGGATTTTAAAGGCCGTTTCTATCCAACGGATTTTAAATGGGGTGGTTTTGATCAGCCTGTGTCCGTGGTCGAGACGGAAATGCTGCGTTGGACGG
Source organism: Parasynechococcus sp. (assembly GCF_042954325.1). Lineage (GTDB taxonomy): Bacteria > Cyanobacteriota > Cyanobacteriia > PCC-6307 > Cyanobiaceae > Parasynechococcus. The sequence goes on along the minus strand of NZ_JBGKDS010000031.1, from coordinate 9,799 downwards.
AGCCGGAGTCGCAGCCTGCCTATGACCCTGCGACGAAGGGTTTTTCTGACGATGGTCATTTCTTCCTGAATGGCTCTTACAAAATGGAGCATTCGGCGCCCGATCCTGATGTTAATCGGACGCGGTTTGTGCAAAATATGACTGGAAATGATGCGATCCTTGGCTTCGATCTTCATAAGATTGAGCGTCAGCTTCGCAAAAATGATCTCGATGGTGATTTATTGCCTGATTTTCTCGATGTGAAAGCGAAGCGGGTTCTGTCCGGTGAAGACGGCTCCTTAACCCTCCAAACTGGAGGTCAGGGACTGGCTCATTCAGGTGAGAACAACCCTGATGGAACATTGACGGCTGCGACGCACCTGGGCGAAGACGGTGAAGCCAGGATGGAAGATCCCGATGGACTCGCTTGGATTAAGGGTTCCGATGGCGACATCCTGATTGTGGATGAGGATTCCAAAAATCCATACGGCGAACGCAAGTTTGTCTTGCCGTTGGATTCAAAGATGAACCTTCGCGATGAGGCTACTGGTTACTTTCTGGCGATGGCTGGAGGCAAAAATAGTCCTCGGATGGCGGCCGAGGCGACGGCTCTGGGTGGAACGTTCTATGAGGATTCCGATCAAGGCCACAACTATCGCGATGCTGAGTTTTCCAGTAGCTGGGATCTCACTGGTCTTCTCGCGAAAAAACCTGATGGCACGTTTTACAGCAAAAATGAGTTGGCAGGTCGGGCTCTGTTTGAGATCCAAGAAGCCCTTCCACTCAACGAGCATGCCTTGATGGGTGTGGTGCAAATGCGTGGTGAAGCCGCCGGACAAGTTGAAGCGATGCAGGCCGATGGCGGTGGTCAGTTGTTGATGTTCAACGTCGACTTTGCGGCGATGGGATAAGGACAACCGATGGCAGATTGCACCGGCTTTGATGATCTGCAGTTATTGCTGCAGTCCATCGGGTCGGTGCTGCTGGGCAAGCGTGGGCAGGTCGAGCTGGCGACCTGCTGTCTGCTGGCCAAGGGTCACCTGCTGATCGAGGACATGCCCGGTACGGGCAAGTCCACGCTGGCCGAAGCCCTCGCCCGGGGTGTCGGCCTGTCGTTCAAGCGCGTCAGCTTCACCAGTGATCTCCTGCCCGCCGATCTCACCGGACTGAATGTGTTTGATCAGCGCATGGTCGACTTTCACTTTCAGCCTGGCCCGCTGTTCACCCAGGTGCTGCTGGCCGATGAAATCAATCGCGCCAGTCCCCGCACCCAGAGTGCCCTCCTCGAGGCGATGGCTGTGGCCAGGGTCAGTGTCGACGGCACGACCCATGCGTTGCCGCAGCCGTTTTTTGTGATCGCGACCCAGAACAGCCTCGATCAGGTGGGCACCAGTCCCTTGCCGGAGGCCCAGCTCGATCGCTTTGCCATGCGACTCAGCCTCGGCTATCCCGATCGTGAGGCCGAGCGCCAGCTGCTTGTCGATGCTGCCCGGCCCCTTGATCAGGTCCAGCCCGTTGTCACGGCACAGCAGCTGCAGCAGTTGCAGGTCCAGGCCGCCGGGCTGCACTGCTCCGATGGTTTGATCGATTACGTGCTCGATCTCATTCAGGCCAGCCGGCGCTCCGGGCCTGGTTTGTCCTCCCGTGCGGCGAAGGGGCTGGTGGCAGTGGCCAAGGCCATGGCACTGCTACACGGGCGTGATTACGTCACCGTCGATGACGTCCAGACCGTGTTCCCAGCTGTGGCTGAACATCGCCTGGACGCTGGATGCCCCAGCGGGGCCGGCTGCCCCTTGAGCACAGCGCTGTTGGAGTCGGTGGATGCCCTCCGCTGATCTGATTCTCGGCCTTCGCAGTCTGTACATCATCCCGAGTCGGTTCGGAGCGCTGTGGTTGAGCGCGACGGGGCTGTTGCTGTTGGTGGCGATCCAGACCGGGAGCAACAGCAGCCTCTTGCTGGCTTTTCTGATGCTTGGGCTGATGCTGCTGGCGATGTTCCTGACCCATGAGACCCTCCATGGGCTCAGCCTCCATGGCATGGAGTCTCAGCCGGGTTTTGCCGAAGGGCCGGTGCAGTATTCCCTTCGGCTGCGCAGCCAGTCCCCACGCCAGCGGCTGCAGGTTCGGTTTCAGGGGTCAGCGCCGGTGCGGATCGATGCCCTCCCCGGTGGTGAGTCTGTGATCAGCCTGTCCTGGCAACCCTCTCAGCGCGGTTGGCAGCTGCCGCCTCGGTTGATCGTCGACACGGTGGCGCCGCTCGGTCTGTTCATCTGCTGGACGCGATGGCAGCCCATCCAGGCTCAGCTGATCTGGCCCGCGCGTCGACCGGGACCGGTTCAGGACGCTCGCCCCATCGTGCATCGCGATGGTCTCGATGAGTGGCAGGACCTGCGTCCGTATCGCGATGGTGACCGACAGTCGCTGGTGGATTGGACCAGTGCCGCCAAGGGTCGTCCTCTGCAGGTGAAGCGTTTTCGTGAGCCTGAACATCCAGAGCGCATCCTGGCGCCGGCATCCGGCATCCCCAGGGAGCATGCCTTGCAGCATCTTGCGGATCGCATCTGGCGGTTGCACCAACGCGGCGAGGCCTATGGCTTGCAGCTGCAAGGAACAACGCTGCCGGTTCAGCATGGCCGCGTGCATCGCGATGCCTGCTTAGAGCTGTTGGCCCTCGCATGACCATGCGTTCGTCTGGGTTGGCTCTCGCCTGGTGGCCGTTGCCGTTGCTGCTGCTGCAGTGTTTGGCCCTCAATCTCTCGGCAGCGTTGAGTTGGCCGACTTGGGCCCTGGTGGTGTGTGCGGGGTTGAAGCTGCGCGAGGCCAAAACCCCCTTGGATCGTCGTCTGGTGGCCTTGCTGCAGTTGCTGTCTCTGGGGTTGCTCGCGGCGCAGTTGCAGGGACTGCTGGCGTCCCTGCTGCAACTGCTGGCGTTGCTCACGGCACTTGGGGCGCTGTTGGCCCATGAATTTGGTGGCGCCTTCTCCCCGCGTCTGCTGTTGCTGCGCAGTGCGCAGCTGCTGTTGGCCGCTCTGCCGCTGGCCTTGGTGCTGTTTCTGTTCCTACCGAGGATTCCTCCGCTCTGGACCACGGATCTCGGCCCCTCGCAGGGGGCCGTGAGCGGTCTGTCCCCCGATCTGGACCCCCTCGGCCTTGCGGTTCTGGCCCGCAGTCACGCTCCGGCGGCTCGCTTGACGCTCGGCCCGGATCGCTCTCCCCCCACGGATGGCTATTGGCGTGTGCTCGTCCACGAGCAGTTCGATGGCCGGCGTTGGCGTCATCGTGATCCACCCTCCCGTTCAGGGGGCAACCTGTCCAGGCGGGTGGGGCCTGGGGGGACTCCCCAGTGGTGGAGCGTGGAACCGTCGGCGACCAGAGCTGTTCCTTGGGATGGCTCCGCGCGTCCGACCGCTGAGCGTCAGTGGATTTCACCGGAGGGGGAGTTGCTGCTTCCAGTGGCTTCGCGTCAGCGGCGCTCCTATCGCCTGATGGCAGACGCTGAACGCACGCCATCCCTCAGTTGGCAACAACGGCCGCCCCTCCCGGTCGAACGAACCGTTCCCGCACGATCCTTGCCCCGACTTCAGCGCTTGGCGGCCGCGTGGCGGGCGTTGCCGAAGGATCAGGACCGCTTGAAAGCCGCGGAGCAATGGTTCCGCTCCCAACCGTTCCAGTACAGCCTGCAGCCCGGGCCGAGCACGGATCTGGATGCGTTTCTGTTTGATCGTCAGGTGGGGTTCTGTGGTCATTACGCCGGAGCCCTGGCGGCGTTGATGCGAGCCGCGGATGTGCCGGCCCGTGTGGTCAGCGGTTATCAGGGCGGCAGGCTCGAGCAGCCGCTCAGCGGAGCCTCGTACCTCGACCTGCGTCAGAGCGACGCCCATGCCTGGACGGAGGTCTGGTTGCAAGGGCGGGGCTGGCAACGCGTGGATCCCACCACTTGGATCGGATCCGGTGGAGCCGCCCAGGTCAGTCGACGACGTGCCTGGGCGGCAGATCAGGCTCGCCTTCCCGCGCTGGTATGGCTTCAACGCGAGTGGTGGGCCCTGGATTTGGCTTGGACCCGCTGGTGGCTTGGTTTTGATCAGGCCACGCAATCGGCCTGGCTGCGGCAGGTGTTCGGTGAGCAGATCCGCTGGCTGGGCCTGGCGATCGTCGCGGCTGCGGCCTTGGCCATCGCCCTTGGCTTGGGGCTTTGGCATGCCCTGCGTCGAGACGGAGGACATGATCCACTGGCCCGCAGTTTGCTGGTCCTGCGCGGGCTTGGCATCACGGCGTTGCCTGGAGAATCCTTTCCGATGTTGTGCCGGCGGGCCGCCCGTGTTCATCCGGGCCAGGCCGCATCATTGCTGGCCATGGCCGACCTTCAGCAGCAGCTAGCCCATGCCCCGATCACCCGACCGGAGCGCCGGCGCTGTCAGCGGAGTTGGGCCAGGCTCAGGCGCCAGTTGGTACGAGCATCGCGTTGATGGGCCGCGCCGTCCGGGAGCGGAGGCGGTCTACGACACAGATGCCTTTGAAAATGTATGGGAGGGTCATCGGGCTTCGCTTCCGCCCCATGACCTTCCTGATGCACTGGTCTTTCAAGACCGGCTACCACGAAATTGCAGCCAAGAAGTTCATGGCGACGGGTGCTCCCTTCCCCGAATGCAAATCGTGGAAGCGTTTCCACGGCCCCGGTTCCGTCGAGGGCTGGATTTTGGTCGAGGCTGATTCTGCTGATGCCTGTTATGAGCACGCCGCTGAATGGGCGGAATGTCTCGATTGGGAGGTCACCCCAGTGCTGACGGACGAGCAAGCGGGCCCCTTGATTGCCAAGGCCTACAGCTGACCCCTGGACTGAGGCCCTCCCTTGGCGGGGGCCTGTTCTAGACAGCTGGTTGATGCCGATGGTTGTGCCCCAGCGTCTCGTGATGTCCCAGTTGGTTTCGGGCTCGGCACAAGCGTTGTCGCAGGCCTTGCTCGCCTGGTGGCACGACCACGGTCGGATCGATCCAGCCCTCAAGCCGTGGATGTTCACCAAGGACGGCCGCTGGCCTGCGCCCCATGAGCCTCTGTGCGTTTTCGAGTGCTGGATCGCCGAGGTGATGCTTCAGCAAACGCAGCTTCGGGTGGTGTTGCCGTATTGGCAGAACTGGATGAAGGTCTTTCCCAGTGTTGATGCTCTGGCCGCGGCATCCCTGGAGCAGGTCCGTTTGCAATGGCAGGGGCTGGGTTATTACTCCCGGGCCAGGCGTCTGCATGAGGCGGCGCAGCAGCTCGTGGGTCGTCCATGGCCGTCGGATCTCGAGGGTTGGTTGGCATTACCGGGCATCGGCCGCACCACCGCCGGGGGCATCCTCTCCAGCGCGTTCGATGCACCGGTTCCGATCCTGGATGGCAACGTCAAGCGGGTGTTGGCTCGATTGACGGCCCATCCGCGCCCCCCCGCCCGTGACGACGCCCAGTTCTGGAGTTGGAGTGAAGCGTTGTTGGATCCGGACCGTCCCCGGGATTTCAACCAGGCGTTGATGGATCTGGGGGCCACGGTCTGCACGCCGCGCGCTCCATCCTGCGAACGCTGCCCCTGGCGGTTGCACTGTGCTGCCTACGCTTCCGGCGATCCCTGCCGCTGGCCCGTGACCGACGCCCCCAAGCCCCTGCCCTTTCAGGTGATCGGTGTGGGTGTTGTCCTCAACGCGGCGGGGGAGGTGTTGATCGATCAGCGGCTGGAGGAAGGTTTGCTGGGCGGGATGTGGGAGTTCCCTGGGGGCAAGCAGGAACTGGGCGAAACGATCGAAACCTGCATCGTCCGCGAGCTGAAGGAGGAGCTCGGCATTGCCGTGACGGTCGGCGATGAACTGATCACGGTGGAACACGCCTACAGCCACAAAAAGCTGCGCTTCGTGGTGCATCTCTGCGCCTGGGAGGCGGGGGAGCCCCAGCCCCTCGCCAGTCAGCAGGTGCGCTGGGTGATGCCTGATCAGCTCCGCGACTACCCCTTCCCCGCGGCCAACGCACGAATCATTGAGGCTCTGCTTGGCAGGCTGCAGGGTCAGAGCCAGGCTTAGTTCAGACGCATCACCGCCTGCTGGCGGACTCTTGGCGGATTCTCCAGCTGTGATTTGCCTCGGTGAAGCCCTGGTGGACCGTCTGGGTCCGCCAGGGGGTGATCCAGCGGTGGACCGTCCTGTGACCGACTGTCTCGGTGGGGCGCCCGCCAACGTCGCCTGCGGTTTGGCCCGGCTTGGGACGCCCGTGGCCTTGATCGGTCGTTTGGGCGGGGATGCCATCGGAGGGGCGTTCACCCGGTTACTGGATCAGCGTGGCGTGGATCAGCGCGCCGTTCAGCACGACCCCGACCGGCCCACCCGTGTGGTGTTGGTGCGACGGTCCCAGGCCGGTGAACGCCAGTTCCAGGGATTCGCCGGTGATCGCGGGCAGGGGTTTGCCGATCAGGCTTTGGCGTTGTCCGATTTGCAGCGGGTCTGGCCCTCCTTGGTGGAACGGGCGGGTTGGCTGTTGATCGGCACGATTCCACTGGCGACCCCTGCTGCCAAGACCAGTTTGGGCTGGGTGGTCGCCGACGCCCGCCGGCGGGGGGTGGCGATTGCCTTGGACGTCAATTGGCGACCGACGTTCTGGGATGCCAGCGCTGATCCGGCGGAGGGCCCTTCACCAGCGGCTTGCACGGCCATTCGCACGCTGCTGGAGCAGGCCGCATTGATCAAATTGGCGCGGGAGGAAGCGCTGTGGCTTTTTGATGTCGATGATCCGCTGGCGATTCAGGCTGCACTGCCCCAGCGGCCCGATGTGGTGGTGACCGATGGAGCCGCTCCGCTGCGCTGGAGCATCGCGGGAGAGCAGGGAAGCTTGGCGGTCACGCCGCCGCCGCAGCTGGTTGACACCACAGGGGCGGGTGACGCGTTCACGGCTGGTTTGCTCCATGCCTGGGGGCAGCCGGTGGGTGAACGGATTCAATTTGCGGCGGCCTGTGGTGCCCTCGTGTGTGCCGGGGCCGGGGCCATCGATCCTCAGCCGACTCACAACGATGTTGCGGCGTTTTTGGGTGCGATCAGTTGAACCTCACGTCCCCCACGGTCCCGATGCGATAGATGCAGGTTCCAGGCCTCGGGGAGGGCCAGTCCGAGCCGTTCAGGCCACTCCACCGCCAGCAGCGCCCCGATCGATCGAGCGTCTTCCTCCTCTTGGAGAAAAATTTCATCGGCCGCGGCGGGTTGCTCCAGCCGGTAGAGATCCAGATGAATCAGTGGTGGCTGGCCCTGGGGGTAGTGCTGCGCCAGGGCGAAGGTCGGGCTGGTGATCGGTTCATCGATGCCGAGTGCCGCTGCGATGCCTTGAACCATGGATGTTTTGCCGGCACCCAGCGGGCCATGCAGCAGGAGAATGGCCCCCGGTGGCAGGCCTCGCGCCAGGGCGTCACCAAAGGATCGGGTGGCCTCTAGGTCCTCGAGCTCGAGGGTCCTATCGCTAAGTTGAGAACCAAGCAGGCCCGAAGCCTCGGCGTTTCTGCAGAGATTCCCGTCCACGTTCTCCCTACGGAGCTAAAAATCCATGGTGGCAGCGCCCACAACCACAGCTGAGCTGAAGCTGGACAACGACTTTGTTGTTGCCGATATCGCCCAGGCCGATTTCGGCCGCAAGGAGCTGGATATCGCCGAGACCGAAATGCCAGGTCTGATGGCACTGCGTGCCAAGCATGGCCAGGAGAAACCCCTGAAGGGTGCCCGGATTGCCGGTTCCCTGCACATGACGATTCAGACGGCTGTTCTGATCGAAACGCTGGTGGAACTCGGCGCTGAAGTGCGTTGGGCCTCCTGCAACATCTTTTCCACCCAGGATCACGCGGCGGCTGCGATGGCGGCCCGTGGTATTCCCGTCTTCGCCGTCAAGGGTGAGACCCTTGAGGAGTACTGGGACTACACCCACAGCATCCTCGAGTGGGGCGATGGTGGCTCCCCAAACATGATCCTGGATGACGGTGGCGATGCCACCGGTCTGGTGATGCTGGGCAGCAAGGCCGAGCAGGACATCACTGTCTTGGACAACCCTTCCAACGAAGAGGAAACCTTCCTGTTCGCGTCGATCAAGAAGAAGCTGGCTCAGGATCCGGGCTTCTACTCCCGCACCAAAGCCCAGATTCAGGGCGTCACTGAGGAGACCACCACGGGTGTGGCGCGTCTGTACAAGATGCAGAACAGCGGTGAGCTGCCTTTCCCGGCCATCAACGTCAACGACTCGGTCACCAAGAGCAAGTTCGACAACCTCTACGGCTGTCGCGAGTCACTGGTCGACAGCATTAAGCGTGCCACCGATGTCATGGTCGCTGGCAAGCAGGCCCTGGTGGTTGGTTATGGCGATGTGGGCAAGGGATCGGCCCAGTCCCTGCGTGGCTTGGGTGCCACCGTTTGCATCGCGGAAGTGGATCCGATCTGCGCGTTGCAGGCGGCCATGGAGGGCTACCGCGTCGTCCGTTTGGAAGACGTGGTCCAAGACATGGACATCTTCGTGACCGCGACTGGCAACTACCAGGTGATCCGCAATGAGCACCTGGTGAAGATGAAGGACGAAGCGATTGTCTGCAACATCGGCCACTTCGATAACGAGATCGATGTCGCCTCCCTCAAGGATTACGAGTGGGAGAACATCAAGCCGCAGGTTGATCACATCACCCTGCCCAACGGCAACAAAATCATCCTTCTCGCTGAGGGTCGTCTGGTGAACCTGGGTTGTGCCACCGGTCACCCCAGCTTCGTGATGAGCAATTCCTTCACCAACCAGGTGTTGGCTCAAATTGAGCTGTTCACCAAGGGCAGTGAATACGGCAAAGAGGTGTATGTGCTGCCCAAGCACCTGGATGAGATGGTGGCTCGCCTTCACCTCGATCGCATCGGTGCCAAGCTCACCGAACTGCGCAAGGATCAGGCCGACTACATCAATGTTCCTGTGGAAGGCCCTTATAAGCCCGACCACTACCGCTATTGATCCATCGATAGTTTGCCTCAAGAGCACGCTGTGAGTCGTGCTCTTGATCGTGGCCAGGTCGCTTCAGCGGCCTGGCTTTTTTGTTGGTTTCGTCTTGACGGGCGTTGATCTTCAAGGATGCGAACCCTTGTCGATGCACATGGGTGAAGTTGTCAGTAATCCGCAGGACATGATCTGATCTTTGAGTTGAGCGTGGTTTGCATCATCCAGAAGAAAGAGGCCGAGCCCTGCACGGCCTGTGAACAATCCTGGAGGGCTCATGATGGTTCCATTGCGCAAGGTGCGAGCAATGGGTTGTCGTCCGGATGAGATGGATTGGATCCACCGCATTTTTAGGTCTTGAGAGTAATTTAAGAGTCCTTCATCGTCCATGACGCGCGCTGCTGCTGCCAACGACATCGACACCCCTGGGATCCCACAACAAAGTTGATCTCGGTCAGGGAGCTGGTGAAAGAGTCTCTCTTTCACCAGCTGTGTTAATTCATTAAATCCCCGTAAGTGTTGCATCCCAGATTGCTGAACAACGGCCATGGCCAGAAGGATGCCAGCAGAGCCACGGCACCACATCCCGTCAACCATTTGAACCGTTGAATTTGATAGCAAATGGTCTCCAATCATGGGTTGATGGGCCTTGAGCTGATTCAGTTCGAATTGAATCGCCCGTTCAAGAGCGTCATCAACTTGCAGTTGCGTGTGTTTCGCAATCACTGCAAGAGCTGCCATGATTCCTGATGTTCCGTGGGCAAAGCCGGTTTGTGGCCTGCCTTCAAATGTCCAGTAGCCCTGCTCTTCTTGAGTTTTCAGGAGGCTTTCCCCGATGGCTTTAAGCAGATTGACC
>NZ_JBGKDS010000030.1:0-7984 GCF_042954325.1 Parasynechococcus sp. | reverse complement strand
CATGATTCTGGACCTGAAAGGTTGGCTGAATGAGTCTGAACTCAGCCTAATTTTTTGGACCAGTGTGCTGCACACACCATGGTGGAGACGTGCAGCACGTGCGATTCAGCGGCTCAAGCCTTGAGTGCTGCTTCGATGGCACCCTTCAGCTCGGCGCTGTCCGGGGCGACACCACTTTTGAAGCGGCTGATCACGGTGCCATCGCGACCGACGAGGAATTTTTCGAAGTTCCAGGCCACGTCGCCGGCGGGCTCGGTCTGGTTCAGGGTCGTGTAGGGCTCAGTGGTGCTGCCCATGGCATGCACCTTGTCGAACAGTTCGAAGCTGGCTCCGAATTTGGTCGAACAAAACGTCTTGATCTCGTCGAGGTTGCCGGGCTCCTGGGCGCCGAAGTCGTTGCAGGGGAACCCCAGCACGGCAAAACCCTTCGCGCCGTAGCTGTCCTGGAGGGCTTGGAGTCCTTCGTATTGCGGAGTGAAGCCGCAACGGCTGGCCACGTTCACCACCAGCAGCACGCTGCCGGCGTAGTCACCCAACGATTTGTCGGCTCCGTCGGCTGTACGAACACTGACGTTGCTCAGGCTGACCGCCATGATTCGATACAAAAGCGGTCCCGAGGTTAGCCCTGGCAGCCCCACATACACTTGTGGGCCGGCTGCAGATCGATGAGCGAAGCAACGGGGCCGAGCGTGAGTGAGCTGGCCGTCGAGAACCTCGAGCTCGTCGACGTGGTGACGCGGCAGTTGGAATCGATGTTGTCTGTCGGCAACTACGACGCGGTCAAACGGCTGCTGGAACCCGTTCAGCCGGTGGATATCGCTGAGTCGATCGGCAATCTGCCGACGACATTGCAGGCCATTGCCTTTCGGCTTCTGGGGAAGAACGAAGCCATCAGCGTCTACGAATACCTGGATACGGCCACCCAGCAGAGCCTGCTGACACGGTTGCGCTCCGAGGAGATGCGCGAGGTGGTCGAGGAGATGTCACCCGATGACCGAGCGCAATTGTTTGATGAGCTGCCGGCCAAGGTGGTGCGTCAGTTGCTCAGCGAGCTCAGCCCGGATGAGCGGAAGGTGACCGCCGAACTCCTGGGTTATGAGGCGGAGACGGCCGGTCGTCTGATGACGACGGAGTACATCGATCTCAAGGAAGCCCAGACGGCGGCGGTCGCCTTGGAGATTGTGCGGCGTCGTGCCCGCGATACCGAGACGATCTATTCGCTGTATGTCACCGATGCCGGGCGACATCTCACCGGCATCCTGTCGTTGCGGGATCTGGTGACAGCGGATCCCAGCGCACGGATCAGCGATGTGATGACCGCCGACGTGCTCAGCGTGAGCACGGACACCGATCAGGAAAAGGTGGCTCGCACGATCCAGCGTTACGACTTTCTGGCCGTTCCGGTGGTCGACCTCGAGAACCGCCTTGTGGGGATCGTCACGGTGGATGACGTCATCGACGTGATCGAACAGGAAGCGACCCGTGACCTCTATGCGGCAGGTGCGGTGCAGGCCGGCGATGAGGACGACTACTTCAGCAGTGATCTGTTCACGGTGGCCCGCCGCCGCGTGGTCTGGTTGGCGATTCTGGTGGTGGCCAGCTTCTTCACATCGGAAGTGATCGCCGCCAATGAAGAGGTGCTGCGCCGTGTGGTGCTGCTGGCTGCGTTCATTCCTCTCCTCGGGGGGACGGGGGGCAACGTTGGTGCCCAGAGCTCAACGGTGGTGATCCGTGGTCTGAGCACGCAAAGCATCAGCGCCCTGGGGCCGATCAAGGCGGTGGGCCGAGAGCTGCTGGCCGGAGCGTTGTTGGGAGTTCTGATGATGATTTTGGTGGTGCCGTTTGCCTGGTGGCGGGGCGAGAGCGCCCTGGTGGGGCTGTCGGTTGGCTTCAGCTTGCTGGCGATCACCACGTTGGCGGCCACGGCCGGGGCTGGTTTCCCATTGTTGTTTGACCGCATGGGTCTGGATCCGGCCTTGATGTCGACCCCGTTCATCACCACCTGCACGGATGTGGCAGGAACATTGATTTATCTCAAGATCGCGGATTGGTTGCTGACCAACCTGCCCCAGCTGCAGGAGGCTGGGGGTATTTCTACTCATTTCCTGCCGTTCGCTGCTTTCTGAGAGTTCGTTTACGTTTCTTAGGGTTAGTCTTTACATAACTAAACGAAGCCCCATGGCTCCCGCCGCCGCCATCGCTTCCAAAGCGCCGACCCAAACACGACAAGTCTCCGTCGATGTCGATCTGGTTCGGTCCTACCTGCGTGATATCGGTCGCGTGCCTCTGCTCACCCATGAGCAGGAGATCACCCTCGGCCGTCAGGTCCAGGACCTGATGGAGCTTGAAGAGCTGGAGAAAGAACTGGAAGCCCGTGAAGGCAGCAAGCCCACCAAGGAGCTGTTGGCGAAAGAATCCGGTTTGTCTGTCGTGAAGCTCAAGCGCAAGCTGCAACACGGACGCCGCGCCAAGGAGCGCATGGTTGCCGCCAACCTGCGACTGGTGGTGAGCGTTGCCAAGAAATACACCAAGAGGAACATGGAGCTCTTGGATCTGATCCAGGAGGGCACCATCGGCTTGGTGCGCGGTGTGGAGAAATTCGATCCCACGCGTGGTTACAAGTTTTCGACCTATGCCTACTGGTGGATCCGCCAGGGCATCACCCGGGCGATTGCTGAGAAGAGCCGCACGATTCGGCTGCCAATCCATATCACGGAGATGCTCAACAAGCTGAAGAAGGGACAGCGTGAGTTGAGTCAGGATCTGGGTCGTACCCCCACCGTCACCGAGCTGGCTGCCTTCGTTGAGTTGCCTGAGGACGACGTCAAGGATCTGATGTGCCGTGCCCGCCATCCCGTCAGCCTCGAGATGAAGGTTGGCGATGGTGATGACACCGAATTGCTGGAGTTGCTGTCGGGTGACAGTGAACTGCCCAGCCAGCAAGTGGAAGAGGACTGCATGAAGGGTGATCTGCGCAGCCTTCTGGGTCAGCTGCCACACATGCAAGAGCAGGTCTTGCGGATGCGTTACGGCATGGACGGTGAAGATCCGATGAGCCTCACCGGAATCGGTCGGATCTTGGGCATGAGTCGTGATCGGGTGCGCAACCTGGAACGCGATGGCCTGGCTGGATTGCGCCGGATTAGCGACCAGGTGGAGGCCTACGTCGCCTGTTGAATCCGCTCAATACTCTTCAGTACCCCGATCAAAATCCGATTGACTTGATCGGGGTATTCGTCATGCGGGCAGTGTCCTCCACCAGTCACAACATCGAGCGATTGGATGCAATCAATGGTCTCTGACCATCGTTTGGCTTCTTGAATCGGTTCCCAGGGATCTTTGTCCCCCCAAATCAAGTGAACAGGGATCGTCATCCCTTGCATCAGGTCAGGGGCCAAGGCATCGTCAAAGAGATTGATGAATCCACGGAAGGCTTCGGCAGCACCAGCGCGAAGCGTGGGTCGGTACAGCAGATCGATCAATTCTTCATTGACGTTGAATCCGCTGGGATAAGCCTGTTTGAGAACGCTGCGAATCAGACCAGGGCGTGCCGCATTGCGAAACAGGGCAGTGCTCAGCCAGCGTTGACCCACCATGGTTTTCAACAGTGGTCGAATCCAGCGCATCCAGGCCGGTTGCTTGGACAGTTGCTTGTCATCCATGAGGCGCTGAGCGCAGTCGATTAACACGACCCCTTGGCACCGTTCCGAGCCGAGTTGTTGAGCGGCCCGCAGCGCTACGACACCGCCGATCGAATTGCCCACAAGCACCACGGGACGATCGATGATCTCCCGGCAGAACGTGGCGACTTGCTCAGCCCAGAGCTCAAATCCGTAATGCACCGCATCGCTCGATTCAGGCTCTGACCTCAGGCGTGCCTTGGGTTGATCGCTGCGTCCGAACCCCAGCAGGTCGATGGCATAGCAGAGTTGGTGGAGTCCCAAAACGGGTTGGTTGTAACGCCAGTGACGGGTGTTGGCTCCAAATCCATGGATGAGCAGGACAGCCGGAGATGTTGCCTGCTCTCCGCAGACTGACCAGCCGATCTGATGTTGATTCCAGTCCCATAGGGAGGCAACGGGCTGGGCACCAGGCATTGATGGGTCGTCAGAGCAAGCAACACTGTGGCGGTTTTGTGCCCATGCTGTGTCGTCCTAGCAACGGCTCATGCATCAATGGGACGTTGACAGTCTGCAAAAAGAACGAGTGTTTGTGGTGGCTCACTTTGAACAATCTTGTTCTGGAAGAGCGGTTTTACTTGGTCTGAGCATTGCTTCAATTGTTCAAGCTTTCGTTGTCGACGCTAGGTGTGCTTGCTATCTTCAAAAAAAATAATCCACGCTTTTGATGAAGCATTCTCAGCTCGAGGAGATTTCCTGGTTTTCTGAATTAGATCACCTGACAAAAGCGCAGCTGGTTCTTGATATCGAAGTTGTTAACTTTGCCCCTGGAGATAAAATATTTGAGCAGGGTGATGCTGTTAATTCGGTCCATTATTTTGTGAGCGGCTTGCTTCAAAAGGAATTGGATGGCCGTTTGGTTTCTACGAATAATCTTGAGCACGCCCAGGATGATGAAATCCCCGACCAGACCTTGGGTTTTTTGGGTCATGAGGTTGCGGCGTATGGTGATCAGTCGCATCCGTTTACCCTCATTGCAACCACTTCCGGCACAATGTTGTCGATCAATCAGGATGCATTTACGTGCCTGATTGCTGAGAATTATGATCTGCGTTCGGCGGTCTATCGTTCGATTATCTTTGGCGATACGGCCATTCTTGATCAATATCGCAAAGAGAAAAAAGAAGGATCTATTTCGTGGACCAAGGAAATCTGGTGGATTTTGGCATTGGTGCTGCCACTCATTAATTACTATTTCTTGAGTGTCAATACATCCATTGATACGGGCCAAATTATCTTTTCTTCATTGGTGCTTGCCAGTCTTGCCCTTTGGATTGGTGAGGTTGTACCCGTTTTTGCGCCGGCGATCACGATTCTGATTGGCCTGGTGCTTCTGAATATTGCACCTCAGGAAGTCGTTTTGTCTGGCTTTGGGAATCAGAGCTTTTTGTTCATGATTTCTTTGTTTGTTATTGGGGGATTGATTAAGCAGTCGGGATTGGCCTTTCGATTGTGTTTGCTGATCTTGAAACGAGCACCGCAAACGAAGTCAAGCCTTGGCTTGATTATGTTTTTTATGGCATTATTTTTGAATCCAATCTTGCCATCTGCTTCGTCTCGAACCAATATTTTGGCTCCGATTCTGACCGATATGAAGAGAAATCTTCGCCTCCAGGATCGCTCGCCTTTGTTCACATTGATGACCGTTTCGATGTGGGCTGGTATCAGTACATTCTCATTCGTCTTTATTTCTGCGAAGTCGGATAATTTGATTCTTTTTGCACTTTTGCCGAACCAAGTTCGTGACTCATTTGGCTATGGAGAGTGGATTTATCATTCATTAGCGATAGCCGTACCATTTGGTTTATTATGTATATTTGCTCTGGCTTTTTTGTTCAAGAAATGCAGCAGATTTGAGATTAGTCGTGATTTGATCTCCACCCAGCTGACTTTCCTTGGCCCTCTTACAACGCTTGAATATGCGGCGATGGGAAGCATCTTTATTTTTCTTGTGGGAACAGCGACGCTTGCCATTCATGGATTCAGCAGTGTTTGGGTTAGCTTGATGATTCTTTGCTATCTGTTGTTTACTGGGATTGTCAAAGGTGGCGATGTTAAATCGCTTGTTGATTGGCCTTTTCTTCTCTTTCTCTCGTCAATTGTTGGCTTGAGTAGCTCCATCCCCTATTCGGATTTTGATGATCTTTTGACGAACTCCATGCAGGGGTTTGGATCATTAATTTCCTATAATTTATATCTTTTTGTTCTCGTTTTCGCTGGAATTGTTTATCTGCTAAGGCTTTTCCTTCCCGGCAAACTATGTGGCCCTTTGCTGGCAACGATTTTCATTCCTCTTTTTTCGGCCGAAAATGTTAATCCCTGGATTCTGTGCATGTGCTGCCTCATGTTTACAGATGCAGCTTTTTTCCCCTACCAGCATCCTGCTTTGAGCAGCTTCCTTGGAACGATTCGCTCGGATCAGAGCCTTGACCGTCAATCTTTCTGGAAGGCCAACTGGGTGATCAATGTATTCAGGATTGCTGCTGTTCTTCTGGCGATCCCGGTTTGGCAGCTCTCCGGTATTAGCTAATTAATTTTCTCAATCAGTCATGATGAATTCACTGCGCTCCATTTTTTCAAAGTCAAAATTTATTTTCCCCCTTCTTTTTCTGTTGATGTTGTTTGGGGCTGTCTCCTACGACATCCGATCCAAGAAGCGAATCCTGATCGTTCATAGTTACAACACGGATTACGAATGGGTGAATGACATCAATGTTGGGCTCGACCGTGGCTTTAAGGGTATTGATAATACTTTGATTAAGTACCATTATATGGACACCAAGCGTTTTCCGGATCCCCGCAGCAAGGAAAAAGCATCCATTAATGCCATCGGAGAGATTAATCGATGGAAACCTGATGTTGTGGTCACGATTGATGATGATGCACAGCTTTTGGTCGGCACTCAATTTATTGATAAGCCGGATGTCGATATTGTCTACGCAGGCATCCAAAATTCTTCGGAGGGTTATGGCTATGTCGATGCCGAAAATGTGACCGGGATTCGTGAGGATGTTGTGTTAAGGCCATTGTTTGAGGCAATATCTCAGAGCAAAGGTGTTGAAGAAGAGGGTAAATCTGCACTGCGGATCTATCATTTGTCTGATACCTCGAGTTATTCAGCCAGTGTTGTAGATCGTGTTCGTGGTTTTCAATGGAACCCCCATGAGCTTGTATCTTCTAAGGAGTATGTCTTCTTTGATGACTGGAAGAAGGGGATCTTGGAGGCGAATGAAACGGCAGATCTGATTTATCTCACGAACTACCACACCCTGAAGCAGCGTCCTTTGCCGGGTCAAGAGGGAGACGCTGGCATCACCTTGCCGTCTGTGCCGAGTGGTGAGGTGATGCAGTGGGCGTTGGCCAATTCTGAGTTGCCCATCGTTGGATCCTGGTCATTCCTTGTTCAGGACGGTGGAATGTTATCGATGGCCATGTCCGGTTTTGAGCAGGGGGAGGTTGCGGCAAAATTGGCTCGGTTGGCGGCCAGTGGTGAAGAGCTTCCCTTGGAGCAGCGTCACGTCACAAATCAGCAAGTGTTAGTTGTTCTTCGGGAAAAAGCGATTCAAAAGCAGAAGTGGCGGCTCCCAAATTTGTATACATCGTTTGCGCGCTCAACCGGAAATTATTATGAGTAGTTGCTTAAAATATTGAGCATGGCGTGAAATGGATGTGGATTTTTTTGCTGGGTCTGGCTAGCATTTAGAGACATTGCTAAAAGTAAATGACGTTCACGCTGATTGGTCAGACCTCTGCAGTGATGGCAGAGGCTGGCTCGGCAGTATCGCCTGAATGGCAAATCGATGGTGAGAGTGGGAACACGCAATATCCCTATGGCAAGTTCAAGCCTTTGGCCACGATGGGAGAGGTGGATGCCAGTCGTGCAGACAAGAGTACCCCCGCTGATTTACAGGCTTTAACCGGTGTCCCTGACGGCTCTGGTGCTTGGCTAGTTGACAACGATACGGTTCGGATTGCTTATCAGTCCGAGTCCCAAGGGTCAATTATGCCGCGGACTCCCACGCCTCAGACGTATCCCCAAACGATGCAGTCTGGTGTTACTTTTACAGGCTCAAAAATTCACTATATTGACTACGATCGTGCTCAGTTAGCAGACTATCTGGAAGATGAGTCCACTGCTGCGTCGATGGTGAAGGGCAGTGGATTTCTCTTCGACAAGGTCTTCAACGTTTTTGGCCTTGAAGTGACTCCCAAAGGCGGTCAGGACCCCTTGAGTTCCGCTTGGGGAACACAGGTGAAGCCCAATGGGAAATTTGTCGACTTTGTTGCGGAAGACCGTGTCACGG
>NZ_JBGKDS010000029.1:0-42660 GCF_042954325.1 Parasynechococcus sp. | reverse complement strand
GCCACCGATGGCCAGATAGGCCGTTGGAAGGAGAAGGATGCCGGACCAGCCGACAAAAACGAAGCGGTCGCGCTTGAGCCAGTCATCGAGGACGTCGAACCATCCCCGCTGAGGCGCGCGTCCTACAGCGATCGTCATGAGAAAAGCGCTTCATGAAGCGTTACAACCGGAGCTTAGGGGGTGAAAGCGGCTGTGGGGCGGCTGTCCGCACCTGCCGACGCACGATGAGTAGAAATGCGCACCCGTGAACATCGGCGGGAGCGCTTTCTTCGCGAAGATGTCGATCCGACGAGAAACTTTCCGTGTACGTCATCGAATTGGCTCTGCGCATGAGCCCTGTCCCGATCTCGGTGCAGCGCAAGGAGCAAGCAGATGCGGAGTCGCTCTACCAGCAGATTCGTCAGGCCCTGGAGCAAGGTCAGCCCCGCATGCTGGAACTGACCTGCGAAAAAATGGAAGACAAGAAGGTGACGATGCTGATCAGTGAAGTTCTCGCCGTTCAGCTTTATGAGAAGACTGCGGGAGCAGGTGGAAGCAAGCGCCCGGGCTTCTCATTTGATTCCTGAGACCGCCGACGCGTCGGCGCTCCTCGACCGGGTCAGCTTCCGCTGGCCCAACGGTCAACTGGCACTCGACTCCTGCTCACTGCGCATCCCCAGGCCGGGGCTGTGGATGCTGGTGGGCAGCAATGGCAGCGGCAAGAGCACCCTGTTTCGCCTGCTGGCGGGACTTCTGGAACCTGATTCCGGCCAGGTCTCGACCACGCATCGGGCGGCACTGGTGTTTCAAAACCCCGACCACCAGCTTTTGCTGCCCAGCTGCGGCAGTGACCTCCTGCTCAGCATGCGTCCTGGCCAGGGCATCAGCGAACGACAAGAACGCATCGATGGCTTGCTGAGCCAGCTGGGACTGGCGGGGATGAACTCGCGACCCATCCACACCCTCAGTGGAGGGCAAAAGCAACGCCTCGCCATCGCCGGCGCACTCGCCAGCGATGCCGATCTGTTGTTACTGGATGAGCCCACGGCCCTGCTGGACCCCACCAGCCAGAACACTGTGCTCAAAGCGGTGGAGCATCTCTGCCGCCATCGCCGGACACCGCTCACCGCTCTGTGGATCACCCATCGCCTTGAGGAGCTCGACTATGCGGATGGTGCGGCACGGATGCGCAACGGTCGGATCGAACCTTGGCGAAGCCGTGAACAGGTGCAGCAACTCTTGCGAGACGGAAGGCTCGACCTGTAAGCTCTTCGGGTCCCATTCCTCGGTAGCTCAGCGGTAGAGCGGTCGACTGTTAATCGATTGGTCGCAGGTTCGAATCCCGCCCGGGGAGTTTCAAGCAAAAGGTCACAGCACTCGCTGTGGCCTTTTTTATTGACAACCAGAGAATTTCATGACGTCCAGTTGCTCGAAGCGGAAGACTTCCTGAACAGATTCAAACGCGCAGCCCGCTGTCGCGTCGCGAGAACGCTTGCAACGCAGGACGTCTGAGCCAAATATCCAACAGCAGAAGAAAAAGGAAAATCTGCAGAGACTCGAAAAGCTTGAGAGAATCAGCGCAGCGTTGTTCACAACAAGCCGCGCTTACCCCACAAGCTGTACCACCGCTGAAGCGATGAAGCCCTGCATCCTGCTGATCGAAGACGACCGGGACATGCGCGACCTGGTCAGTGGCCATCTCGAGCACAGCGGCTTCGATGTGCAACGCGCCGAAGACGGCATCAAAGGCCAAGCATTGGCATTGCAATACACCCCAGATCTGATCCTTCTCGATCTGATGCTGCCGAAGGTCGATGGTTTGACCCTCTGCCAGCGCCTGCGCCGTGATGACCGCACCGCCGGCATTCCGATTCTGATGCTGACCGCCCTTGGTGGCACCAAGGACAAGGTGAGCGGATTCAACTCCGGTGCGGACGATTACCTCACCAAACCGTTTGACCTCGAGGAGCTTCAGGCCAGGGTCAAGGCCCTCCTCCGTCGCAGCGACCGTGCCCCGGTCGGCACCAGCAACCACCACGAAATCCTCAGCTACGGACCGCTAACCCTGGTTCCCGAACGCTTCGAGGCCATCTGGTTCGACAGCCCTGTTCGCCTCACCCATCTCGAATTCGAACTGCTGCATTGCCTGCTGCAACGCCACGGTCAGACCGTCGCCCCGTCTCTGATCCTCAAAGAGGTCTGGGGCTATGAGCCCGATGACGACATCGAGACGATCAGAGTCCATGTTCGCCACCTGAGAACAAAGCTGGAGCCTGATCCCCGCAAACCCCGTTTCATCAAGACCGTCTACGGAGCGGGCTATTGCCTGGAACTCCCCACCGGTGGCCAGCTCGACGGTCTTCAGGACGTCGTGTCGATGGCTCGAGAGGAGCGCAACCGGGCCAGTGCCTGATCGCACTTGATTCGGGGCTCAGTTCACCAGGTCTAAGAGGGCCACTTCCCAGGCCAACCGGGGCTGAACAAATCCCAACAGGTGTCGCCGCAGGGTCTCGAGCCGTCGCAATGAGGTGGCACCGTTCCCACGGCGCCAGAGCATGTGCTGCCACCAATCCAGCAGCCAGAGTTGCTGCTCACCATCAAGCGCTTCCGTCAGATCGCGCGCCAAGGCCAAAGCATCCCGCGCAGAGCCCGGCCGCTCAGTCAGGCGCGCCAGCAGCTCCGACGGCAACTCCTGCAACTGCTGACGATGGGCCATCAGCGCACCGGGTGAACCGGAGGCCATCGCCAGCAGCTCCTCGGAATCCTCGGCTGTGGCATCGCATCGGGTCAGCACGCTTTGCAGGTCTGCAGCATCCAACCGCAGAAAACGAATCAACTGACAGCGGGACCGAATCGTGCTGAGCAGCTGCTCCGGGGCAGCGGACAACAAAATCAGCATGCCCTGGCCTGGTTCCTCCAAGGTTTTCAGCAGGGCATTGGCCGCCGCTTCCGGCATCGCATCGGCCGCTTCAATCACGACCATGCCCCGTGGCGCCTCCACCGGTTGCCGTCCCAGAAAACGACTGACCGCTCGGATCTGCTCAAGCCGCAACTGCGGGGGCGTACGGCGGCTGATCCCGGCCTCATCGGCCTCGGCACGGGTCAACAGTCGCCCCTGGTGCTGAAAGGTGGGCTCAACCCAAAGCAAATCGGGGTGATTCCCCGCCTCCAAGCGCCGACGTTGCCGATCTGAAGCGGCGCCATCGCTCAACACGCCTTCCAAAAAACGGCGGGCAGCCAGCCGTCGCCCCACACCGTCCGGGCCAGCGAACAGATAGGCCGGAGCCAGTCTCTGCGTGCGGAGCGCTGCCTCCAAGAGGTTCACAGCCAGGGGTTGGCCGATCAAATCAGCGAACAGCGGCAACGGTGCCTGTGCATCAGCGACCATCACGTCAGCGTCATCGTCAAGGCCTGCTGCAAGGCCAACGTCACGGCCTCAGGCGGTTGGTTCGCCTCCACAACGCACCAGCGGCGCTCGGTAGCAACGGCAGCAAAGCCCTCCGCGACCCGGCGCAGGAACGCACGACCTTCGGCCTCGATTCGATCATCACGTTCACCCCGACGGCGTTCGATGCTCTGCTCAGCGGACAGCCGCAACCAGAGGGTGAGATCCGGCACCAAGCCAGCGGTGGCGATCTCCTCGAGCTGATGGATCAAGGCCAAATCAAGTCCTCGGCCATACCCCTGATAGGCCAGGGTCGATCCACTGAAACGGTCGCTCAGCACCCAATCCCCACGCTCCAACGCCGGCCGGATCGTGGTCGCAAGATGCTGCGCCCGATCAGCGGCATAGAGCAACAGTTCCGCCGTTGGGACCGGGGCCTGATCCCCCTGGGCATGCAGCAGGAGCTCGCGAAGCGCCTGACCGAACTCGGTACCACCGGGCTCACGGGTGCAGATCAAGCCGGCCCCCTCAGGCATCAGACCACTGGTGGGTAGCCAGGCCGCCAGGGCCGAGCGCTGGGTGGTCTTGCCACAGCCATCCAGCCCATCCAAAACAATCAGACGTCCTCGCTTCATGCCACCCGCAACGCCAGGGCGTTCACCACCACCGTGATCGAACTCAGGGCCATCAACAGGGCCGCCAGCGGAGGCGAAAGCAACACACCCTGCCCTGGGAGCAAGGCCCCAGCGGCGATCGGCAACACAATCAGGTTGTAGCCAAAGGCCCAGAACAGGTTCTGCCGAACCTTCGCCATCGTGCGGCGGGCGAGCATCAAGGCCTCCGGAAGATTTTCCAGCCGATCACCGAGCAGAACCAGGTCGGCGGTGTCCTGGGCGATTTGCGTGCCGGTGCCGACGGCGACCCCGAGATCCGCCGCGGCCAAAGCGGGCGCATCATTGATTCCATCCCCGACCATCGCCACTAGACCATCGCGGCGCAACTGCTCTAACCGCGCCTGTTTGTCCTCTGGGAGCATCTGAAAGCCAAGCTGATCCGGGGAAAACTTCAGGCGTTGGCCCAGATGTTCCACCGCAGGGCGCCGGTCGCCACTGAAGATGCTCAGATTCAGCCGATCCGCCCGCAAGCGGTCGAGCGCCGTCGCGGCATCGGGACGGAGGCTGTCCTCGATCAACACGACACCGAGAACGGCATCGCCTTCGGCGACCGCCACCCAGGTGGCACCGCTCGCACGCGCCTGGTCCAAATCAAAACGATCCTCTGACCAAGGCAACCCCTCCGCCTGAAGCCACTCCGGACGACCAACCCGAATCGTGGTCGCCAAGCCATCCAAGGCACCGACCAGGCCTGAGCCGGACACCGTCCGCACCGTTGATGGGTTCAACAACGCCAGATCACGCCGCTGGGCCTCCTGCAGCAGGGCATGGGCCAGGGGATGACGACTGTTCTGTTCAAGGCTGGCCGCCAGACGCAACAGATGATCCGCATCGCCCTCACACAACACCTGCGTCACCAGAGGGCGACCAAGGGTGAGCGTTCCCGTCTTGTCGAAGACCACCTGATCCAGGTTGGCCGCCGTCTCGATCGCATCACCACCGCGGAACAACCAGCCGCGTTTGGCGGCCAAGCCAGTGCCGACGGTGATCACCGTGGGCGTGGCCAGTCCCAGGGCACAGGGACAAGCCACCACCAGCACCGCGATCGACAGCTGCAGCGCTAAGCCCATCGGCGTGGCCGCACCGCTGCCAAGGCCAGCGTGATGGGCATGGCCCATCGCCGCATGGTCCATTGATGCCATCGCCGCTGACGGGACATGCAACACCTGTGGCCAGAGCTCGGTTCCGATCAACCACCAGAACAGAAACGTGGCCGTTGCCAGAGCGACGACGCCGTAGCAGAAACGACCGGCCACCCGGTCCGCCAGACCCTGAATCGGGGCCCGCCGAGCCTGCGCTTGCTCCACCAGGCGAATGATTCTGGCCAGCGCCGTGTCCGCTCCGACCCGCCGCACCTCCAGCTCCAAGGTGCCTTCCAGGTTGAGGCTTCCCGACGATAGTTCGGTGCCGGGAACCGCCTCCAGGGGCAACGGTTCACCGGTGAGGCTGGAGACATCCACCGCGGACGCCCCCAGCCGGACCACACCATCCACAGGAATCCGGTCACCGGCCAGCAGCTGCACCACTTCTCCCGGGCGCAACGCACCGACACGGACCTCACGAATTTCGCCATCGGGAAGGATCAGGCGTGCCTGATCGGGCTGCAACCGGGCCAACTGCTCAAGGGCCTGTCCCGTTCGAAACCGCGCTCGTTCCTCCAGGAACCGTCCGAGCAGCACGAAACCCAGCAGCATGACGGGCTCATTGAAAAAACAGGGCCAACCGACCTGGGGCCAGATCAACGCCACAACGCTGGCGAGATAGGCACTGGTCACCCCCAGACCCACCAAGGTGTCCATGCTGGGAGCACCCACCCGTGCCGACTTGAACCCGTTGCTGAGAATCGGGCGTCCGGGGCCCGCGAGGGCAATGGTGGCCAGGGCGGCATGGAAGCCCAGGGTCCCCAGGTAAGGAAGCGAGAGCTTCCCCATCTCGCTGAGATGTCCGAGCACGGACAGCACCAGCAACACCAGCGCCACCATCAGCTGACGCCAGCGCCGCCACCAGCCAATCGCCTGCTGTGACTGCGCGAGGCGACCGTTGGCGCTGGCTTCCAAAGCCCGTTCCTCGGCGGGGAAGCCCCGGTCGGCAAGCGCTGAGAGCACCTGCTGAACATCGGCTTCCCCAGCCGCCAGATCCAACCAGGCGGACCGTGTCACCAGGTTCACATCAGCCCGTTGAACCCCCGGTTGCTCCAGCAGGGTGCGTTCCACTGCCTTGACGCAGCCACCGCATTTCATCCCTTCCACGTCGAGCACGACGGTCTGGCGGGTTGAACTCACAGGCCTGTCTGCACTCCGATCAGGCTAAGTCGGTTGTGGTTGCCGTCAGGATGGGGGCCTTCCGCCGGCCAGCCGTGCCCCGCAGCAACCGCAACGACAACTTCATCGATAAAAGTTTCACGGTGATGGCGGATCTGATCGTGAAGCTGCTTCCGATCAATGCCCGCTCGAAGGAGGCCTATGTGTATTACCGCGATGGTCTTTCAGCCCAAAACGACGGTGACTACGCGGAAGCCCTCGAGAACTACGAAGAAGCGCTGAAACTCGAAGACAACCCCACCGATCGCGGGGAAACCTTGAAGAACATGGCGATCATCTACATGTCGAACGGCGAGGAAGACCGGGCGATCGAGACCTACCAGCAGGCCCTCGAGGAAAACCCCAAGCAGCCGTCCTGCCTCAAGAACATGGGCCTGATCTACGAGAAACGCGGCCGCATCGCTGAGGAGGATGGCCGCCAAGATGAAGCCGATCTCTGGCTCGACAAAGCCGCCGATGTCTGGACCCAGGCGGTGCGGCTCAACCCCGGTGGCTACCTGGATATCGAGAACTGGTTGAAATCCTCCGGCCGCAGCAACGTCGACGTCTACTTCTAAACCCCGTCACCCAGAGCCAGCACCAGCGCTTCGCTCACGTTGGCGGCCTCCAGCAAGGCCAGATCAAGGCCAGCGGCCAGGGAGCCCAGGCCACTGCCATGGGGAACCACAGCCCGCCTGAAGCCCAGGCGGGCTGCTTCCTGCAGCCTTAATTCCAGCTGACCGACAGGGCGCAGCTGGCCGCCCAGACCGAGTTCACCGATCAGCACCGTGCCCGCGGGCAAGGTCAGATCACGAAAACTGGCGACAACGGCTGCCGCCACCCCGAGGTCGGCCGCCGGCTCCTCCACCTCCAGGCCACCGGCCACCGCGAGATAGCAATCAAAGCGGGACAGGGGCAGCCCCATGTGCTTTTCCAGCACCGCGAGAATCTGATGCAGCCGATTGGTGCCGATGCCGGTTGCTGTCCGGCGCGGACTGGCATAGCTCGTGGCATTCACCAGCGCCTGAAGATCAACCACCAACGACCGAGTGCCCTCACAGGCCACGATCGTGGCCACGCCCGACGCGCGGGCCTCACTGAGGAACAACTCACTGGGGTTGCCCACCTCCGCCAGCCCCTGGGCCTGCATGTCGAACAGACCGAGCTCATGGGTGGCACCGAAGCGATTTTTGACCGCACGCAACAGGCGATGACTGGCAAAGCGATCGCCCTCAAACGTGAGCACGGCATCCACCAGATGTTCCAGCACCTTGGGCCCGGCCAGCATTCCCTCCTTGGTCACATGGCCCACCAGCAACAGCGCCGTGGTCTGACGTTTGGCCAGACGCTGCAGTGCTGCGGCGCACTCCCGAACCTGCCCGACGGAACCGGGCGCACTGGTGAGATCACCGTCATGCAGAGCCTGAATGCTGTCGATAATCGCCACATCGGGGCGCAGGGCCTCTAGCTCCTGGAGCACGAGGTCGAGATCGGTCTCGGCGAGTAATTGCAGATCTTCGGCGCCGGCTCGCAACCGCTGCCAACGCATCTTCACCTGTTGAGCTGATTCCTCGGCGCTCACGTACAGCACCGAACACCCCCGGGCCATCGCCGATGCGCTCTGCAGGAGCAAGGTGCTCTTGCCGATGCCTGGATCACCACCCACCAGCACCATCGAGCCCGGCACCAACCCGCCGCCGAGAACCCGATCAAATTCAGAGGAACCGGTGGGCAAACGCTGGACTGGTTGGTCGTCCAAGCTCGCCATCGACGTGGACCGACGGGGGGATGGAGCGGTCTCCGGATCCGCACCCGTGCGCCGTCGTCGACCATCGGAACGGGGTTGAGCTTGCTCAACGAGGGAGTTCCAACTTCCGCACTCCGGACACCGTCCAAAGAACTGTCGAGCCTTGGCCCCACAGACCTGGCAAACAAAAACGGCGGTGGATTTCGGCACTGCGAACTATGAAGAAAGTTGCCTTTGGATGAACAAAAGGGGGTGGCAGCCCCTTATTTGTGTCCCATGTCTCTAGAGCCTGAGGCTTCATGACGGCCACGGCCCCACCCAAAGAAACCATTCTCGTGGTCGATGACGAGGCCTCCATCCGCAGGATCCTCGAAACCCGCCTGTCGATGATCGGCTACAACGTTGTCACCGCTTGCGATGGCACCGAGGCGCTGGAGCTGTTCCAGAACTGCATGCCGGATCTGGTGGTTCTCGACGTGATGATGCCGAAGTTGGACGGCTATGGCGTCTGCCAAGAACTGCGCAAGGAATCGGACGTTCCGATCGTGATGCTGACCGCCCTCGGCGATGTGGCCGACCGGATCACCGGCCTCGAGCTCGGAGCCGATGACTATGTGGTCAAACCCTTCAGCCCGAAGGAACTCGAAGCACGCATCCGTTGCGTGCTGCGTCGGGTTGAGAAGGAGCAAGTCGCCGGAATCCCCAATTCCGGCGTCATCCAGGTGTCCGACCTCCGGATCGACACCAACAAACGCCAGGTCTTCCGCGGCGATGAGCGCATCCGACTCACCGGCATGGAATTCAGCCTGCTGGAACTCCTGGTGAGCCGCTCCGGTGAACCGTTTAACCGCGGCGAGATCCTCAAGGAGGTTTGGGGTTACACCCCCGAGCGACATGTGGATACCCGCGTCGTGGATGTTCATATCTCCCGTCTTCGCTCCAAACTGGAAGACGACCCCGCCA
The DNA here is from genome assembly GCF_042954325.1 of Parasynechococcus sp. Lineage (GTDB taxonomy): Bacteria > Cyanobacteriota > Cyanobacteriia > PCC-6307 > Cyanobiaceae > Parasynechococcus. The sequence goes on along the minus strand of NZ_JBGKDS010000029.1, from coordinate 33,612 downwards.
ACCCCGAGCTGATCCTCACGGCTCGTGGCACCGGTTACCTGTTCCAGCGCATCGTCGACTCCGTTGCCTCCGAAGGATCCTGATTCCTCCCCGGCCATTGGGCCATGGAGCAAAACCAACCGACCCCGGGCGATTCGTCGCCTGGTGATTTGGTATCGGCGTAATGCTGCCGTCACCACCCTGGTCGACAGCGCCACCAATTCGGCCACGGTGGCCGGATCGATGGCGGGCAACGTGGCCAGCAGTGTGCTGCAGCCCCTGGTGTTCGACCCCCTGCGTCGCCTGCAGGGCAACACCGAACCGGATGAAATCCGCGAATCCGATCGCCTGTGGGTCGCGGTCGACGGCATGGGCGGCGACCATGCTCCCGGTCCGATCCTGGAGGGATGCCTCCAGGCGATCAACCGTCTGCCACTGAAGATTCGCTTCGTCGGTGAACCAGACCGGGTGAAGTCTGCGGCGACGGAGATGGGTCTCTGCGAAGCGTTGGACGACGCCGTCGCGGCCGGCCATCTCGATCTCGTCACCAGTGGCCCCTCCATCACCATGGACGAGGAGGCCACGGCCGTGCGTCGCAAGCGCGATGCCAGCATCAACGTGGCGATGGATCTGATCAAAACGGGGCAAGCCCTCGCCGTGTATTCAGCTGGAAATTCCGGCGCCGTGATGGCCTCGGCGATCTTCCGATTGGGCCGCCTCAAGGGCATCGACCGCCCGGCCATCGGTGCCCTGTTTCCGACCAAGGACCCCAGCCAGCCGGTCCTGGTGCTCGATGTCGGCGCCAACATGGACTGCAAACCGACGTATCTGCATCAGTTCGCCCTGCTCGGCAACATCTACAGCCGCGATGTTCTGCAGGTCGCTCAACCGCGCGTCGGGCTGCTCAACATCGGCGAAGAGGAGTGCAAAGGCAATGATCTGGCCCTGCGCACCCATGCTCTGTTGAGCGAAGAGAAGCGCCTGCATTTCGCGGGGAACTGCGAAGGCCGTGATGTGCTGTCCGGTGAGTTCGATGTGGTCGTCTGCGATGGCTTCACCGGCAACGTTCTGCTCAAATTCCTCGAATCCGTGGGCAGCGTGCTGCTTGGCGTGCTTCGCGCCGAACTCCCCCGCGGCCGCCGCGGCAAGGTCGGCTCTGCCTTCCTGCGCAGCAACCTCAAGCGGATCAAAAAGCGCCTGGACCACGCTGAGCATGGTGGAGCCCTGTTGCTCGGCGTCAACGGCATCTGCGTCATTGGCCACGGAAGCAGCAAGGCCCTCTCAGTGGTGAGCGCCCTGCGGATCGCCCACTCCGCAGCAAGCCATGGTGTGATGGACGATCTTGCAGCTCTGCAGGCCAACTGTGATTGACTGACGCCACTTCTGGCGTTTTCTCTCTTGGCCGAGCAGCTCCCGAGGACGGCCGGCGTGCTGCTGCGGGGTTGCGGCAGCGCCACACCCTCCCGGTCCATCAGCAACGACGAGCTGAGCCAACGGGTTGAGACCAGTGACAGCTGGATTCAAAGCCGAACGGGGATCGCGGCCCGGCGGGTCGTGGGTCCGGACGAATCGCTCGCTGCCTTAAGTGCGGAGGCCTCCCGTCAGGCATTGGCCATGGCGGGCTGGTCCGCCGAGAGTCTCGATCTGATTCTTCTCGCCACATCCACCCCAGACGATCTGTTCGGGTCCGCCCCTCGCCTGCAGGCCGCCCTTGGGGCCAACCAAGCTGCAGCCTTCGATCTCACCGCAGCTTGCAGTGGCTTTCTGTTCTCGGTGGTCACCGCTGCCCAGTATTTGCGTACGGGGGCGATGCGCCGGGTCCTGGTGGTTGGCGCCGATCAACTCAGCCGCTGGGTTGATTGGGATGACCGCCGCTCCTGTGTGTTGTTTGGCGATGGCGCCGGTGCACTCGTGCTCGAAGCCTGCGACGACGGCCGCGATGACCTCGAAGGGTTTGTGCTCCGCTCCGACGGGAGCCGTGGCGGCGTCCTGCAGCTTCCGCAACGGGAGGAGCACCAAGCATTGATCGATGGAGCCAGCCATCAGATCGGCGGATTTCAAACGATCCAGATGAACGGCCAGGAGGTCTACAAATTCGCTGTTCGCGAAGTGCCGGCGATCTTGCAAACCCTGCTCAGCAAGACCGGGACCGAGCCCGAACAGCTCGATTGGCTGCTGCTCCACCAGGCCAACCAACGCATCCTTGATGCGGTCGCTGATCGCTTCAAGATTCCGCAGGCCAAGGTGCTCAGCAACCTGGCCTCCTATGGCAACACCTCGGCAGCCACCATTCCCCTGATGTTGGATGAGGCCGTCCGCGACGGACGGATCCAAGCTGGGCACCGCCTGGCCAGCAGTGGCTTCGGAGCTGGGCTCAGTTGGGGGGCGGCGCTGTTGCGCTGGAGCGGACCCGCGTAATCTCCGGAAATTGTCTGCGCAGCAAACCGATGGCGATCGCCTGGGTTTTTCCCGGTCAGGGATCTCAGAAAGTGGGAATGGCCGATCAGGTGATGACGCTTTCGGGCGCCAACGATCGCTTTTCCCTGGCGTCCGACCTGCTCGGCCGTGATCTGCTGGCGATCTGTCGTGGCGAGGGATCTGACCAAAGCGACGATCCGCTGCAAAACCTCAACGACACGCGCAACACCCAACCGGCCTTGTTCGTGGTGGAGTCGTTGTTGGTGGACAACCTGTTGAAACAGGGGAGGGAAGCCTCCCTCGTTGCCGGCCACAGCCTGGGCGAGCTCGTGGCGCTCTATGCCGCCGGGGTCTTCGACATGGAAACCGGTCTACGGCTGATGAAAACCCGGTCAGAGCTGATGGCAGCCGCTGGCAGCGGAGCGATGACCGCCGTGATCGGCTTCGATCGCGATCAACTCGAGGAGCTGGTCGCCAACACCGATGGCGTCAGCATTGCCAACGACAACAGCGACGCCCAGGTGGTGTTGTCCGGCCAGCCAGCAGCGGTCGAGGCCGTCAGCAGCGCACTGACGTGCAAGCGCGCCATTCCACTGGCGGTGTCCGGAGCGTTCCACTCTCCATTCATGGGCGAAGCCGCCGATCAATTCGCTGAGACCCTCAACGACACCAGCTTCCGTGATGCCCGCATCCCCGTGTTGAGCAACAGTGAACCCATCGCCACCGTGAAGGCGGATGTGCTCAAGGAGCGTCTCCGGGCCCAGATGACCACCGGGGTGCGCTGGCGCGAAACGATGGCAGCCCTCACCAAAAACCACATCGATACCCTCGTTGAGATCGGCCCCGGCAATGTGCTCAGTGGTCTGGCGAAGCGCTCCATGACCGACATCACCACAGCCCAGATCTCCGGTGCCGGTGACCTCGGCCTGTGAGCAGTCCTTCCGATCCAGGGGCACTCGTGGCGCCGAAACCGAGCCTGACCTATCGACTGGTCAGCAACCTGCTGGTGTTTCCCCTGTTCCGTGGTCTCTTCCGCGGATCGACCCGAGGCAATGAGCATGTCCCGATGGAGGGTCCTCTGGTGGTTGTCGCCAACCATGGCTCCCACCTGGATCCACCCCTGCTCGGCCATGCCTTAGGGCGACCCGTGGCCTTCATGGCCAAGGCCGAACTGTTCGAGATTCCCGTGCTTGGGCACATCATCAGAGCCTGTGGCGCCTACCCCGTGCGTCGTGGAGCCAGTGATCGGGAAGCCATTCGCACCGCCACGGCCCGACTGAATGAAGGCTGGGCCACCGGCGTGTTCATCGATGGCACCCGCCAGGCCGATGGACGGGTGAATGCCCCCCTGCCCGGCGCCGCCTTGCTGGCCGCCCGCAGCGGTGCCCCTCTGCTGCCAGTGGCGATCGTCAACAGCCATCGCGCTCTCGGCAGCGGTCAGAGCTGGCCACGGCTGGTCCCGATTCAACTGCGCATCGGTGAACCGATCCCAGCCCCAACCGGTCGGCGGCGGGCCGAACTCGATGCCACCACCGCTGAACTGCAGCGCCGGATCAATGCTCTGCTGGAGCAGGGGATGCAGCATCCCTGAGATCACGACCGGTCAGCACCCAGGTCACAGCCCTCAGCCAATCGCCGGCCTGCTTGAGCCAGCCTTCCTCGCGGCAGGAGGGCGCACAGGCAACGGGCACTCCGGTGAGATGAATCCCACGGCTTCCCGCTACCACCTGACCAACAGCCATTGACCGGGCCAGATGATCCTCACTGGTGACCAGCAACACGTGTCGAACCTCGCGACTGGCGAGTTCATCGATCAGTGAGGTGAAATTGCCAAGGGTGTCGCGGGCTCGGTAATCGAGGGTCACCTGATCCGGCTGGAGATCCTCCGTCTCGAGCAACCAGGTGGCGTACTCCACATTGCTGCCGCCACTCACCACCAGGGGCAGCTCGAGTTGTTTCGCGAGCCGTGCGCCCATGCGTTCGCGATCCACATCCCCGCCGAGCACGAACACCAGATCGGGGGCACTGCGATCGAGCAGAGCACGGCGATAGGGAGCCAAGGGCCCATCAGCCAGCAGCCAAATCAAGAGGCCACCGCTCAACACCACGCCAGCACGGAGTCCGGCCATCAGACAGGGCCGACCGGGGAGGTGGGATACAACGGCAGAACGCTCTGCCAAGGCATCGGTTCTCCGGCTGCGTGCATGGTCTTGAGCAGCGTGAGCAACCGCTCGACATCAGGGGCCACATCATCGCTTGCATCCAGTGACGGAGCGACCGTCTGCCCCGATGGGAGCAGGTGCGGGGCCTGCAGCTCGACCACCGAGCCATCCGTGAGCTGGTACTGACCGGCGACCGTTCCCCGACGGGGCAACTCGCGGCAAATCCAAAATGGCTCCAGCTGTTGTGCAGCAGGCAGACACGGCTGCAGACGACAGGCCATCAGCGCGTAGCTGCTGACACCCAACAGGGGGCAGCTCAGCTGCTGGGCCAGGGTGCGTGCCAAGACCACCGACAGTCGCGTCCCGGTGAAACCGCCGGGCCCGGTGGCGACGGCCAAACCGGCCAGATCCCGCCAACGCTCCCGCGGCAGCACGGACTCAACGCGTGTGATCAACGTGTTGGACAGGCCGCGTCCATCGGCAAAGGTGGCGACCTCAAGGCGGCTGTGGCCCTCGCTGACCGCCACGCCGAAGCTCTCCGAACAGCTGTGCAGGGCCAGAAGGAGTGGAGAGTCAGTCATGTCGGCAGCTGCTGGCCCGGTCGAAGGCGCTGCCAGCGACCGGGATCCGCATCGAAGCTCTGGCAGGCGCGGACATCCCATTCAACGCCCACACCACGATCGGCCAAGTCCATCACCGAGACGTGAATTCTTGGTGACCGCGGTTCAAAGTCCGGATGCTCACAGAGATGGGCAACACCGTGCTGCCGTTCGACCGCGTGATAGGCCTGGCAGCGGTCGACCCAGCGGCAATCCACACAGATGCACATGCCTCCCGATGCCGCATCAGACGCCATTCTGAAGCGCGAAAGCGACGCTGAGCGGCTTTGGTCGCGCTTACGACCGGAAGATTGGCCTCTCCCACTGGACCAACTCCCGCCAGGAACAGCCCTTGTGGGCGGTGCCGTACGGGATGGCCTCCTGGATCGGCTGTCCTCTGCGCCGGACCTTGATCTGGTGGTTCCAGGGGATGCCCTGGGTCTCACACGCCACCTGGCCAAGAAACTGAAGGGCACCTGTGTCGTCCTGGATGAAGCGCGGGACATGGCTCGGCTCGTCCTGGGGGACTGGACGGTGGACCTGGCGCGACGGGACGGAGTCGATCTGGATGCTGATCTGCAACGGCGCGACTACCGGCTCAACGCCATCGCCCTACCCCTCCGACCACGTGGAGCCCTGGTGGACCCAACCGATGGCCTCGGGGACCTGCATCAGCGGCATCTCCGCGCAATTGCGGAGCAGAACCTCGTCGATGACCCGCTGCGGCTGCTGCGCGGCCTGCGGCTGATGGCAGAGCACAACCTCAGCATCGATCCGCAGACCGCCACCTGGATCGCACGTCATCGCCACAGGCTGCCGACGGTCGCACCGGAACGCATCCTGTCGGAACTGCAGCGACTGGTAAGCGGCAGCTGGGCCGCGTCCGTGATCCAGCAGCTCCAAGAGCTGGATCTGATGGCCCCCTGGCAGTCATCAGATCCCATGGCATCAGCGCTGCCAGAGCCGACAGCCTGCGCTGAGTTCAGCGCAACAGAACGCCACTTGGCCTGGCCCCTGCTGCGGCTGACCCACCTGATCAGCAGCGACGGCATGGCACAGCTGCGGAGCAGTCGTCGCCTGCGGCAGCGCACAGAGCAGCTGCGCCATTGGCTGGGGCTCTGCCAGGGCGCCGTGGAGCACCTCAATGAACGGGAACGGTTGCAACTCCATCGTGACCTGGAGGCCGATCTGCCGGCGCTGGTCCTCACGCTCCCGAGCTCCCTGCATCGGACCTGGCTGGAGCGTTGGCGCAACCCAGACGATCGCCTGTTTCATCCCCGGCCTCCCCTGAATGGACGCACCCTGCAGGAGCAACTCCACGTGGCTCCAGGACCCGCCCTCGGCGCGCTGATTGATCACCTGCGCCTGGAATACGCCTTCGGGCGCATTGAGGACTCGAGCCATGCCTTAGCGGCAGCACGTCATTGGCTTAGTGAAAACGAAGCATGCTGTGATTAACTCTTGTTGTGTCAACGATGACGGTCCGACACCGACAGATCGCATTTTCTTTCCTTCATGAGCATCCGCCTGTACATCGGAAACCTGCCTCAAGCATTCGACAATCAGGAGCTGGATGGCCTGCTCAAGAGTGTGGGAGAGGGAATCCGTTTTAAAGCTGTCCTGGACCGTGAAACCGGTAGTTGCCGCGGCTTCGGCTTCGCCAATGTTGACGATTCGAAAGTCGCTGATGCTGTCATCGAACAGCTGAATGGAAAAGACTTCGGCGGCAGCACCCTGCGCGTCGAGCGTTCCGAGCGCCGTGAAAACACCGGCGGCAACAGGCGTGGTGCTCCCCCTGCCATGGGTGCTGGCCAGCCTCAGGTGGCGCGCAAAGCCGTGAACAAAGTTGTGCACAGTGATGCACCTGGCGAAGGCGCACCCGATCCCCGCTGGGCCGGTGAGCTCTCCAAACTCAAGGATCTTCTCGGCAACCAGACCACCGCAGTCTGAACATTTGTTGCCTCAGACATCACAAAACCGCTGGATTTCTCCAGCGGTTTTTTTATGAGCTCTCGACAGAATCAGAGCATCAACGTGACTGCGCCAACACAAATGAACGGGGTAGATCCAACAGTTTGTTGACCTTGCCGACGTAGGCACGTCGGTTGAACACGTCGTAATCAATCCGCTCAATGGCATCGAGGATGCCCCGATAAAGGCGCAGGGAGGTCCACACCGGCCAACGGGCGTCACCGGAGAGCCAACGCACCCCTGCCTCAGAGCGTGCGAACCAATCCCGAGCCCGCTCCAGCTGAAAGGCCATCAAGGCGTACCAGGCCTCGTTCAGACGACCGGCCATCAGATCATCTTCGGAGTAGCCGAAGCGCTGGAGATCTTCGAGAGGCAGATAAATACGACCACGACCTCGGTCCTCACCAACGTCACGGAGGATGTTGGTCAACTGGTTGGCAATCCCCAGCGCAACAGCCGCATCAGACGTGTCCGGGCTGTCGCTCCATGGTGCGGTTGTGTAGGCCTCATCGACACCCATGACCCCCTGGGTCATCAACCCCACCGTGCCGGCCACCCGATAGCAATAGAGCTTGAGATCCTCAAAGCGGGGATAACGGGTCCAGGTGAGGTCCATGCGCTGCCCCTCAATCATGTCCAGATAGGGCTGGATGTCTTGGGGGAACCGCTCCAAGGTGTCCACCATCACAGCGTCCAGGTCATCGACCACATGCCCCTTGAACAGGGAGCGCGTCTTGTCTTCCCAGCGGTCAAGTCGATCGGCGAGCTCATGGACGGGACGCGCCTGAGCTTCCGGGCTATCCATCAGCTCATCGGTGCGTCGGCACCAGACGTAGATCGCCCAGATCGCGCGCCGCTTTTCCATCGGCAACAGGAGGGTGCCGAGGTAAAAGGTCTTGGCCCACTCGGCGGTTTCCCGACGACAGGCCTCAAAGGCTGTGTCGAGATCCAGAGCTGCGAGGGGCATGGCTTAGGCCGTCACCGGCTCGCTGACAGTGGTTGATGATGCCAGCTGATCGCGCTTGCGGTCCACAGCCCCCGCACAGAGCTTGCCGCTGAGCACAGCACCTTCCATCGACGCGAGGTAGCGCTGCATCGTGTAATCACCGGCCAGGAAGAAGTTCTTGATCGGTGTGGTCTGGTCCGGGCGAAGTTGTTGGCAGCCTGGTGTTGTTTTGTAGACCGACAGGGGCGTCTTGACGACCTTGGACTTGAGCAGAGTGGCGGGATTGTCGCCACCGAAATGCATCGGAAAGAGTTTGTTCAACTCACCCATGGTGGCCTCAATGATCTCCTCGTCTGGACGACCAATCCAGTCCTTCGCTGGTGCAAAGACAAGCTCCAGCATGGATTTATCGGGGTCTTCGTATTCCTTGCAGGTGATGCTCATGTCGGCATAGACGCTGAGCAGGGGAGAACGGCTGAACAACAGGTGATCGATGTCGGTGAGCTTGCGATCGAACCAAAGGTGGATGTTGATCACAGGAACACCGCGCAGGCCATCGAGCTTGCTGAACACCTCCATCTGCCTCCAGGGCTCCGGGAGCAGCAATTTGAATGGATCCACCGGTAAGGCGCTGACATAGGCATCGGCCGTGAGATCAAAACTGTCCTTGCCCTTCACACCACCGATGTGGAAGGCGGCCACGGAACCATCGGGATTGAGCTTGATTTCACGCAGCGGACAGTCGAGATGCACCTCACCGCCGAGGGACTCAATGTGCTCCACCACAGGCTGACAGAGACGCTCCGGTGGCGCCCCATCGAGGAAAGCCATCTGCGAGCCGTTCTTCTCCTGAAGGAAGCGGTTCAGAGACGTGAGCACCACCGTTGCCGAGATCTCATCGGGATCGATGAAGTTCAGCGCCTTGCTCATCGCAATGAACACTTCGTCGTTGACCCGCTCAGGAATGTTGTGGATCTGGAGCCACTCGGTCCATGAATATTTGTCGCACTCTTCGACATAGCCCTGCCCGCGGAGCATGGCGGGGACCAAACCGAGACCGAAGGCAATCTTCTCCGGCCAGGTGAGCATGTCGTTGTTGCCGAGGATGGCCGCGACACCATTGACAGGAGCAGGCAGGTCAGGGAAGTCAAAGCGGCTGTAGGTGCCGGGCTCTTCCGGCTGGTTAAAGATCATCGAGTGGCTTTTCCACTGCAGCCGGTCCTCGATGTTCAGCTCCTTGAACAGCTGAAGCATGTTCGGGTAAGCCCCGAAGAAGATATGAAGTCCGGTCTCGTACCAGTCGCCGTCCTCGTCTTTCCAGGCTGCGACCTTGCCACCCAGCACATCACGGGCTTCGACCACGATCGGGGTATGGCCTGCATCCGCCAGATATTTGGCACAGGACAGACCCGCAAGACCGGCTCCGGCGATAGCAACGCGCATGCGGCTGGCTCAACAATGAAACCAACCTTAAAAGGCACGGTTCCTGATCGGCCGTGATCCGCGCCAACGGCTTCCTAAAATCACCGCACGTCCCCCGTGCGTCATGGCTGAGACCCTGCTGAAGTGCACCACCCGCCATGTGCGCCTGTTCACCGCCCGCGTCGAGAACGACGATCTGGTGATTTCCGACGATGAGCTCACCATGGATCTCGATCCTGACAACGAGTTCATCTGGTCTGATGCCTCGGTTGCCAAAGTCCAAGCCCGCTTCAAACAGCTGGTGGATGGGGCCAGTGGCGGCGAACTCAGCGATTACACCCTGCGCAGAATCGGCACCGATCTCGAGGGATACATCCGCCAGCTTCTTCAGGCGGGTGAACTGAGTTACAACCCCGATGGGAGGGTTCAGAACTTCTCCATGGGCTTACCCAGAACACCCGAATTGCTGTGACCCGTTCTCGCTACGACCGCGCTGACCGCTACGACCAACCCGACCGGTCGTCGCGACGGGATCGCGATCGTGGTGGATATGAGCGCCGCAACTATGGACAAGGCGGTCGTTATGAACCGCCTGGTCAACCCCCCGGAGGCGGTGGCGGCTTCAACGTCAGCACCCTGACCATCGCCGTCCTCGCCGGTGTTCTGGTGGTGGGCATCGGCATCGGCAGTGCCGTCACCAGCACCACCCAAGGGGATCAAGGCAACATCGCCAGCTCGCAGCAGCTTGATATGGCAGTTCCCGATCCGGAGTTCTGCCAGCAGTGGGGAGCCAGCGCCTTTGTGATGGACATTGAGATGTACACCACGCTGAAACCATCCAGCAGCTTTGTGACCCAGCCCACGCTGCAACCGGGCTGTGTGATCCGACGTGAGAATTGGTCCGTGCTGCGCAAAGAAGGCGCCATCACCGCCGAACAAGAGCGGGAGTGCAAGCAACGGATGAACACCTTTGCCTACATCGGCTCGGTGCGCGACAAGCCCGTCGTGCGCTGTGTTTATCAGACCGACATCAGCCAGAACCGCTTCCTGACCAAGGGCGTGGCGGCCGAAGAAGCCATCGGCAACACCGAAGCGGATCAGTTCTGAGCCGTGATGGCCTCCGCATCACGTTCCACCTGTGCGGGAGCTGAACGGCGAATCGGACTATCAGCACTGGCGAACACCGGGAGGACGTCCTCCCGGAACGCAGCCGAGGCACGGGAGCAATACCGAGCTGGGTGGGTGATCAGCTTGAGCTGACGGCGCACCTGAAGATCGGCCACCTGGGGGCGGTGGATCGTGCCCGCAGCAAGCTCACGCTCAATCGACACGACGGGAACGAAGGCGGCGCCCAATCCAGCCTGCACTGCATTTTTAATCGCCTCAAGGGAGTTCAGCTCCATTTCGATCCGCAAGCGCTGAACATCCAATCCAGAGCGGGCCAGGAGTTGGTCGACCATCTTTCGCGTCGTCGACTGAGCATCCAGGCACACGAAGCCCAGGCGGTAAAGGTCTTCCTTCGTCAGCTCAACCAGACGCGCCAACGGGTGCTTGGTCGGCAGCACGAGGGCGAGTTCATCGTTGGCGTATGGAACCACTTGAAGCAGTTCATTGAGTTCCGGTGGCAACTCGCCGCCGATGATCGCCAGATCCACCTGGCCGTTGGCCACGCTCCAGCCGGTTCGACGCGTGCTGTGCACCTGAAGCTGCACCGCCACATCCGGATACTTTTGACGAAACAGCCCGATCATCCGGGGCATCAGGTAAGTCCCCGTGGTCTGGCTGGCACCCACGATCAACGAGCCGCCCTTGAGGTTGTGGAGATCATCCAGCGCACGGCAAGCCTCATGGCATTGGCTCAGGATCCGATCGCAGTAACTGAGCAGCAGATGACCCGCTTCGGTTAATTGCGCTTTTCGACCACCTCGATCAAACAGCGACACCTCCAGCTGTTTCTCGAGGTTCTGAATTTGCAGGCTCACCGCCGGCTGGGTCACGTAGAGGCTATCCGCCGCTTTCTTGAAGCTTCCCTCGCTCACGATGGCGCGCAAGATGCGCAGCTGATCGAGGGTGAACGGCAGTTCGGCCAACGAGAGGCCCCTCACTGAAGTGAGGAAAATCTAGAACCGCTTCAGCGGCCCGCCAGAATCACGCCCGCCCGAGGCTTCCACGATGCCGACCGCAGATTTCTTTGAGCTGCATCACAGCAGTGTGGTGATGTTCATCCTGTTGGTGCTCTTCGCACTGATTCACAGCGGTGGAGCCGCCTTGCGCAGCCGAGCCGAAGCCGTCATCGGTGCTCGGGCATGGCGATTGATCTTCGCCACCGCCAGCATTCCCTCGGCGGTCATCGTGATCGGCTGGTTCCTCGCCCATCGCTACGACGGGGTGCGGCTTTGGAATGTCCAGGGAGTTCCTGGCGTGATTCCCCTGATCTGGATCGGGACAGCCATCAGTTTTCTATTTCTATATCCAGCCACCTACAACCTTCTCGAGATTCCTGCGGTGCTGAAGCCTCAGGTGCGGTTGTATGCCACAGGAATCATTCGCATCAGTCGTCATCCCCAGGCCGTGGGGCAGATCCTGTGGTGCCTAACCCACGCCCTCTGGATCGGCAGCAGTTTCATGGTCGTGACCTGCATCGGCCTGATCGGCCATCACCTCTTTGCCGTTTGGCATGGGGATCAGCGTCTGCAGGCCCGTTTCGGTGAAGCCTTTAACGAACTGCGAGACAGCACCTCGGTGATTCCCTTCCGTGCCGTGTTCGACGGTCGTCAGACCTTGGTCTGGTCTGAGTTTCTGCGACCGGCCCAACTCGGAATCGCCATTGCGGTCGGGGTGTTCTGGTGGGCACACCGCTTCATCGGAACAGCGGCGAGTTTGATGCGCAACTCCGCACTCGAAAACCTGCTGGGCTGAGCTGCCTAAACTCAGTTCCAATCTGTTGCAAGCGGATGCCCTCGGCCGCAGAACTCGCCTGGTTGATTCCGGTCTTACCCCTGATTGGGGCCTTGATCACCGGCCTTGGTCTGATCAGCTTCAACCGCACGATCAATCGACTACGCAAGCCGGTCGCCCTGTTGCTCATCAGCTGTGTCGGCGCCGCAGCCGTTCTCAGCTACACCATCCTGGCCGAGCAACTCGGCGGTGCCCCGCCCGTTGAGCATCTCTTCGTCTGGGCCAGCGCGGGCAGTTTCACCCTGCCGATGGGCTACGTGGTGGACCCTCTTGGTGCCGTGATGCTGTCGCTGGTGACCACCGTTGCCCTGCTGGTGATGGTGTATTCCCACGGCTACATGGCCCACGACAAGGGCTATGTGCGTTTTTTCACCTATCTGGCCCTGTTCAGTAGTTCCATGCTCGGGCTGATCATCAGCCCGAACCTGCTCGAGATCTACGTGTTCTGGGAACTGGTGGGGATGTGCTCCTACCTGCTCGTGGGGTTCTGGTACGACCGCGATGGTGCGGCCCATGCCGCCCAGAAGGCTTTTGTGGTCAACCGGGTCGGTGACTTCGGCCTGCTCCTCGGCATCCTTGGCCTGTTCTGGGCCACCGGCAGCTTCGATTTCCAGGGCATTGCCGATGGGCTGCAACAGGGCCTGGCCAGCGGCAGCGTCGCCCCCTGGGCTGCGCTGCTGCTCTGTCTGCTGGTGTTCATGGGACCGATGGCTAAATCAGCCCAGTTCCCTCTCCACGTCTGGCTGCCGGACGCCATGGAGGGACCAACCCCGATTTCGGCGCTGATTCATGCCGCCACGATGGTGGCCGCGGGTGTCTTCCTCGTTGCACGCCTCGACCCGCTCTACAGCCAATTCCCGGTGGTTCAAACCGTGATTGCCGTGGTCGGCACGATCACCTGCTTCCTCGGAGCCTCAATCGCCCTCACCCAGATGGACCTCAAGAAGGGTCTGGCGTACAGCACCGTGTCCCAACTGGGCTACATGATGCTGGCCATGGGCTGCGGGGCGCCGGTCGCTGGCATCTTTCACCTGGTGACCCATGCCTTCTTCAAGGCCATGCTCTTCCTGGGCTCCGGATCAGTGATCCACGCCATGGAAGAGGTGGTTGGCCATGAGCCTGTGCTGGCACAGGACATGCGCTTGATGGGTGGCTTACGCAAGAAAATGCCCGTCACAGCGATCACCTTTTTCATCGGTTGCATCGCGATCAGCGGCATCCCCCCGTTGGCAGGCTTTTGGAGCAAAGATGAAATTCTTGGCCAGGCCTTTAACAGCTACCCACTGCTCTGGGCCGTTGGTTTCCTGACCGCCGGCATGACGGCGTTCTACATGTTCCGCCTCTATTTCCTCACCTTTGAAGGGGAGTTCCGAGGTAACGACTCGGCGATGCAAGCCGAGCTGCTGACGGCCGCCGGCAAGGACCCCGCCGAGCACCATGCCCATGGGGGAAGCGTGCACGAATCCGCCTGGCCGATGGCCGCCCCCCTGGCGGTGCTGGCGGTTCCTTCGGTGCTGGTGGGCCTGCTGGGCACACCCTGGAACAGCCGCTTTGCGGGATTGTTGAATCCAGAGGAAGCCGCCGAAATGGCCGAGCATTTCAGCTGGGGCGAATTCCTGCCTCTGGCCGGGGCATCGGTCGCGATTTCCACCGCAGGGATCACCTTGGCGGTGCTCGCCTACGCCCTGCGTCGCATCAACCTTGGTGAGGCCGTGGCCGCCAAACTCCCAGCCGTCAACGCCTTCCTGGCCAACAAGTGGTATCTGGATGTGCTGAATGAAAAATTGTTCGTTCGCGGCAGCCGCAAACTGGCTCGGGAAGTTCTGGAAGTCGACGCCAAAGTTGTCGATGGCGTGGTGAACCTCACCGGACTGCTGACCCTGGGCAGTGGCGAAGGGCTGAAGTATCTGGAAACCGGACGAGCCCAGTTCTATGCCCTGATCGTCTTCGCGGGGGTGATTGCCCTGGTGGCACTCTTCGGTGTGATCGGAGGACCGATCAACTGATCCACGCTTCACGTCATGTGTGTCATCGCCTATCGAGGTGATGACATCAGGCTTCTGATTTCTACGATCAAGCCAGAGCAGTTCTGGCGTGTTCGTGATCGATTTTGCCGTCGCAGGACTGAGCGACCCCATCCCGGCAACGGTGCCGTGGCTGAGTCTTTCGATTTTGGTGCCGATCGTCGGCGCCCTTCTGGTGCCATTCATCCCGGATCAAGGGGAAGGCAAGCAAGTGCGTTGGTACGCGCTGGTGGTCACTCTGACCACGTTCTTGATCACCGTCGGGGCCTATCTATACGGATACGACCCATCCATCAGCGGTCTGCAGCTGTCTGAACGCGTCAGCTGGCTGCCCGACCTAGGGCTCACCTGGGCCGTGGGAGCCGACGGCCTGTCGATGCCGCTGATCCTGCTGACCAGCTTCATCACCAGCCTGGCCTGCCTGGCCGCCTGGCCGGTCAGCTTCAAGCCACGGTTGTTCTATTTCCTGCTGTTGGCCATGGACGGTGGCCAGATCGCCGTATTCGCGGTGCAGGACATGCTCCTGTTCTTCCTCGCCTGGGAACTTGAGCTATTGCCGGTCTATCTGCTGCTGGCGATCTGGGGTGGCAAGAAACGTCAGTACGCCGCCACCAAATTCATCCTCTACACGGCAGGTAGCTCCCTCTTCATTCTCCTAGCCGCCCTCGCCATGGGCTTCTTCGGAGGTGGGACACCCAATTTCGAATACACCACCCTCGCCGCCAAGGAATTTGGCACCGGCTTCCAGTTGCTCTGTTATGCCGGCCTCCTGATCGCCTTCGGGGTCAAGCTGCCGATTGTGCCGCTGCACACCTGGCTGCCGGACGCCCACGGCGAAGCCACGGCCCCGGTGCACATGCTTCTGGCCGGGATCCTGCTCAAGATGGGTGGCTACGCCCTGCTGCGCTTCAACTGTGAGCTCCTGCCAGCAGCCCATGCTCAGTTCGCGCCTCTGCTGATCGTGCTGGGGGTGGTGAACATCATCTATGCCGCGCTCACCTCATTCGCCCAGCGCAACCTCAAACGCAAAATCGCCTACAGCTCGATCAGCCACATGGGCTTCGTCCTGATCGGCATTGGCAGCTTCAGCTCCCTTGGCACCAGCGGGGCGATGCTGCAAATGATTAGCCATGGCCTGATCGGTGCAAGCCTGTTCTTCCTGGTCGGCGCCACCTACGACCGCACCCACACCCTGCAACTCGACGAAATGGGTGGTGTGGGCCAGAAGATGCGAATCATGTTTGCGCTCTGGACCGTCTGCGCCCTCGCCTCACTGGCGCTGCCGGGCATGAGTGGTTTTGTCAGTGAGCTGATGGTGTTCGCCGGCTTCGCCACCGACGAGGCCTATACCCTCCCGTTCCGTGTGGTGATCTGCGGCCTGGCAGCCGTCGGTGTGATCCTGACGCCGATTTATCTGCTTTCGATGCTGCGTGAAATCTTTTTCGGCAAGGAGAAGGCCGAACTGGTGGATCACACGAATCTGGTGGATGCCGAGCCCCGAGAGGTGTACATCATTGGTTGCCTGCTTGTGCCAATCATCGGCATCGGCCTTTATCCCAGGCTGATGACCGACAGCTACAGCAGCTCGATTGAAGCTCTGGTCAGTCGAAACCTCGGTGCGATGGAGCGCATCAGCCAGCCGACGGCGCCGCTGATCCGAGGTCAGGCCCCGGTGCCGGCACTTCTGCAGGCCCCAACCCTCAACGCGTCATAAATCACGTATCGAAGCTGTCGTCAGAGCGGAGCGGTTTGCGTAAGTTCTGAGGCACCGTGTCGTCGCCTCCAGACACCATGCGCCAGGTCAACTTCACCCTGATCTTCAGCTTCGGGTTGCTGATGGTGTTCTTCACCTTGGTGAACACCACTCCGACAACAGTTCACGTCTTTCCCGGGTTGCAGTACACCCTGCCCCTGGCGGCACTCTTGCTGCTGGTCGCTGGTATTGGTGCCACCGCCGCTTGGCTCTTCGCCAGCTGGAGCGGAATGCTGAACACCGTCGAGCAGATCAAACAGGCCGGCGAATTCGAAGCGCAGCAGGTTCGAATCCAGGAGCTGGAAACCGATCTCAACCGCTACCGCTCCACCGTGGAAACCCAACTTGGCCTCCTGCCAGCCACGACCGTGACCCACGAGAGCAGCGAGTCCGAAGACGACAGCTGACCCCGACATCCGAGGCGGTCAATCGAGCGGGTCCCCCTGGCGCGCCTGCGTTCTGATCGATAGGTTGCCCCTAGTGACGCATGGGGACGGCTGGGTGGAACACCGTCAGGGTGCCGAATCCGGCGCTCGCCTCGCCATCCGTCTGCTTCAGGACGCTGCCGAACGGGGTGATCTCGATCCATGGGATGTGGATGTGATTGCCGTGATCGATGGCTTCCTCGATCAACTGCGCCAACGCATTGAAGTCCCCGGGAAGGTGGCAGCGGCGCTTGCTGGCAGTGGAGGCACCTATGAGCGCGACCTCGCTGACAGCAGTGAGGCATTTCTGGCCGCCTCCGTGCTGGTGGGCCTGAAAGCAGAAATGCTCGAAGCCAGCATGCTTCCTCCTCCTCCCGAGCTGGAGGAAGCCTTTGAAGGGGAGCTGGATGGAGCCGACTGGCTCGCCCCCGTGATCGATCTGCCGCGACGGCCAGAACGTCATCTGCAACGGCGCCCTGTGGCGCCACCCCCGCTGCGCCGCCCCGTCAGTCTCGGGGAGCTCATTGAGCAGCTGGAGACCATCGCCGAGCAGCTCGAATCCGATGAACTCGCCGCCAAGCGACGGCAACGCCGCAAACGCTTCAGCCATCAGGAGGCGATTGCCCAAGTTGCCGGCTTGGCCCACCGGGAAAAGTTGCCGGAAACCACCGCAGCCCTGGGTGTCTTTCTCAATGGATGGGACGACGCTCTGGATTGGGTTGATTTCGAGCAACTGGTGGCCCGCTGGGTGGAGGTCGCCGCAGCCGACCTCGACACCGATCGCGTCGGCGTGTTCTGGGCTTTGCTGTTTCTCTCGTCCCAAGGGCGCGTGGAACTGGAGCAAAACGGTTGGCTGCATGCCCCGCTGCGCCTGAAGCGCCTGGTTCAGAGCGTCACCGTTGTGCAGGGATCACTGGGGGATCTGAACGTGCCAGATCCAACGCCGGCTCGACCAGCTCTGGCGGCCTGAAGCCGGGTTTAACCTGCACCATCCTGTGATGCCCGAAACGCCGATGAAGGCGATGATTCTGGCGGCTGGTAAGGGGACGAGGGTTCAGCCGATCACCCACGTGATCCCGAAGCCGATGATTCCCATCCTGCAGAAACCAGTGATGGAGTTTCTGCTGGAATTGCTGAAGGAGCACGGCTTCACCGAAGTCATGGTGAACGTCTCCCACCTTGCTGAAGAAATCGAAAATTACTTTCGTGATGGCCAGCGCTTCGGCGTGGAAATCGCTTACAGCTTTGAAGGACGGATTGAAGACGGTGAGCTGATTGGATCAGCACTTGGATCCGCCGGTGGCCTGAAGAAGATTCAGGATTTCCAAGGCTTCTTCGATGACACCTTCGTCGTGCTCTGCGGCGACGCCCTGATCGATCTGGATCTATCGGATGCGGTTCGTCAGCACAAAGCCAAAGGGGCACTGGCCAGCCTGATCACCAAACGGGTCCCCAAGGACCAGGTGAGCAGCTACGGGGTCGTGGTGACCGACGACGAAGACCGCATTTCCGCCTTCCAGGAAAAGCCAAGCGTCGAAGAAGCACTGAGCGACACGATCAATACCGGTATTTACATCTTCGAGCCGGAAATCTTCGAGCACATTCCCTCTGGCGTCTCCTTTGACATCGGTTCGGATCTGTTCCCCAAACTGGCCGAAATCGGGGCACCGTTTTACGCGATCCCGATGGAATTCGAATGGGTCGACATCGGCAAAGTCCCCGATTATTGGCAGGCCATCCGCAGTGTGCTCAAGGGTGATGTTCGTCAGGTCGGCATCCCCGGCAAAGAGGTGCGTCCAGGCATCTACACCGGCCTGAATGTCGCGGCCAACTGGGACAAGATCAATGTGACCGGCCCCGTCTATGTGGGCGGCATGACCAAGATCGAAGACGGGGCCACGATCGTTGGCCCAACCATGATTGGCCCCAGCTGCCACATCTGCGAAGGCGCCGTGATCGATAACTCGATCATTTTTGACTACTCACGCATCGGCGCCGGTGTTCAGCTGGTGGAGAAGCTGGTGTTCGGTTGCTATTGCGTCGGCAAAGATGGCAACCATTTCGACCTCCAGGAAGCCGCGCTCGACTGGTTGATCACCGACGCCCGCCGTCAGGACCTGGTGGAACCATCTCCGCAGCAAAAAGCCATGGCCGAATTGCTGGGAACCGACCTCACCCAGGCAGCAAGCTGACACCGGCACGCTCAAGGATCTGAGGAATGCGTTCTTCAGCCTTGATCGCCATCAGATGCACTCCCTGGACAATGCCGAGGTAACGCTTCACCTGTTCTGCGGCGATGGCGATGCCTTCCGCGGCGGGGTCGTCCGCTTCAGCAAGACGCTGGATCAACCCCTCGGGGATGCATGCCCCCGGAACCATCCGGTTGATAAATAGAGCATTTTTGGCTGACTTGAGCAAAAAGACGCCCGCCAGAACCGGCAACTCCAGCGGAGCCGCCAATTCGGTCTGAAACCGCTCGAGCGCAAGCGGGTCCATCACCATCTGGGTTTGAACGAAACGGGCCCCGGCCTCACGCTTTCGATTCAGGCGCCGTTGCAAGCCACTCCAGCTGCGGGAATGGGGATCAGCGGCGCAGCCTTGAAACAGATCGGTCGGGCCATCGGGCAACATCCCCTTCACAGGGTCGTCACCGCGGTTAAAGGCACTGACCTGACGCAACAACTTGACGGATTCGAACTCATTGACCGGCCTCGCATCCGCTTGATCCCCGGCACGGACAGGGTCCCCCGTCAGGCAAAGCAGATTGCGGATGCCGAGGGCATGGGCACCGAGCAGATCAGACTGAAGGGCAATGCGATTGCGATCCCGGCAAGCCAGCTGCCAGACAGGCTCCAGCCCTGCATCCAGAAGCAGACGGCACACCACCAAGCTGCTCATGCGCATCACGGCACGGCTGCCATCGGTGACGTTCACGGCATGAACACGCCCACGCAAGCACTCGGCCATCGCCAAGGCGTGGGAAGGATTGGCTCCCCTTGGAGGCATCACCTCAGCCGTGAGTGCCTGAGCCCCACTTTCAACAGCGCGCTGGAGCGCAGACGTCAAATTCCGATCCGTCTCAGCTGCCCACTATGCAGGATCGAGATCAGTGAAAGGACCTACACTTCGACCAACGAGGGGTTGAGGCATGGCATCGGCTGCATCATCTGACTCCCTCAACATGGCGCTCTCCGGCCGAGAGGTCGAAATCATTGAGTTGGTCGCCGAAGGGCTGACCAATCAGGAAATTGCAGACCGTCTGACGATCAGCAAGCGGACCGTGGACAACCACGTCAGCAATGTGTTCACCAAAACAGGGTCCAAGAACCGTGTTGCACTGCTGAATTGGGCCATGGACAACGGCAAGATCTGCCGGGATGGCTTCAACTGCTGCGCCCTTCCAGAACACGACGACCCTTAACCCGCAACGACGACGCGATCGGCTCCGGTAAGGCTTCAAGCGAACACAGGTCCATGGGAAGACCAAAGAGGTCGGCGTAATCCACGCAGGCTTCACTCGTCGACCCGACACATCTCAGAATTCCTTCGGAGTCGTAGAGGCCAACCACGGGCGCCGGAAGCAACCCATCAAACCTAAAGGAAATCTGAAGAGATGGCTAGTCTTTCCGGCTCGGGCCAGGACTGGACTGGTTCCGCCGCCAGCCGAGCGTTGGACCAACGCGATTCACCGGTGAGCTCACGGCCGCACCACGGCGGCAACACCAGTTCTGAATGGGCTGTCTCCAGCTCCACCTCCGCCAAAACCAAGGGGGCATTGCGACCGGCGAAGCAATCCACCACCCAGTCCCCCCCAGGCCAATCGACGCTGAAACGGGTCTTCTCCAAGCGATGGGGTGCCAAAGCCCACAGCGCCTCCGCATCCTCCACAGGAATGCCGTACTCAAACTCATGGCGGACCAGGCCCTGGCGGTCGGCTGCTGCCTTCAGGGTGAGCCAGGCCTGATCAGCAGCTCGAATCCGCATTCGCACGGTGACCCCATCGGCACTGGCCGCCAGGTAGCCCTGACGCAGGGGTTGCGGTGGACCAGCGAGGGCTTGCCAGCCGGCACCAGTGACCAGAAAGCGACGTTCGATCTCCAGTGCCATCTTCAGTTCACCGACGGTTGGGCCGCCGTGAGACTGCCGGCCCAATGCAACTTCTGGGACAACGTGCGGTAGTACGAAGGGCTCTGATTGAGCTGCAGCATCAGGGCATGGTGGCGGGCCTGCTGAACAACGCAGCATTCGCCGGGCTCCAGCACCGTGCCTCCGGCGCCATCCTTCCAAAGCTTCACCTGATGGCCAGCGTCTCCCAAGGGCCAGATCACCAACCTGGAACGGGGCGGCACCACAACGGTGCGGCTGGAGAGGCTCATCGGACAGATCGGTGTGATCACCATCGCATCGATGCCGGGATGAAGGATGGGACCACCGGCGGCCATCGCGTAGCCGGTGGAGCCCGTCGGCGTCGCCAGGATCAAGCCGTCACCGCGCACCTGATCCACCACCTCACCATCGATCTCCAGCTCCAGGGTGCAGGTGGGAGACACCTCGTCGCGATAGGCCCGAAGGTAGAAATCGTTGAGGGCCCAGTGGTGCAGATCGTCGTCTTCGAGGTCGAGGGCCGAGAGGAAGGGGCCGGAGTCGGCACGCTCCTCAGCCGTCCGCCGATCGACGATGGCCTCGAGCATCATCCGACGCTCAATCGCGTATTGATCAAGGCTGAGGCGTTCCCAGATCTCATCCCCCTTCAGCACCCGACGGTCGTGGGTGAGAAAGCCAAGGTGGCCGCCCACATTGATGCTCAGGATCGGGATGTCATGCACCGCCAGGTGACGGGCGGCACCAAGAACAGTGCCATCGCCGCCGAGCACAACAGCCAGATCGGGCAGGCTCTCAGCCACAGCCAACAAACCGGGGAACGGATTGATCCGAGCCCCGGACATGGCCGTGACAACGGTGGACCCCAGGGCCTTGAGCTCTTTGGCACATTGACGCGCCTCCCGTTGAGCAGGCTGACTGTCGGCCCGATAGATCACCCAGACCAGATCGAGACGCATCGCTGTGGGCGCGTCGCTGTTACCAGCGGAGCAAATTGAACTGTTCCATGTCGACCGTAACGCGGTTGCGGTAAAGCGACAGGAGAATCGCAAGACCAACGGCAGCTTCCGCCGCCGCGACCGTGATCACAAACACGGCGAACACCTGACCACGGATCAGGTCTCCATCCACGTAGGAGGAGAACGCCATCAGATTGATATTCACACCATTGAGCATCAACTCGATGCTCATCAGCACCCGAACGGCGTTCCGGCTGTTGATCAGGCCCCAAACCCCGATCGAGAACAGCATGGCTGCCAAGAGCAGGTAAGCCTGTAGCGAAGGAAGTGTGGCAAGGATCTCGTTCATCGTTCAGATCGGAATTAAGACGAGCGACGCTCGAGGAGCAGTGGTGTTCGAGATTTTTCGATCAGGCCTTGATCGGCCACCTCTCCGGTGACGACATCGGTGGCCAGCACATCGCGACGGGCCAGAACAATGGCTCCGATCATGGCCATCAGCAGCAGAACAGAGGCCACTTCAAAGGGAAGCAGGTAATCGGTGAACAGATGCTCACCAATCCGAGCTGTCGCTTCTTCTCCGACGGCTGGAGGACCGGGCAGAGCCCAGGGTGTGGTGACAACAACCCGCACCAGCAGGCTGAACAGGCCAAGACAAACGGCTGCAGACACCGCACGACGCACGCCCAATCCGGCGATCGCCTTGAGATCTTCCCGCTTGTTCACGAGCATGATCGCGAACAGGATCAGCACATTGATCGCACCGACGTACACCAGAACCTGAGCCGCCGCCACAAAGCTGGCGTTGAGCAGGAGGTAGAGGCCGGCCACCGCCATAAACACGCCGCCCAGCAGAAAGGCGGAGTACACGATGTTGCTCAGAAGAACAACACCCAGGGCTCCAGCCACCACGACTGCGGACAGCACCAGGAAGCAGATCAGCTCAGTGGTTGTCGCAATAGTCACGCCTTGCCCTCCTTGGTGTCACCGGAGGATTGTCCCTCATCCTTGACCGGAGCGAGGGTTTGCAGAACCTCAGAGGGGAGCTTGCCCGCACGGGGTCTGTCGGCGGAAACGCCGTGGGGGTCGATCTCACCGGCCGGAAGATAAGCCAGCTCACGCAGGGGCTGCACCGACGGATCGGTGGTCACACTCGTTGGCAAACGTCCCAGGGCAACGTTGTCGTAGTTGAGGCTGTGGCGATCAAAGGCCGCCAGTTCGTACTCCTCGGTCATCGAGAGGCAATTGGTCGGGCAGTACTCGACACAGTTCCCGCAGAAGATGCAGACGCCGAAGTCAATGGAGTAGTTGCGCAACTCCTTTTTCTTGGTTGCCTTGTTCATCACCCAGTCGACGACTGGAAGGTTGATCGGACACACCCGAACACAAACCTCACAGGCGATGCACTTATCGAACTCGTAGTGAATCCGTCCCCGGTAACGCTCCGAGGGGATCAGTTTCTCGTAGGGGTACTGCACCGTGACGGGACGGCGCTGCATGTGGTCAAAGGTGACAGCGAAACCCTGGGCCAGGTTGCGGGCCGCATCCACGGCATCCCGCGTGTAGTCACCAACCTGTTTGAGGAAACCGAACATGGACTGGAACCTGGAAGAGGAGGGAATCAGGCCTCCACCCCATGATGCCGGGGCGGAAGCGGAACGCGAGAACTCAGCCGCCGAAGGCGACGGGGAACGCCAGCTTGAGGGCGGCGGTGATCAGCAGGTTGACCAGGGCCAGCGGAAGCAGAAATTTCCAACCCAAATCGAGCAGCTGGTCGATCCGGACCCGTGGGGTGGTCCAGCGCAGCAAGATCGCAACGAAGACGAGCAGATAAGCCTTCAAGACCGTCATCACGATGCCAACGGAGCCGGTGATGACCTGCACCAGTGGAGCATCAACGGACTGGCCCAACCAGCCAGCCAGCCACTCCACAGGGATCGGGAAGCCCCAACCACCGAGGTAGAGCACTGACACCAACAGGGCTGACAGCACCAGGTTGATGTAACCGGCCAGGTAGAAGAGCGCGAACTTCATGCCCGCGTACTCGGTTTGGTAGCCAGCGACGAGTTCTTCCTCCGCTTCCGGGAGGTCGAAGGGAAGGCGTTCACACTCGGCCAGGGCACAGATCCAGAAAATCAGGAAACCCACCGGCTGACGCCAAATATTCCAACTCAAAATCCCCGCACCGTTCTGTTGACTCACGATGTCAACCGTGCTCAGGGAATTGCTCATCATCACGATGGCCAAAACCGCCAAGGCGAGCGGAATCTCGTAGCTGATCGACTGGGCCGCGGCCCGGAGACCACCCAGCAACGAGTACTTGTTGTTGGAGGAATAGCCCGCCATCAGCAGACCGATGGGCTGAACACTGCTCAGGGCAATCCAAAGGAAGATGCCCACGCCGACATTGCTGATCAGCAGGTTTTGGCCGAAGGGAATGATCAGCCAGGAGGCGATCACCGGAACCACCACCAGGACGGGACCGAGCGTGAACAGCAGACCGTCGGCGCGCGCAGGGATGATGTCTTCCTTGACCAGCAGTTTGAGGCCGTCAGCCAGGGGCTGAAGAATGCCGAGGGCACCGGCATATTCCGGACCAACGCGCTGTTGAACCGCAGCGGAGATTTTGCGCTCAAGCCAGACAGAGACCAGAACGCCAACCACCGCAGCCACCAGCACCAGCAGCATCGGCAGCGGGAGCCAAAGCAACCGTGCGGCCTCAGCGGAGAGGCCCAACCCCTGCAGCGCCTGGCTGAAACTTAATTCCAGGTCCAGTCCCGGACTCACCATGGTGTCGACGGAAGTCAGTGCAACTTAGGCCGCCGGAGCCGAAACCCGACCATCGATGGGCATCCAGACGCGTGGTTGAGAGCCCGAATAAATCTGAGACGGGCGGAAAATCCGGTTCGCTCCGAGCTGTTCACGCCAGTGCGCCAACCAGCCCGCAACCCTGGCGATGGCGAACACAGGGGTGAACAGATCCCGTGGGATCCCCAGCTTGCGGTACACGAGCCCGGAATAGAAATCCACATTGGGGTAGATCCCCTTGGGACCGAGACGTGCTTCCGCTTCCCGCTCGAGGGCGCGGGCCACGTCATAGAGGTTGTCGTGGCCGAACTGATCAAACATCTCCTCGACAAAGGACTGCAGGATCACCGCCCGTGGATCTTTGACGCGATATTCACGGTGCCCAAAGCCCATCACCTTCCGCTTGGCGGCAATCGCCTGATCCAGATAGGCACCGGCCTGATCGGGCGAGCCAATCTCCTCGAGCATCGCCAGCACATCCTCGTTCGCACCGCCGTGTAGAGGCCCTGCCAGGGTGCCCACCGCCGAAGCCACAACCGCGTAGGGATCGGTGAGGGTGCTCGCGGTGACGCGGGCACTGAAGGTGCTGGCGTTGAGACTGTGCTCGGCATGGAGCATCAGACAGCGGTCAAAGATCCGTGCCGCCAACGGATCCGGTTCCCGCTCGGTGAGCATGTAGAGGAAATTGGCCGAATAGGCCAGATCGTCGCGGGGCTGAATCGGATCCTGTCCTTTGCGAATCAGCTGAAACGCCGCCACCATCGTCGGGATCTTGGCGATCAGGCGAACCACCGCTTGATAGATGTAATTCGGGTCGTCGATCGCACGTCGCGAATAAAACAGTCCCAGGGCCGCCGCACTGGATTGCAGGGCATCCATCGGATGACCACTGGCCGGGAAGCACTTCATCATGTCCCGCACCCGGAAGCTGACGCGGCGGTGCATCTGCACCTCATGTTCAAAGGCAGTGAGCTGGTCCCGGGTGGGCAACTCGCCCCAAATCAGGAGGTAGGCGGTCTCCAGAAAACTGCTGTTAACCGCGAGCTCCTGCATGGGATAACCGCGATAGGTCAACAGACCCTTGTCGCCATCGATGTCACAGATGGCGGACTGCGTCGCCGGGACACCGTCAAGTCCTGGCCTCAGCTCGATCCCCGTCTTCGCATGACGCAGGTCACCCGTCTGCTGCTGTGCCAACGCCCCGTTCCAACATCACTCTCCTGCAACCTAAGCCGAGGTGTCCAAGAGAAGCCCCGGCCGAAGCAGGGCCCGCAGCCTCCACTGGCCATCGCTGCGATGCAGATGGAGCACTCCGGCTTTTTTCAGAACCAATTGCCCTGGAGCCATGCCGAGCAATCGGCATGCCATCGCGCTGAGATCCGGTTCATGCCCGACCAGCGCCACACGGCCAGCGAGCTCCTCCATGAGGTCCGGGAGCGATGCACTGTTGGGCCGCAGCCGTCCATCGATGGCCAGGGTGGGGGCAAAACCAACCTCCCGGGCCATCTGCGCCGTCTCCAAGGCGCGGCGGTAGGGACTGCTGATCAGATGGTCCATGCAGACCCCCCGTTGGACCAATGCCTCCAGCACAGCACGGGTCCGGGCTCGCCCCCGATCGGTCAGGGCTCGATCGGGGTGGTCCCGTCCTGAGATCCGCTCCACGGCGATGCCATGGCGCACCAGAACCAACTCAACTGAGGTCGAGTCGGCCATGGAACGGCAACAGGGTCTGCTGATCATCCACGCGATCCCGATCGACCGCCAGGGCCATGCCATCGACATGGCCCTGCAGGGGGTTGCCGACCAAAACCTGCAGCAACTGCCAGGGGCGCCACTGGCTCAGCAGGGTGCGGGCCGGATCCGCGGACAGCAGCAAACCCTGGGCCGGGTCCGCCTGGACCATGAGGTCCTGCCAGCTGGCCAGGAGGGGCTTCAGAGCACGCGTGTCGTTGCGTTGACCCAGGGCGGCGAGGGTTTCCCCCCACCAGTTGCGATCTGCACCCTCGACCCTGGCCAGCGCCAACTGCGCCTCCAGGCCTTCCGAACGGCCCCGCTGACGCACGAGGCGGGTCCAAACCTGCCAGGCCTCTCCATCGACGGCCAGTTCAGACCTGGACAACCCCTGCGCCTCTAACGCAGATGTCACGCTCTCAATGGTGGGTTGCGTCCTGCGGCTGGCCAGCAACCACCCCCGCGACTGCTGCTCCCACAGCAGGGGACCGGCATCTCCTACGGCCAACAACTCGGGCGTCTCGGCCTCCGCCAACTGCGCCCGCAACAGCGGTCCGAGCCAACGGGCCAGCGGATGGCGCTCTGTGGGGTCCAGCAGACGTTGGGGGTTCTGCAATTGCGCCAGCCAGCTCGGCGATCCGCCGGCGGTGGCACTGAGGTCATCCAGCCGCGGCCAGGAGGCAACCTCCAAGCGATCGCGGTAGCGCAGGGCCCCATCCATGACCAACGAGGCACCCTCGGGTCGCAGGGCGACCATCAAGCCATCGAGCGCAGGATCCTCAGTGAGCTCACCGGGCCATTGCAACCACTGATGCATGGCCTGGGGGGAGGCGGTCAGGACGGCCATCCCCTCACCGAGCAAGGCGAGCTGATCCTGCAAGCCGACGTCGCCAAGTTGATGCTGATCGGCAATCTGCGACACATCCAAGGCCTGCTCCAGCACACCGCGACCGGAGGCCAGCAGGAGCAGATCGTCATCAATCAGGGCGGTCGCCATCGACTGGGACTGCCGTCCGGCCAGGACCCCCCGGGCACTGATCAGTCCCATCCCGCGGTAGCTGCTGATCTGAAGATCAGCACCAGCGAGACTGCGGGTCTGCCAGAAGCGCTGCACAAACCGACGGGCGCCGTCGGCATCCCGGCTGGTCAAGGCCAGAACCCAGCCCGGTTGATCGGTGGTGTTCAGGAGGGTCAGGCTGATTTGTGGCCCCAGCCAACTGGCCAGTTCGGTTTGAAAATCCAGGCCCGCCAGAGCGAACACACCATCCCGCCAATGCTGGGCCTCATCTCTGGCCAGGCGGCGATTCGACGCCGGTGCCACCGCTTGCACATAAGCCGGCAAACGGGAGGGGTCCAGCAACCAGTGCAGGGACAACGCCGCATCACGGGGCACAAAACGGGCGGCTCGGGGCAGCTCCAGCGGTTGATCGGCCAAGCGCAACGGACTGCGTTGGTTCATCGCCCAAAGCAAGCCGCTGGTCAACAGAACCAGGGACAACAGAACGCCGGCCAGCGCCGTTAGGAAAGGGCGGGCCTTCATGGGCCAGCAAAGTCAGATGGCCTCATCTTTATCCATCACCGCAGAATGGCGCCATGACGAGGACGCATCCACAACAGATCACGGCGCCGGAGCTGCAAGCCTGGCTGGCGAGCGACCGGCCTCAGCCCCTGCTGGTGGATGTGCGGGAAGACCAGGAGCTCGCCCTCGCCCGTCTCCCCCATGACGTGCTGCATCTACCGCTCAGCCGGTCCAATGAGTGGCTGGCGATGCTCCCTGACACACTCCATGCCGAGCAGGCGGTGGTTGTGCTGTGCCACGCCGGTGTGCGGAGTCACCACTTTGGGCTGTGGCTGCTGGAACAGTCCTGGGGGCTGGAGGTATGGAACCTTGACGGTGGTCTTGACGCCTGGAGTGTGCAGGTGGATCCCTCGATTCCCCGCTATTGATGAAGCCCCTGTCCGCACGACAGCGACAGGTGCTCCAGGCCACGGTGCACCACTACGTCGACACGATTGAGCCAGTCGGCAGTCGGACGCTGGTGCAACGGTTTGGCATCCCGGTCAGTTCGGCCACCGTGCGGTCCGCCATGGGCGCCCTCGAGCAGCGGGGCCTGCTGATGCAACCGCACACGTCCGCCGGTCGGGTCCCCAGTCAGCTGGGCTATCGCCATTACGTCGACTGCCTGTTGCCAGAACCGGGACACTCCGTTCAGCTTCTGGAACGGGAACTGACGGGCCTGACGCTGCGCTGGGCCGCCCTGGACGACCTGCTGGCGCAGTTGGCGCGACGGCTGACGGATTTCACTGGCTTGATGGCCCTGATCAGCCGACCGGCCCAACAACACCCCGCACGGCTCGAAGCGATTCGCCTGGTGGGGAGCGGTGATCGTCTTCTGGTGATGCTGGTGGAGGACAGCGGCCGGGCCAGCCATCTCAATCTGCGGCTGCCGTTCGGTGCCGAACCAGAACTCAACGCCATCGAACGCTGGACCGACCGACAGCTCGCAGGGGGCGCCATCAACTGGGACAGCCTGCCGCCACAACTGCAAAACACCGGGGGGGTATTGCGCCATGCCCTCGAGCTGAATGAACAAACCGAGGAGCAACCGGTGGTGGTGCATGGCCTCTCCCGCCTGATCGCAGAGCCGGAATTTCAAAGCAGCAGCGACGTGCGTCCACTGGTGGAATTGATTGACGAACAACCTGGGGCTGTGGTCCGCACCATCAGCCAATCCGGTGTCTGGATCGGCGAAGAACATCCCCATCGCGCTCTCCAGAACTGCGCGGTGGTCCAGGCCCCCTATCGCTGTGGCTCCGATGGAGTGGGTCAGGTGGCCCTGCTCGGACCCATGCGCATGGCCTATGCCACAGCCAAGGCAGCGGTCCAACGCGTGGCCCGCCACCTGGAACTGGTCCTCAGCTGAACGGCGCTGAACTCAGAGCTTGTCGCCGAGCTTGTCGGCCACGGTGTTGACGTCCTTGTCACCACGACCGGAGCAATTGATCACGATCTCCGTGCCCTCGGGCAGGGTTGGGCAAAGCTGCTCCAACCAGGCGAAGGCGTGGGAGGTCTCGAGGGCTGGAATGATCCCTTCGAGCTCACTGACCAGACGCAGGGCATCAAGGGCCTGCTCATCGGTGACGGCGGCATATTCAGCACGGCCGATCTCCCGCAGGTAGCTGTGCTCGGGGCCCACACCGGGATAGTCCAGACCTGCACTGATCGAATGCGCTTCCTGCACCTGACCATCACCGTCTTGCAGCAGCAAGCTCATCGCACCATGCAACACACCGGCGCGGCCCTCGGTGATGGTGGCGGCATGGCGGCCGGTTTCAACACCATCGCCTGCGGCCTCCACCCCAATCAGACGCACCGAGGTGTCCTGAACGAAAGGATGGAACAGGCCCATTGCGTTGGATCCGCCACCGACACAGGCCATCAACACGTCCGGCAGACGCCCGAAGGCCTCCTGGCACTGCTGCTTGGCCTCCTCGCCGATCACGGCATGGAAATCGCGCACCAACATCGGATAGGGATGCGGACCGGCGACCGAGCCCAGGATGTAGTGGGTGGATTCCACGTTGGTGACCCAGTCCCGGATCGCTTCGCTGGTGGCGTCCTTGAGGGTTGCGGTGCCGGCGGTGACCGGTTGCACCGTGGCCCCCAGCAGACGCATCCGGAACACATTGAGGGCCTGGCGACGCATGTCCTCCGCGCCCATGTAAATCACGCAGTCGAGGCCAAAGCGAGCACAGACGGTGGCCGTCGCCACGCCGTGCTGACCGGCACCGGTTTCAGCAATGATCCGCTTCTTCCCCATCCGCAGGGCCAGCAAAGCCTGGCCAAGGGCGTTGTTGATCTTGTGCGCACCGGTGTGGTTGAGGTCTTCTCGCTTCAGCCAGATGCGCGGGCCACCATCGGCACGGCGGTAGTGGGCCGTGAGCCGTTCGGCTTCGTAGAGGGGCGTCGCACGACCGACGTAGTTCTTGAGTAATCGGTTGAGTTCAGCGGTGAACGCGGAGTCTTTCCAAGCGGCCGCCGCAGCCTGTTCCAGCTCCGCAAGAGCCGGCATCAAGGTTTCGGGGACGTACTGACCACCGAAGCGACCGAAGCGACCATGGGCGCCGGGGCGGACCGCCGGCTGCAGGCTGGCTGGATCCGGAGTACTGGCGTTGGGCAGGGTGCTGGTCACGGATCCACGGTGGAGCGTCGGCTCAGCGTAAGCAGGCGATCACACGATGCCGTGGATCGCAGGCGCTGATGCTCAATTCTCGAAAACCCGCCTGAGTCAACGCCGCAGGCATATCGAGGCTGAAATATTGCTCGATATAGGGCTCTGTGCTCTTGAGCAGGGTGGCCACCGGGGCCGGCAAACGCTGCAACACGGATGAGGCCGGATCCTGGTCCACCATCACCAGCACACCGCCGGGCCGCAGCAACCGTGCCGCTTCCTCGAGCACCGCATGGGTGGCCTGCTGAGGCAGTTCATGGCAGACGAACTGAAGACTGATCAGATCGATGGATCCTGCATCGAGCCCGGTGGCTTCCGCGGCGGCATGGCGCCAGTCGGACACCAGCCCGTCGCTGTCCCGCACCCGGGCGACCGCGAGCATGTCGGGGGAAAGATCCAGACCGATCAGTTCAGGGCTGGGCTCACCGCGTTGGGCGGCACGGCCGTTCAACCAGCGGGCCAGCGCCTGGGTGCTGACACCCACCGAACAGCCGAGGTCCAGCACCCGATGCAACGCCCCGCCGAGCAGGGGCTCCACAGCGGCATGGATGGCATCCCGCAATTTTCGCTGGGCTTCAGCGGGGGTGAGCTGCTGGTCGGGCCAGACCCTCAGGGCCATGGCATCGGTGGCCTGCTCCGCCTCAGCCGCGGCCTGCCAGCAGAGGTTGCCTTGCTCATAGGCGTGAAAGCGAGCGAGGTAGTAATCCGGGGGATGCAGGCCAGCGGTGGTGGTGCTGGCCAAAAGTGGTTCAGCCGCCTGCCGCAACTCCTCCCGGCGTTGACGCCAGGGGATGCCATTGCGTTCTGCCGTGCGGATGATCAATTGCCGCGCCTGAAAAAACAGAGGTCGCCGGAACAGGCTGATGCCGATCAGCGTTTCGATCAGACGGCCCAGGCCGCGGCTGGAATCAGCCCAACGGGGGGACGCGGCGGCGTTGGTCATTGAGAATGAATCGACTTGCAACGGGGCGGATGCCCAAGGGCGGCTGGCAGGAATTCAGCAGCGCTGACAGTCTGCAGCGGCCGAGCGGGCCAGCGGCGGAACCGACACCGAAGGCGCAGCAGATGGTGCGCGTGCAACCAACGCGCGGAGGCAAAGGCGGCAAAACCGTGACCGTGATCCGTGGCCTCGAGATCGATGGCGCTGGTCTCAAGACCCTGCTGAAGAAGCTGAAAACCCGGATCGGCAGCGGTGGCACCGCCAAAGACGGACTGATTGAACTGCAGGGTGATCAGGTGGATCTGACCCTGGAGCTTCTGGCCAAAGAGGGGTATCGGCCGAAACGTGCCGGCGGCTGAGGGACAATGGCGGGCCCAAGCCCCCCCTGTGGTGATGACCGCTGCGACTCCCAAGGCCACCAATATCGTCTGGCACGAGGCCTCGGTGGACCGGGCCGCGCGCGCCGAGAAGCGTGGTCACCGCAGCGCCATCCTCTGGTTCACCGGATTGTCGGGTTCTGGCAAAAGCACCCTGGCCAACGCCGTGAATGCCGCTCTGTTTGAGCGCGGTCTGGCCACCTACGTGCTCGACGGCGACAACGTGCGCCATGGCCTCTGTAAGGACCTTGGCTTCTCCGATGCCGATCGTGAAGAGAACATCCGCCGCATCGGCGAAGTGGCGAAGTTGTTCCTCGATGCCGGTGTGATCGTGCTCACCGCCTTCGTCTCCCCCTTCCGCGCCGATCGCGACAAGGCCCGTGAGCTCGTCGAGACAGGCGACTTCCTCGAGATCTTCTGCGCCGCCGACCTCGATGTTTGTGAGTCCCGCGATCCCAAGGGGCTGTATGCGAAAGCCCGCTCCGGAGCCATCAAGGAGTTCACCGGTATCTCCAGCCCCTATGAAGCACCGGAGTCACCGGAGCTGAAGATCGACACGGGCAGCCAAGAGCTGAGCGAATCGGTGCAGGTGGTGCTCAAGGCACTGGAAGAGCAGGGTGTGATTCCGACGGCTTGAGATCAGAGCGTGCCGCGTCGGCCAGCGTCTTGATGCAGCTGGCCACCGGCACCGCCAACAACAGTCCGAGCAGATCGCCCACACCGAAGATGTGTCCCAAACGGGAGCCGATGGGCAAAGCGATCAACAACCAAGCCGGTTGCAATCCAACGATGCTGCCCATCAAACGGGGCTGAATCACCTGATCCACCACCTGTCCCACCAGGATCGCCGCAATCAGGAGTTCCACAGCGGTCCCCAGGTCCTGCACCGCCAAGATCGCGCTGACAAACACGATGGTGAGCGCGCTGGCGTAGGGAATCAGGGTGGTGAAACCAATCAGCACCGCGAACAGCACGCCGTACGGAATCTGCAGGGCACTGAAGACCAGCAGTTGTCCACCACTCAAGATCAAGGCCAGCACCACCTGACCGGCGAAGTAACCGCGGAAGGTGCCTTCCAGGGTGGAGGTGACCAGATCCCGCCAGCGCTCCGGCAACCACTGGGCCAGACCGGCGGTGATCGAATCAGCGCCCAGCAGCAGGAACACCGCTAACACCAGCACGATCACCACGTTGATCGTGGTGCCGACGGTGGCCCCAAGGATGCTGAGCAGACGACGACTGAGCTGGGTGGCAACGCGACTGATCTGCGACACCAGATCGCTGCTGGGATCGCCGAAATCCGCAGGAAGCCCATGGCTGACCGCCCAGGCTTGGCTCTGATTGATCCACTGCTCCGCCGCGGTCAGCAGCGCCGGAGACGCGCTGATCAACTGGCTGAGCTGTTCGATCAGCAACGGCACCAGCGTGACCGCCGCCAGCACCAACAGGCCCAGGGTGAGCAGCACCACCGCCGTCATCGCGACGGAGCGTGACAGGCCGCGTCGGGCCAACCAACGGCAAGGCAAGTCCAACAGGAACGCGATCAGAGCCGCGGTGAGAAACAGCCCTGGGAATGGAGCGAATTGCACCAGAACCCGCTTGAGGACAAAGGCATTGACCCCAAGCAGCGGCAGCACCAGGCCAAGACGCAACCAGGCGGGCCAGGTGATCATCGGTTGCTCCAATCAGGGATCAAGACGGGCTGGCTTGGATGCCGCACTGACGTAATGGCACCAAAACGACAACCAGGCCGCAATCCCGAGAAATTTCGCCCCTTCCTCAACAATCTGAACGGTCTGGTACGAGT
>NZ_JBGKDS010000028.1:0-38135 GCF_042954325.1 Parasynechococcus sp. | reverse complement strand
CGCCAACTCCTGAACCCGACACTGACACCGGTTTCATCATCGTCACCCCCACTCCTTCAGCCTCAGACGACAACGAAACCTCAGAGACAAATTCTCAAGAAGCGGTGGAATCACAAACCATCACCAACACCTCCTCCACTGAAACGGGGTCAGCTGCACTCGTCGAAAACTCCGGCAATAACGACAACCTCGTCACAGCAACACTTCCGCCAGGTGTCACCATCACCTCAGAAGGATCTGCCGTTGCTCAATCCACAAATCAGGCGCAGGAGTCCCTTGGTCAAGCCATCAGCGAGCGAGAAACATCAGCAGCTGGAGAAGAAGGCCTGATCCAACAGGTTGAAAGCTTCATCAACAGCCTGCCCAACACCACCAATCTCGATGTAAGGACCATCACCCCCACCTCTGTATCGACAGCACCGGGGCAACCCATCGTGATCACCGGCAGCAGCACAGCGGCACAAGGCGATTCTGAAAGCAACACCCAGACAGAAGCGTTCGTTATTGATCTCACCGAGATGCCCTCAGCTGCACCCACGCAGCTGCAGCTTCACAGCATCCATTTCGCCGTCATCTTCGGACCAGCTGTGATCACCGGTGGCACCGGCAGCAACGTCTTGATCGCCGATAACGCTCCCCAACGCATTGTTCTCGGAGAAGACAACGACACCCTCGATGGTGGTGGTGGCAACGACACCATCGGTTCGGCCGCTGGCGATGATCTCCTGATCGGTGGCAACGGTCGTGATCTCATCACCGGTGGGGCCGACAACGACACCCTCGATGGCGGAACCCAAGCCGACACCCTTGTTGGTGGATCCGGCAATGACGTCCTCTCCGGAGGAAGAGGGCGAGACACCCTTCGGGGCTCCTCGGGTGATGACATCCTCAAAGGGCAAGATTTCCACGATCGACTCAAAGGGGGCAAGGGCGACGACACCCTCTTTGGCGGCAAAGGCCGGGATGTGCTCATCGGTGGGAAGGGGGCCGACAGCTTCCGCCTCTCAGAGGGCAAGGACACCATCCGCGATTTCTCCATCGCCGATGGCGATCAACTCCTGATCAGCAACGCCATCGAGCTCACGATCGAACAGGTCGGCAACAACCTCCTGCTCAGTGACACCGACAAGGACATCAGCACCACCCTCAAAGGCGTTGCTCTCGATGACCTTCTGGCTCATCAGCCCGAACTGTTGGCCTGATCAACCCAACTGCTGGCTCAGGTCACCGTGGGAGGTCTTGGCCCAGACCAGACGTTTGGGCAAGACAGCCATCTTCAAGGTGACCCAGGGAATCACCACAAACCAATGGCCGAGATAAGCAATCGCCACCAGCAGATTCCATAACCCCGGCCGGGGGATCACCGGGCCGGCATGGTCCCCACGGCATCCGCGCCAGTAGGCCAGACCCGAAATGCTGAAGGCCACGAACGACAGCGGCCAGTAGGTCGGCGAGGAACGGGTGATCAGGCTGGTGACCAGGTCCATCAAGGACACCACCGGCAAGCAGTACTGGAGCAGGAAGAAGCAAGCCAAATCCCAACGTTGACGGCCAGTCAGCTGCGACGAGGTCAAGGTCGGCCAGTAGTCCAAGAATCGCTGCAGACCCCCCTCTGCCCATCGCTGCCGTTGCTTCCACAGCGCAGTCAGGCCAGGAACAGCTTCTTCCTGGACCGGCGGATTCCAGAGAATGCCGACCATCGCGCCGTGGGTCAGCAGCCGGAAACTGAGGTCGAGGTCATCGGTGACCGTGTCCTCGTTGAACCCACCACAACCCTCAAGGGTCTGGCGGTGGATCAACTGACCATTGCCGCGAAGTTCTGCCACACCTCCCCCGGCGAGGCGACCCTGCTGAATCACAGCATCCAGGGCCATCTCCATCGCTTGGGATCGGGTCAGCCAATTGCAGTCCGACTCGATCACGGCCTTCCGCAGCTGAACGGCACTCCAGCCCCCCTCAATGGCAAAAGGGACCAAGGTCTCGAGCAGGTCGTCCTGAAGTTGCGCGTCAGCATCGAGAACCAATAACCACTCACCACTCATCTGCTGAAGAGCGGTGTTCAACGCACCGGACTTGCCTCCACCGGCATTGCGCAGCCGATGAATCACCCGCAACTGCGGGTAGCGCTCCGCC
Organism: Parasynechococcus sp.; assembly: GCF_042954325.1. Taxonomy (GTDB): domain Bacteria; phylum Cyanobacteriota; class Cyanobacteriia; order PCC-6307; family Cyanobiaceae; genus Parasynechococcus. The sequence goes on along the minus strand of NZ_JBGKDS010000028.1, from coordinate 36,002 downwards.
AACCCGTCGAGCAGCTCAGGGGTTTGATCTTCGCTGCCGTCGTCGATCACCCAGATCGACAATCGCCCAGCCGGATAGCGCAGGTTGACCAACCTCTCCACGACGCGGCTGACCACCGCCTCTTCATCACGGGCAGCCACCACCACATCGAGACTGGGATAGCGCTCTTCAGTCCAGGGCTGGGCTGAGCCATCGGTGACAACTGTCTGACCGAGTGCGGCACGCATCACGGTGCGCAGGCCATATCCACCCAGCAACAACGCCAAGGTGAACGCGGGCCAGAGCGCCCGAATGTTGTCTAACCAGTGGGGAGCAGCCCCTGCACAACCGCAAACAACCAGGAAGGCCGCGGACTTCGCACGACGGTGGTCACCCTTGACGACGGTCGTGGTCATGCACCAACTCAGGTGGACAGGACTCTAAGGGGCCTGCACCGGAGCCTTCAACGGGCCATAAATCGTGCCTGGGTAGTAGTGCGACAGGATCCGTTCGGTGCTCCAGCCCCGATAGGCCAGCTGGATCGCTCCCGCCTGGGAAAGACCCGCCCCATGGCCAAAACCACCGCCCTGAAAGCTCCAACCTCCAGCCGCCGCAGGCTGCAGCACAAACAAGGTGCTGGGTAAACGGCGCAAGGTTCGCCGAATCCGATCCAGCCGCAACACCACAGGAGCCGCCTCACCAGCACCGGTGATCTCTAAAGCCAGCACGCGCCCGCTCACACCGCGCTCCGCCACCCGCAGCTGCACGGGGGCTTGTAACTGCCGACCCTCATCACCCAAGGCCTGAAGAATCTCAGCCGATCCATAGGACCGACTCCAGCGGAAACGCGGATGATTGGCGCCATAGGCACCCTGCCGGTCCTGAAGCAAACGCTGCACCGCCCTCGGATCGTTCAACGGCAAGGGATGCCGCTGCATCCAAGTCGCGTCGCCATCCGGACGGGCCGCCAGATAGGGAACCGCGGCCATCGACCAAGCTTCCGGACCACTGGCCATCACCCCACCGTTGCTGGCGTGATACACCGCGCTGATGGGCGCCCCCTGCCAACTGAGCACCCGGCCAGCCGTCGCGGAGATCGCCTGGCGCACGCTGGTCCCGGCGATGCGCGGATCGCTGTACACCTGGCATTGGGTGTCGCTGCACAGGTGATAGCCGTCGACAGCAAACCGATGGCTATTCGCCAATGCCCAGGTTCGTGCCAACACCGTTTGAGCCTGAAGGGCCGACTCAGGCGATGACGCGCCGATCTCATGGGGGACAACGCCCTCGAGATAGCGCTCTAGGGGAACCTGCTCCACCAGAGTCCAGCTCCCGTAGGCGTCGGGTTGCAGGCGAAACGGTCCGCGATAGACACCACGGCCCCAACGCAGGCCATCGGGGGCCTCGATCTGCAGCACTCCGTCAAGGGTGTGACCACCCTCCGGCATTTCAAGCACCGGGCGGATCACTTGGGTCACCGCCGTCGACCAGGAACGCACCGTCAAGCCATCGGGGACCGTCGCATCCGCTGGCGCCCACACCTCCCATTCCCCCGGATGGGCAACCAAAGCGTCCACGCCCATGGCGCGCCAGCGTTGCGCAACACGGTCCGCTGATTCAAAACTGGCGTAAGGGCCTGCCACGCGCCGTGCGAGCTGCTGTGGGGCTTGGGGCATGGCCTGCCAACGCAGCCGTACACGGGACGCACTCCAACGACGCCCACTGGCATCCCGCAGCTGAAGCGGAGCTCCGGCGCTGACCAATTCCAGTGCAGGTGCGTCCTGTTTGGCGCCGAGGTGATCCTCCAACGCCACCCACAACGTGGCGTTGGAGCTGGTCGCAGGCGGAGGCAGGGCAACGGACCGATGGGTCGGTGGCACAGCAGGCCTTGGTGCGGACAGGGGCGAGGACGATTCCTCGGACAGCCCACCCGACGGCTGAACCACTTCCCGGGCCCGGCAGCCCAGGGTCAAAAACAACAGCGCAGCCAGTGGGAGCAGCCGGAACACCAGACAGCAACGAAGCCGTTCCATCATGGCGTTGGTTCAGGAGAGGCAGGCAAGGGCGTATTGTTGTTGTTTGTGCCCGAACGAGCAGAGCAATGCCCAAGCTGAAGACCCGCAAAGCTGCCGCCAAGCGGTTCAAGGCAACCGGCACCGGCAAGTTCATGCGTCGGCGCGCCTTCCGTAATCACCTGCTGGACCACAAGTCCCCCAAGCAGAAGCGTCACCTGGGCACCAAGGCAGTGGTGGACCGCACCGACGAGGAGCGCGTAACCCTGATGATGCCTTACGCCTGAAGCAGTTTTCTGCTGTTTCGTTCGTTCCGACCTGACCTAATTCTTCCCCTTCATGGCCCGCGTTAAGAGAGGCAACGTCGCCCGTAAGCGCCGCAACAAGATTTTGCGGTTGGCCCGTGGCTTCCGTGGCAGCAACGGCACCCTGTTCCGCACCGCAAACCAGCGGGTCATGAAGGCGTTGTGCAACGCCTATCGCGACCGTCGCCGTCGCAAGCGTGATTTCCGTCGCCTTTGGATCGCTCGGATCAACGCTGCAGCTCGCATCAATGGCGTGAGCTACAGCCGTCTGATCGGTGGACTGAAAAAAGCCGACGTGCGTCTGAATCGCAAGATGCTGGCTCAGCTCGCTGTTGCTGATCCCACCAGCTTCACCAACGTCGTGACCGCCGCTAAGGGTTGATCGCACGGCTGTGAATCTGCTGCCCCAGACCTATCTCCTGGGCCTGGTTGGCCTACTTGCTGTCGTCGCCGTTCTCGCAGGTCGTCAAGTCCTGCGGGTTCGCGGCGACGAAATCAAATTGATGGAGCTGGAACAGGCTGGAGCGAGTAAATCCAGCCAAGCAGCTGATCTCTATGAACTCGCTTCGGTACAGCTGCGCAAACGGTTGTATCCACAGGCCACCGCCACACTGAAGCAAGCCGTAAAACGGCTGAATCAGGAGCCGGACGAAGCCAAAGCGCTGATTCAAAACGCCCTGGGCTTTGCTTTGGCCGCCCAGAAGGATTACGAGGGTGCGGTACGCCACTACAAACTGGCCTTGCGGGCCAAAAAGGATTATCCGGTTGCGCTGAACAATCTCGCCTTCGCGCAACAGAAACTGCTGGCTGACGAGGAAGCCATCAAGTTGTACGAGCAGACCCTGGTTCTTGAACCGGACAACAAAACGGCGAAGCAGGGCTTGAAGAAATTGCAGAAACGCCAAAAACCCTCCAGCTAAGCGCTGGAGGGCTGGAGGGTTGTCAATTTCGCCGATCAACGCCGTGTTATCACCAGAGTGGCTGCACGGGGGGTTGCTGGTCGCAGGAACTCAGGGCCAAACGACCACCGGTGCCCGTGGAAATGTCGGCACGGTTGATCAAGCGGGGGGCTTGCCAACTCGTCGGGCTGAATCCCTGTAAGCCGAGAAACACACCACCGGGCTCCAGGCCGGCAATCAGCGGATCCGCCAGAGGGATCAGATCCAATTGATCCGATTTGGCATGAAAATTGCCCTGAACCGGTGTGGACACTGCACCGATCTGCATGGTTCCGCGCAGATCCACCATCTGGCCCATCGGCTTCAGGCCAACGAGACTGAGGCGCACATCCACGGTGGGATTGCCATCAAACGGTTGAAAGGTTCCGCACCATTCGCGAGGCAGGCTGACGGCAAGATCGGCTGCGCGAGCGACCGGATCAAAACTTTCAACGGTTTTGCCTTCCACCTGCAAAGGAACCGACAGCTCAATGGGATCGAGCGGGAGCTGAGGATTGCTCTGGAACGGCACCTGGCTGCCGATCGGGAGATCCATGGCAAGCAGGAAAGGCATGGGGGACAAGGGATGATGGCAGCACGGTAGGGCCTATTGCTTACTCACGTCATGACGTCGACGACCCATCCCAGCGATCTCCTCACCATTGGCAACCGCCACTTCAGCAGCCGCTTGTTCACGGGAACTGGGAAATACCCCTCGATGGCTGTGATGCAACAGAGCATCGAACGCTCCGGGTGCGACATGGTCACGGTGGCCGTCCGCCGCGTCCAAAGCGTGGCAGCGGGCCATGAGGGGCTGATGGAGGCGATCGACTGGTCGAAGATCTGGATGCTCCCCAACACCGCCGGATGCACCGATGCGGAGGAAGCCATCCGCGTGGCTCGACTGGGCCGCGAACTCGCCAAGTTGGCGGGTCAGGAAGACAACACCTTCATCAAGCTGGAAGTCATTCCCGATAGCCGCCATCTCTTACCCGACCCGATCGGCACCCTGGACGCCGCCGAACAGCTCGTCAAAGAGGGATTCACGGTGTTGCCTTACATCAATGCCGACCCCTTGCTGGCCAAGCGGTTGGAAGAGGCCGGCTGCGCGACGGTGATGCCGTTGGGGTCCCCGATCGGATCCGGACAGGGCCTCAACAACGCCGCAAACATTGCTCTGATTATTGAAAATTCCAGCGTCCCTGTCGTCGTGGATGCCGGAATCGGCGTCCCGAGCGAAGCGGCTCAAGCGCTGGAAATGGGAGCGGACGCGGTTCTGGTCAACAGCGCCATTGCACTGGCAGGCGACCCCGGCGGCATGGCCCAGGCCATGGGGCAGGCCGTCGAAGCGGGACGACTCGCCTATTGCTCCGGACGCCTTCCCAAGCGGGCCCAAGCCTCCGCCAGCTCACCGACCCAGGGCCTGGTTTCAGGTAAAGACTCTTGAAGTGAAATGAAGCTGGCTTCATAAACCAAGGCACTGAGCAATTGGACTCATAAGGTCCGTTGAGTCTTGGAGAAGCCATGCAGGTCACCACCGAGGACGGCGGACGTTTGAACGCTTTCGCCAAGGAGCCCCGCATGGAGGTCATTGAAGCTGGAAGCAACCGTGGGCCCGGAACCCAGCTGATGCTGATCAGCGGCGCAGTGCTCGTGGTTGCCCTGATGGCGGTGACCGTTGTGATCAGCTGACCACGACGGGAAAAAATCCCTGTAGTAACTTGCCATCAGTGAGCACTTGCGCTCGTTCCTGCAGGAGTTTGGGGTGAAAGTTCTGGTTCTCGGCGGCGACGGCTTCTGCGGCTGGCCCTGTGCGGTGAACCTGGCCGATCAGGGACATGACGTCTTGATCGTTGACAACCTCAGTCGCCGCAAGATTGATATTGATCTTGAAGTCGAGTCGCTGACCCCGATCACCAACATCGGTGAACGGCTGAAAGCCTGGGAAGAGATCGGCGGTAAGCCCATGCGCTTTGTCCACATGGACATTGCCCATGAGTACCAGCGCCTGCTGGATCTGCTGCTTGAGGAGAAGCCCGACTCAGTGGTGCATTTCGCTGAGCAGCGGGCTGCCCCCTACTCGATGAAGAGCAGCGCCACCAAGCGCTACACCGTCGACAACAACGTCAACGGCACCCACAACTTGTTGGCCGCCATCGTTGAAAGCGGTCTTGATATCCATGTGGTGCACCTGGGCACCATGGGCGTGTACGGCTACGGCTCCCACCGCGGCGCCACCATCCCCGAGGGATACCTCAAGGTCGAGGTTCCTCAGCCGGACGGCAGCCGCTTTGAGGAGGAAATCCTGCACCCGGCCAGCCCTGGCAGCGTCTATCACATGACCAAGACGCTCGATCAGCTGCTGTTCCTCTACTACAACAAAAACGACAGCGTCCGGATCACCGACCTTCACCAGGGCATCGTCTGGGGCACCAACACCGATGCCACCGACCGGGATCCGCGCCTGACCAATCGCTTTGATTACGACGGCGATTACGGAACCGTGCTGAACCGCTTCCTGATGCAGGCGGCGATCGGTTACCCCCTGACCGTGCATGGCACCGGCGGGCAAACCCGTGCCTTCATCCACATCCGCGACTCGGTGAAGTGCGTGCAGCTTGCTCTCGAGAACCCTCCCACCAAGGGCGAGCGCGTCAAGATCTTCAATCAGATGACCGAAAGCCATCAGGTGGGTGAACTGGCCAAGAAGGTGGCGGCCCTCACCGGAGCCCAAGTCAACAACCTGCCCAACCCCCGCAACGAAGCGGTGGAGAACGATCTGATCGTGGATAACCGCTGCTTCCTGGAGCTTGGTCTCAACCCCACCACCCTCGATGATGGTTTGCTGAAGGAAGTGGTGGAAATCGCGACCCGCTATGCGGATCGCTGTGACCGCAACCGCATCCTCTGCACCTCGGCCTGGACCAAAACCCAAGCTGAGGCCATCGGCACCGCCTCCTGACGCAGGGCTCATCCTTGAAAATCGCCTTCTTCACCGAAACCTTCCTGCCGAAGGTCGATGGCATCGTCACTCGCCTCACCAAAACGGTGCGGCATCTGGTCGAAGCCGGTGATGAGGTGGTGGTGTTCTGTCCGGAAGGCTGTCCGGACGAATACATGGGTGCCCGGCTGATCGGCGTGCCAGCCATGCCGCTTCCCCTGTATCCCGAGCTGAAGCTGGCTCTCCCGCGACCGGCGGTTTCCGAAGCCATCGACGCCTTCCAACCGGATCTGATCCACGTGGTGAATCCCGCCGTCCTCGGCCTGGGAGGGATCTGGTTGGCCAAGAGCAAGTCGATCCCTCTCATCGCCAGCTACCACACCCATCTGCCCAAATACCTCGAGCACTACGGCATGGGCATGCTGGAGCCCCTGCTGTGGGAACTGCTCAAAGCCGCCCACAACCAGGCCTTGCTGAACCTCTGCACCTCGACCGCCATGGTGCAGGAACTCAGCGACAAGGGCATTCAGCACACGGATCTGTGGCAACGGGGCGTCGACACCGAACTGTTCCGCCCCGAGCTCCGCAGTCCGGCGATGCGTCAGCGACTGCTGGGCCAACACGATGACCAAGGGGCCTTGCTCCTCTACGTCGGTCGGCTCTCCGCTGAGAAGCAGATTGAACGCATTCGCCCCGTGCTCGAGGCCCTCCCAGAAGCTCGCCTGGCCTTGGTCGGCGATGGCCCGCACCGCCAACAACTGGAGAAATTCTTTGAGGGAACCGCCACCACCTTCGTGGGCTATCTCGCTGGAGAGGAGCTGGCGAGTGCCTACGCCAGCGGGGATGCCTTTCTGTTCCCCTCGAGCACCGAAACCCTCGGCCTGGTGCTGCTGGAAGCCATGGCAGCCGGATGCCCTGTGGTCGGGGCCAACCGCGGCGGCATCCCCGACATCATCACCGACGGAGTGAATGGATGCCTCTATGAACCCGATGGTTCAGACGGTGGTGCGGCCAGCCTGATCGAAGCCACCCAACGGCTGCTCGGCAATGATCTGGAGCGCAAGGCACTCCGGACAGCAGCCCGTACGGAAGCAGAGCGCTGGGGCTGGGCTGGAGCGACCGATCAGTTGCGGGGGTACTACCGCACCGTGCTCGACAAGGTCGACGCACTCTCGGCAGCCTGATCACGCCGGGTCTGAGACCACATCTCAAGCACTTTCTTCGCCATCGGCAGGGCATGGACTGATCCGCCCCCCGGGGTGTTCTGGGCGAAGGCCACCACCACAATCTCTCCATTGGGATAGGGCGCATAGGAGCCGAACCAGGCATGGTCGGGACCACCGGTGCTGTCTTCCGCCGTACCGGTCTTACCCGCCGCCGGGGGAATTCCCGGTCCATTGAGACCCGCACCGGTGCCTGATTCAACAACCTTGCGCAGACCCGCGCGAATCGTGGCCAACGTTGTGGGCTGCATCGGCACCTTGCTGCGATAACGGGGCGAGGTCCAATCGGTTGAGCCCTTGGCCAAATGCGGCGTCACCAACCAACCGCCATTGGCAAACACCGCGTAAGCACGGGCCAACTGCAACGGCGTGATCTGAACCACCGACTGACCGATCGACGCACTCGCCATGTCTTCTGGAATCCAGGGCACGGTGCCCGGAGTCGCCCAGCCCCGACCCTGCGCAGCCCAATCTTCATCCCCCACAAGACCAACACTTTCTTCCCAACCGATCTCGATGCCGGTCTTCTGCTGGAAGCCGAGCCGATCAGCGGCTTGCTTGAGCTCCCGAGAGCCCACACCAACACCCACCTGATAAAAAAAAGTATTGCTGGAGAAGCGCAGGGCATCGGCGTACCCAATCAGCCCAAATCCAGCACCGTTGTGATCGGGGAAGCAGTGTCCGCCATAGGTGATGCAGGCCGTGGTCTGCAGTTTGGTCTTGGCAGGAAACTGACCCGACTCCATGCCAGCCATCGCCGTCACCGGCTTCCAGGTGCTCCCCGGGTCATAGGGATTCATCGCCCGACTCAACAGCGGCTTCGCTGGATTGGAAAAGAGCGCGTCGTACTCCTTCTGCGTGGTGATCAGCTTGGAGAAGAAATTAGGGTCAAAGGTCGGCTTGCTCGCCATCGCCAGCACCGCACCGTCACTGGGATCCAAAGCGATCACGGCCCCGCCGGGCTTGTCCGCCAGCACCTGTTCAGCAACCCGTTGCAGATCCAGATCAAGGGTGAGTGTCAGATCCTTCCCAGCCACCGACGGACGATCACCGAGGTAGCGCTGGACCTCACCCATCGCGTTGACCTCCAACATCTGGCCACCCCACTGGCCGCGGAGATGGGACTCATAGGCCGCTTCGACCCCAGTTCTGCCGATCCGATCCCGAATTTTGTAGCCCTTCTTCGACAGAACCTTGAACTCGGATTCCGTGATCGGCTGGGTGTAGCCCAAGGCATGGGCAGCCAATGTTCCGTTCGGATAAAAGCGGAGGATGTCCACATCCACCTGTGCACCCAACAGTTCACTGGCCTGCTCACGGAAGCGCAGCACCTGCTGGGGCTTGAGATCCAGCACCAATGTGGTGCGGTAGCCATCCCGATCCACCCCGCGCAGGCGGCGCTCATCCAGCGTGTTCGCATCCAGATTGAGCAGAGCTGTCAGCCGATCACGCAGGGCTGGCCACTGCGCATCCGAGACCAAGCGGGGCTCCAGATACAGCGAATAAGTGAGCTTGCTCGACGCGAGAACACGACCCTTGCGATCCAGCAAGCGACCACGAATGGGCGAGCGCGGCACCAGCCGGATTCTGTTGTCATCCGCCAGTTCCCGGAAGCGCGGCCCCTCCAGCAACTGCATCCAAACCAGACGCGCCACCATCGCGCCGCAGAACATCAGCACCAGCAGGAGCAAAAGCAGCGGTTGCTGCCGCAGTCCGGTCTGACGGCTGACACTCATCGTCAACCGGAGGGATTGATCTTCAGGTGAGCACGGAGCTGATCCAAGCGGCCCTCAATCCGCTCCAAGGTTTCCAGCAGCGCCACGGTCTCATCCTCAGAGGGCTCAGGCTCGGGACCATCCACAGACACCGTCACCGGCATCACGGGATTGCCCAACCCCGGGCTGACCTGATCCAATTGGTCCCGCAGCGAACGGGCGGCTGGCTCACCTTCCTGGCGCAGGGCATCGAGCGAGCCCTCCACATTGCCGTTGAAGGCCTCCACCACTTTGGCGGGCCCCCCCTGTCGAACCCGATCGGCCATGGCCAGCCCAACGGGCAGGACATCCTGCATCAGGGTGAGACGAAGCTGATCCAGCGGATGATCCTCAGCCGATTGGTCCGCCATCGACACTCTTCAACGGAGTCCAGTCTGTCCTGAAGGAAGCGACAGTGTCGGGCACGCTGACTGACGGGCACCCATCGACCATCCAGCGAAGCCGGCGAGGACGATCAACATCACCAGTGGGACCAGGGCCTTCTGGGTGACATCCATCCGCACCCATTCGGACCAGGCCCGCAGCAATCGGGTGCGCTCAAAGCGACGATGCTCCCGTGTCGCCTCCCGCGTGCGACGTCGCAACGCCTTCTCGACCCAGCGCTCGAAGGCACGCTTTTTGGTGATGGTCATCTTGCGCTCAACCTCAAGCAGCTGCCCGGAACTGAGCTCGGGATGGAAGGTGCTGATCAGCTCGAGGCTCTTGAGGAACATTTCCACGACACCGTCGCGGATCGCCGTCTGTTGACCATCCAGCTGATGCCAGTCGAGCTCGGGGTAAAAGCGGTTGCGATTGATCTGAATTTGATCTTCGGTCAACTGACCGGGCTCACGCAGCCAGCGGTCGGTGTTGCTGTCGAAACGCCGCCAGTACAGGAAAGGATTGAGGTAAACGGTGCGACCAGCCAACTGAATGCTGTCCTGCTGCAAACGGCGCTGCAGCTGCAGATCCTGCTGTTGAGTCGTGGTCACAAACCATGCGCCGGTGGCCCAGAGTATCGAGCGGGATCAGGGCCCGCCAGAGGGTTCCTCAAGAATCCGCCAACGCCGGTCGCCTCGCCCCAGCATGGGGAAGCACATTGCCCTTCACGCGATAGCCATGACGACGCAGGAACCGGCAGAGGGCTGCCTGGTCGTCTGGAACAGTGATGTCGAAACGGCAAAAATTGGTTCGACCGGAGAAGTAGCGCTGCAGGTCTGCGTCATGGCGCATCCAGGCATCCACCCAGTGACGCTTGAGGTCATCGAGCGTCAAGGAGTGATCATCAAACGCCTGTTGCATCCGTTCGAGATAGGTGCGCGCGTATTTCCCCTTGCGGTGATGCAGACGTGACTCAACCCAGCGATTCACATCGCGGGTGTTGTACACAAAGCATGATCCTGGGTACTGAAGATCCAGCAACGGAAACAGGCGATAGGCATAGAACTCGCCGCAAAGTTCCATGTCGGTGTATCCGATGTACTCATCAATGCCATCCAATAACGGACGGGAAAAGGTGAAATTGGCCTGAATCCTGCGCGCGAGTCGTCCCTTGTCGTAGTGGATCGAGCTGTAACCGTTGGAGCGCAACAACTTGTGAAACGACCGCGTTCCACATTTGTTGTGCCCCACCAGAAAGACCTTCCCGGGTGATTGCCTGGCGCGCAGCGCTGACCACCAACCCGACAAGCGTGATGGAGATGCCGGTGTGTTGGTCACTCCCACTCGATGGTGCCGGGTGGCTTGCTGGTGATATCCAGCACAACCCGATTCACCCCCTTCACTTCATTCACAATCCGATTGGAAATGGTTTCCATCAGGTCGTACGGCAAGCGTGACCAATCCGCTGTCATGCCGTCCTCACTGGAGACGCAGCGCAACACGATCGGCCAGGCATAGGTGCGCTTATCGCCCATGACACCGACGGAGCGCACAGGCAGCAGAACGGCAAAGGCCTGCCAGATGTCGTGATAGAGCCCGGCCTCACGGATCTCCTCACGAACGATGAGATCAGCATCCCGCAAGCAATTGAGCTTCTCATCGGTGACCTCACCAAGGATGCGAATCGCGAGGCCCGGACCCGGAAAGGGGTGACGGCGAACAATTTCTTCAGGCAAGCCAAGACTGCGACCCACCTTGCGCACCTCATCCTTAAACAGCTTGCGGAGGGGCTCCACCAGCTTGAACTGAAGATCCTTGGGCAGGCCACCCACGTTGTGATGGCTTTTGATCTTCACCGCGACACGTTCGCCGGTCTTCGGATCAACATTGGTTCCGGCACTTTCGATGACATCTGGATAAAGGGTTCCCTGCGCCAAGTAATCGAAGGGGCCAAGCCGACGGCTCTCCTCCTCAAACACGCGGATGAACTCCGTGCCAATGATCTTGCGTTTGTCCTCTGGATCAGTCACCCCCGACAGCTTGCTGATGAAGCGCTGACGGGCATTGATGTACTCAACATTGATGTTGAATTTGCGATCAAAGAAGTCCATGAGGAATTCAGGCTCGCCCTTCCGCATGAAGCCCTGGTCGATGAACATGCAGGTGAGCTGATCACCGATCGCTTTCTTCAACAGAAAAGCAAGCGTCGATGAATCCACGCCGCCAGAGAGGGCGAGCAACACACGCTTCTCACCCACCTGCTCCCGCACCAGGGCCACCGCTTCCTCAATGAAGGCCGATGTGGTCCAGTCCGGCTCACAACCGCAGATGTGATAAACGAAATTGCGGATCATCGCCATCCCGCCGGTGGAATGGACCACCTCGGGGTGGAATTGCACGCCATACAGACGGCGCTGATGGTGCGCCACCGCCGCTTCCGGCGTGTTCGCCGTATGGGCCAGACGGACAAATCCATCCGGAAGAGCCTTCACCGAATCACCGTGGCTCATCCACATCGTTGATCCGCTGTCGACGTTGGTCAGCAGATCGGTGGGATCGTCCACCTCCAGCGGCGCCTTGCCGTACTCGGCCTTCCCTGTGGCCGCCTCCACGACCCCGCCCAGCTGCTGAACCATCAGCTGCATGCCGTAACAGACACCAAGCACAGGAATGCCCAGATCCCAGATGCCCGGATCGCACAGCGGAGCATGCTCGGCATAGACCGAACTCGGGCCGCCACTGAGAATGATCCCCTTGGGGGCCAGACGTCGCAACTCTTCAGCTGAGGTGCTGTACCCGAGCACCAACGAGAACACCTCGGTTTCACGAACCCGGCGGGCGATCAGCTCCGAATACTGGGAACCGAAATCAAGGATGACGATGGCCGGCTGACGCTGACCGTCGGACGTGGGCTGGGACATCAATCCAGGAATGTGTCGCGTTGCGACGACCGTCAATTCATCAGCGTAAAGAAGCGCTCAGCACCCACCCCCCGCCAACGGATCACACGGGCCCGATCAAAGAGAGCCGCGCCGATGCGAATCGACCAGTTGCCGTAGCGCGCGACATAGCGCTGGCTGCGGTCCTCCACCGTTCGAGCCAGCAACAGCCATAACCGCTGGGCCAGCTCGCCATCCTGCGCTGCAAGGGCCTGCAGGGCTGCTTCCACCGAGTCCGCCTGCAACACCAGCTGGAGCTGAGGAACGCTCAAACCGCAGCGCACCCCAAGTGCTGTGAGCACCTCAAGCCGGGCATCCGCCAGGTGGTGATGGGTGTGAAAAATGCCGCCGGCGAGTTTGACGAGCTTGCCGTGATAGCCGAGCAGCAACAGGTCGCTCACGCCGTTTTCGGCCGCTGCCACCAACACCGGACCCAGCCAGTTGCCCACCTTGAGATGGGGCGTCAGTCCATGTTGACGGGCCAAATCGAGACCGTTTTCACCAATCACGAGGGTCAGGCGACCGGAAAAAGCCGCAGAGGAACACAGCGCCTTGAGGGCATCCAGAACCTCCGCCAGCTGATCCGGGGCGGCACTGCGCTGCACCTCCGCTTGCATGCCGATCAGCGCCAGACCATCCACCACGCCGAATGCAGCATTGCTGGTGCGTTCCGCGAGCAGCTTTCCCCTGGGCAGCACCACCTCAAGCGCGATGCCGCGCTCAGCGGGGAGCAACGGCAACAGAGTGCGCTGCAACAGCCCCTCGGCATAGGGAGAAAGACACGCTGCCCCATCGGCCCCCAGACGGCCAACCCCTTCGCCGGGAAGGAGCCGAATCCGCTCACCGGCTCCGTCACACCAGGCCACCCGCACCCAAACTTCCAATCCCCTGGTGAGATCCAAGCCGGGACCTGGATCACAGTGGCCGATCGCCATCGCCGCCTGAGCACCCTCAAGACAGGCCGCCGATGTCACCGGAACCCGAGTCACCGTCGTGTCGTCATCCGCCAAACAAAGCGGTTGCTGGGGATCGAATGGTTGCCGCAGCAACGCACACAACGCGGCCCGCGCCGTTGCTGCCAGCCAAACCGGCAGGGTCAGTCCCTGAACGTGCTCGGAAACGATGGGCGCATGAGACGCTGGTTTCTAGATTCGCCGATTGGCATTCGTCGCGCCGTGCAGGACAAGCTCACCCTGATGATTCCGGGACCGACGCCGGTGCCCGAGACCGTCCTCAAAGCCATGGGACGCCATCCGATTGGCCATCGGAGCGGCGAATTCCAAGCGACGGTGCGTCGTACCACCGAACAGCTCAAGTGGCTGCACCAGACCACCGGCGACGTGTTGGTCATTACCGGCAGTGGCACCGCTGCGATGGAAGCGGGAATCATCAACACGCTGTCCCGCGGCGACAAGGTGATCTGCGGCGACAACGGCAAATTCGGCGAGCGCTGGGTCAAGGTTGCCCGCGCCTACGGCCTTGAAGTGGAGGTGATTCAGGCGGAGTGGGGCCAACCCCTCGATCCGGAGGCGTTCCGCTCAGCACTGGAAGCCGACAGCGCCAAGGCCATCAAGGCCGTGATCCTCACGCACTCGGAAACCTCCACCGGTGTGATCAATGACCTGGAGACAATCAGCCGCCACGTCAAAGCCCATGGAACGGCTCTGACCATTGCCGATTGCGTGACCAGCCTTGGAGCCAGCAATGTGCCGATGGACGCCTGGGGCCTCGATGTGGTCGCCTCTGGCTCACAGAAGGGATACATGCTTCCGCCCGGATTGAGCTTCGTGGCGATGAGTGATCGGGCCTGGCAGGCCTACGAACGCTCCGATCTACCCAAGTTCTATTTGGATCTCGGCCCGTACCGGAAAACGGCTGCGAAAGACAGCAATCCATTCACGCCGGCCGTGAATCTCTACTTCGGTCTCGAGGCAGCCCTCGAGATGATGCAAAACGAAGGGCTTGAAGCGATTTTCGCCCGTCATGCCCGTCACAGGGCAGCGGCCCAGGCCGGAATGAAAGCGATTGGCTTGCCACTGTTTGCGGCCGAGGGCTACGGCAGCCCAGCCATCACGGCCGTTGCTCCAGAGGGAATCGACGCTGAGGAACTTCGCAAGGCGGTCAAACAAAATTTCGACATTCTTCTGGCCGGTGGCCAGGATCACCTCAAAGGCAAAGTGTTCCGAATCGGACACCTCGGTTTTGTCTGTGACCGCGATGTGCTGACCGCGGTGTCCGCCATTGAAGCGACCTTGCAGTCATTAGGACTTCACAAGGGCACAATGGGAGCAGGTGTGGCCGCGACCGCCGCTGCACTGGGCTAACGAAAAGCCAGTTGGCGAGAGCGATCTCGCCGTCTGCGGGTGTAATTCAGTGGTAGAATGTCAGCTTCCCAAGCTGAACGTCGCCGGTTCGAATCCGGTCACCCGCTTGAAAGATTGAACGCTCAGGTTCTTGGCTTGATCAACTGAAGAACCTGAGGGCCAGTGGCCTTGGCGCGACGCTCCTGATCGAGGGCCTTAAGAATCAATGATCCCGAATCAGAAATTCGACCATCCACAGCGGCCAAGCGCGCTTGATCGTAAAAACGAGCAGCCGCGTCTAAATGCTTACTGCGCTGTTCTGCTTGAACAGCACTCTTAGCGAGAGTGAGAGTCACACTGCTGAGCCATCATCTTTGTCCGATGATAACGATAACAATAATGTCGACCAACCCAATTGGAACGAGATAAAAAATCGTCGCTTTATTGACAGTTCCGCCCGTTACTAAGGAAGCCTTTCAGCAGAGCCCAGTCAGGTGCCCGGTTCTTCAGCATTACCGCCCAGATCAGCAATTTGCAGCTTCAGAGCATCAACTCGGTTCTGATCACCACGGGCCTCAGCAACGGCGAGGGCGAATTCCAGCTTTTCGAGCCAATGGCCGCCCTCAATGAAGCCGGCACAGGTTGGGCGAGAGACAAAGCCTTGGGTGCGTGACTTAGCGGAAGAACAAGCACCTGAGGCAGTGATGGTGTGAGCCATAGTTGCCTTTCTTTTTATTTTGGCACCGAGGCTGGACTTATGCGGCGAGGTCCTCGTCTAAACACAGGTCTTCGTCTCTGGTCTCAAGCAGGGCGCGGGTATCCCGTAACTGCTGTTCAATGCCTTCAAGGGCAGCAAGCTCTTCATCTGCGACGTACTGCGCTGTCTTCTGCTGCTGCAACTGACGTTCCAAAGCCTCCTGACGCTGCTCCAGCTTGACCAGTTTTTGAGACAGCACAGCAATCGTCTCAGCCAGGTCTTCTGCCGTGCGGGTGATTCGGAACGAGACGGACGAGGACATCATCGAGAGCGGGCACTGGGCCGATGACAACACATGGATGGCTTCGGCTCAAGTTCAGACTGACAAGACCCTCTGATCTGCCATGCCACCCCTGGCCACATTGCTGATCTATTTGCTGGCAGGCACATGCCTCGGAATGCTGGCCCTTCTCACTGGGATTCCGGCCGCTCCCTTGGCCGGTGCATTGCTTGGAGCAGGGCTGGTGAGCATGAGCGGCCAGCTGGACACGGCAGCCTGGCCGGCGGGGACACGGACCGCGCTTGAAATCGGCATCGGCACGGTGATTGGCACCGGACTGACGAAAGCCTCACTGGACCAACTGCAATCGCTGTGGCGGCCGGCCATCCTGATCACTCTCACCCTGGTCTTGACCGGCATCGTGATTGGTCTCTGGAGCAGCAGACTGCTCGGCATCGACCCACGCATCGCACTGCTGGGTGCAGCACCCGGCGGCATCAGCGGCATGAGCCTGGTCGGCGCGGAATTCGGAGTTGGCGCCGCTGTCGCAGCGCTCCATGCCGTGCGCCTCATCACGGTGCTCCTGGTCCTGCCCGTGATCGTCCGTCTGGTGCTTCCACTCCAGCAGGGTTCGAGCTGAACCAGGCCTCGACAGCCTCAGTTCGACCGATACCTTTGGCCTAGTTATCGGTAGGCCCCATGCGTCGCAATGGCCAGCGTCTGACCCTCTGCACTCTTGGATTGATGAGTGCACTCGTCAGCCTGGCAATCCCTGCGCAGGCCGCCAGCAGCGACACCGAACAGAAAGGAGCACAGGTGTATTGCTTCATGCGCTCCAGTGGAAATGACCACACCGTGAGCTGGAACGCTGCCTACGCCCTGATCAAACGTCAGGGACGCGGTGTATTCAAAACCTCTCCAGAACATGCTTCTGTGATGATCACAGAAGCTGTGGTCCAGGATCCCGGCACGTATCCCGATTGCGGCAAGTTCCTTGGCGATCTGTTCGGCGGCAACACGTCATCCAGTGCTCTCCCAAGTTCCAGCTCAGCTCCCAGCGCCAATACGGAGCGGTACAGCTATTGAGTCGATCGCCCGGCGGTCGCTTCAAACCCTGGCAGTTCTGATTCTGTTCAGCATCAGCGCTTGCAAAACCAACGCGCCTGACCCCAAACAGGTCATGAACGACCTCGCTGGAGACAGCCTGCAGACCACCTGTCTGGACGGCGTCCGACAGGATCAATTGGACGTTGCCCTGCAACGTTGCAATCAATGGGTGACGTCACAGCCGGATCGAGCTGAAGCCTTGAGCGAGCGTTCGTTGATTCATCTGTTGCTCGGCAATCGCAGCGAAGCCTGCCAAGATCTCGCTCAGGCGCTCAAGCTGATCGAAAACGCAGGCTCCACCGACCGCTTGCTGAAGCATGAACTCATCGTTCGTCAGGCGGCCTGCAACACGGATCGAAGCAACGCAGGTAAAGGCTGACGCGGTAAAGACAGACGTCTGGGACCCAGCAACAATTCGATCCGCTCGGCCTTGCTGGCCACCAGGCCATCCACCAACTGATCAGCAGGTCCAAGCTGCAACCAATGGGAGGTGAGCCCACCTTGCATCCCCAGACGATGGCAGCGGTCTTCCGCCTGGTCGACATCACCCGGGGTCCAAGGTCGCTCCAGCAGCACCACATGGTTGGCTCGATGCATGGTGAAGCCGACCCCTCCGGCACCGAAGGTCGCCAAGAGAAGGTCCTTTTCTCCTGTCTGGAAGCGATCAACGGAATCCTGCCGCTCCGAGGGTTTCTGCCGGCCGGTCAGCAACTCCCCGCCGATCTGAGCCTGAAGCAGCACCAAGGGCTGCACAAATGCACTGAACACAACAGTGGGCTGCTGACGTCGATGCAGCCCCTGCACCAAATCACGGACGGCTGGCAACTTGAATTCAGCCGCAATCCGACGCCAGGCGGTCAGCACAGCCAAAAATTCAGCATCCGATCGAACCGCGCCCTCCCGCGCCCTGCGGCGGTAGTCCTCGACCACCAGATCGATCCGATGCTCAAAGCCGAGTGACTCCGCTGCCGACAGCTGAATCACAACATCCCGTCGCTGTTTTGGCGGAAGGTCGAGGAGTTGCGACTTGCGACGGTGAAGGATCAGAGGCTTGGTCAGAACACGCAGCTCCTTGAGCTGACTGGCACCGGCGGCGTGCCAACGCTTCTGACCACTGCGCTCGCTCCAATGACCCTGGCAATAACGCTCCTCAAATTGGCGCTGATCCCGAGCGATCGGATGATCCATGGCCGCAAGCAAGGGAAACAGCTGGGAAGGACGCCCGTTTTTCATCGGGGTTCCGGTCAACATCCAAATCGCCCGCAGGCGTGGATGCCGAGCCAGACGCAGCAGAGCATTGGTGCGCTGGGCCTTCAGGGTCTGCGCGTAATGGGCTTCATCCACCACCAGCACAGTTCCAGCGCGAGGTAGCTCCTGAGGCAAGCGCGCCCAACTGACCAGCTCAATGGGCAGATCGAGCGCCGATGCTTCCCGCGACCAGTGGGGATGCAGGCCAACGGGAGCGATCACCATGACTCGCACGTCAGCACAGCGCACCATCGAACGAGCCGCCAACAGGGCGGTCAACGTTTTGCCTAAGCCCATCTCATCGGCAAGGACCGCACCACGACGGGCCAGCAACCATCGCGCCCCACTGCGTTGATGGCTCAGGGGCAACCGACCATCCGCAAGGGCATCGGTCAGGCTCGCGGCACGGACCAGCTCGCGGTGCGGCGGTAACGGCGGCAGCGGCAAGCGGGACCAGTGCAACCACTGCATCAAGGCATCAGTGATGGCAAACCGAGATCCCAGCTGCTGTTGAAGAACAGAGGACGCTGAGAGAGGAAATTCCCAACCCTGATGGGATCCGACCCATCGCCCACGGGGACGAATCCGACGCAACTGGGCTTGAGTCACAGCATCGAACGGACTGACCACACGAATCAGCCCGGACGCGGACAAATCCAAGTAACAGCGGGGAGCGCCCTGGTTCGTGGTCAATACCCCACAAACAATCACTCTAAGGACACCAGCCAGGAAAGCAAGAGCTCGATGAACGAAGGCAAAATCTGCCTACAAAACAATAAAAATGCAGCGCTCGACACATTGACGCAGCTGACGTTCGGGCCAGAATTCCAGCAACCGAGAACCTCGGATGCATAACAGGGACGCAGTCTTTCTTGACGAACTTTGTCCCAAATTACGTGTCCGACGGTGGCGACAATCTCTCCATACTTTTACTGGCCAGAGTTGCATTTATTGCGGCAAATCTTCCGAGTCCATTGATCATGTCCTCCCCCGCGCCAAGGGAGGGTTAAGCGTCACCGAAAACTGCGTCCCAGCTTGCTTGTCCTGCAATGGACGCAAATCCGATTCCGACGTTTTCGATTGGTATCGGCAGCAGCGCTTCTACGACCCCAGGCGCGCCATGGCCATACGAGCCTGGATGGATGGCGACCTACGCCTTGCTCGACGCCTGCTGGACTGGGCTGAACCGAAGCCAAACACCGGCCCAAAAACGACGGACGATCCGGGCCTGACCTTCCAGACCGCCTAATTCAGGCTGCAACCCTCGAAGCCTTACCAAACGCGGCAGGCCTCCACCGTGTTGTGTCGCTGGCAGATCGAGGCCTGCTCAACGGGCTCTTCCGGGGCCAGCAGCAGGGCAGACACGATCAAAGCACCGACCAGAACACCGCGAACCGGCAGTCCGGGAGCATGGAGGGAACGAGACCCGGAACGATGGAGACAGGAGCTAGCCACGGAGCAGGACAACAACTAATACATCTGTACTGATGCTTTCCGAGCTTGTCAACCGCAGCCGCGCTTTACCTGCAGGATCAAAACTGCTGATCCTTGGGGCCGGATACAGCGGTTCCACCGTTGCAGCACTGACGGAAGCCCTTGGCACGCCTGTTCTCAGGACCCGGCGTCAGCCAGACGGCAACGCCAACACGCTGCCATTCGACAGCACCAACGGCATCCGCCCCACCCGGGAGGATCTGCAAGGTGTCACCCACGTGCTCAGCACAATCCCCCCGGAACGCAACGGTCAGGATCCCGTCCTGAGCCAGCTCTTGGCTGATCTCCTGACCCTGCCCCTGAACTGGGTTGGATACCTCTCAACAACCGGGGTCTACGGGGATCACAACGGCGATTGGGTGTCGGAAACCACAGAGGCGACACCCGGCCAAGAACGCAGTCAACGCCGACTGGCCTGCGAAGACGCCTGGAGGAACTCCGGACTTCCGGTGCAGATCCTTCGCCTCCCTGGCATCTATGGACCGGGGCGCTCGATCCTTGCCAACCTCCGCGATGGACGAGCCCGTCGAATCATCAAGCCCGGTCAAGTCTTCTGCAGAATTCACGTGGAGGACATCGCCGGCGCCTGCCTGCACCTGATCCACGCCGCAAACAGAGGAGAGCGCCCCAGCCTCGTCAACATCGTCGATGACCATCCGGCTCCGAGCCACGAACTTCTCGACTTCGCCGCCGAGCTACTCGATCAGCCACAGCTTCCATCGGAAGACTTCGCAACAGCCAGCACCGGGATGAGTGCCATGGCCCAATCGTTTTGGGCAGAGAACCGTCGCGTCAGCAACACCCTGCTCTGCAAAACGCTCGGCTACCGCCTCCTGCACCCGAATTTCCAAGCCGGACTCCGCGACTGTTTCCTGCAGGATGCGATCAAGATGACGACTCGGAGCCGTCAGGATCCCCGATCATCCAACGGTTGAAATCAATCGGCTGAGAGTTCTTCAGCCCAGGAAGACCGACATCCTCGAGCAAGTTGTCCCAGTTCAGCTCTAACCACTGATTGCGCAATCCAGTTGCCAATCCAATCAGCACCAGACCAAGAAGAAAAATCCGCAGCATCGCGATGGTCCAGTTGAGTCCTGACGCTAGTCAAACCCTGGTGATTGCTCTCGGCGATCCCGCGGGGATCGGCATTGAGGTTGTCCTCAAAGCACTTGCCAGGCCAGAGGCCCTCCCTGCTGCGCTCAAGCCTGTCCTGGTGGGCTGTCGCCGCTGCGTGGAACTCACCCATCACCAGTTGGTCGCGCAGGGCTGCACAAACCTCGCCGATCCATCGACCCTGACCATCCACGATCAACCCTTAGCGACCCCGATTGCTCCCGGCGACCCATCAACAGAGAGTGGCGCGGCAGGATTTCAGTGGCTGACCACTGCCGTCAACACGCTGCAGAGCAGCGGAGCCCGCGCATTGGTGACCGCACCCATTGCCAAACATCTCTGGCATCAAGCCGGCCATGACTATCCCGGGCAAACCGAACGGTTAGCCGAACTCGCCGGCAGACCGAATTCCTCAATGCTGTTCACCGCACTGTCACCGCAAAGCGGCTGGAGGCTCAACACCCTGCTGGCCACCACTCACATCCCGCTTGCGGAGGTGCCGCAACGCCTCACCCCCGCCATCGTCGAACAAAAACTGGACACGCTCCTGAGCTTCTGCCGCCGCTTTCGCCCCAACCCTCACCTTGTCGTGGCCGGACTGAACCCCCATGCCGGCGAGGCCGGTCGACTCGGCCGCGAGGAACACGACTGGCTGATCCCGCTGCTGGAGCGCTGGCGCAACCAGCACCCAAGCTGTCGTCTGGATGGACCGGTTCCACCGGATACCTGCTGGATGCGAGCGGCGGATGCCTGGCGTGGACAGGGAACAAACGCACCCGACGGCTGGCTGGCGCTGTATCACGACCAGGGCTTGATCCCCATGAAATTGCTGGCCTTTGATGCCGCAGTCAACACAACACTCGAGCTTCCCTTCCTGAGAACCTCACCGGATCACGGCACAGGATTCGATATTGCTGGAACCGGCCAGGCTCGACCCGACAGCATGCTCGCCGCCATCCAGGCGGCGTGGGACCTCACTGCAGCAGGTCTGGATCAGGCCGGTTTGACCCGCATCAACACCTGACCGAATTCAACGGGAGTTCCGTTGTCAACCAGAATTTCAACAACCTCGCCGCTGACCTCGGATTCGAGCTCATTCATCAGCTTCATTGCTTCGAGGATGCAGACGGTCTGACCGACCTTGATGCGGCTGCCAACTTCAGCGAACGGCGGCTCCCCTGGAGCCGGAGCCCGATAAAACGTGCCGACCATCGGAGCCGTGATCTCGAGAAGATCACTGCGGCTGGACGCTGCTGCCGGAGGCGGAGAACCGGCGGAGACCTCAGCTGCAGATGCAGGAGCAGGAGCCGCGGCAGCGACTTGCATCACCGGAGCCATGACGGCCTGTCCAGGCAGGTTGCGCCGAATCTCCAGGCGGAAATCGTCTCCTTCGAGGCGGAATTCCTGAATATCACTGTCGCGGAGCGTGTCCAGCAGCCGATGGAGTTGATCGTGATCAAGCTGCATGGTCAACCGTTCTCCCGTCCGAGGTAGGAATCATTGCGCGTATCCACCTTGATTTTCTCTCCGACAGAGAGAAATAAAGGAACCATCACCTGCGCACCCGTTTCAAGGATCGCCGGCTTGGTGCCACCGGTGGCCGTATCCCCCTTCACACCGGGATCGGTCTCGGTGATCTCGAGAACAACCGAGTTCGGAAGCTCCACTTCAAGGGGTGCCCCGTTCCATGCCACAACATTCACCTCCATGCCCTCCTTGAGGTACTTACGGCTCTCTCCGATCTGATCAGCGGTCAGTCGGGTCTCCTCATAGGTGGACATGTCCATGAAGACATAGTCCTCTCCATCCATGTAGGTGTGCTGGAGGGAAGATTTCTCGAGCATCGCCTGGGGAAGCATTTCCCCAGCTCGGAATGTTTTCTCGACGACGTTGCCGGTCTTGACCGCCTTGAGCTTGGAGCGGACAAAGGCAGAACCCTTGCCAGGCTTGACGTGAAGGAACTCCACGACGCGCCAGACTGCACCATCAAGCTCAATCGTGGTGCCGGTACGGAAGTCGTTGCTGGAGATCATTCCCGCGGAACGGTTCAGGCGATCATACGGCTGTGCCAAAGTCCCGTCAGCACTGGGGTTCCCCTTGGCCTATCAGCGTTTTAAGGCCCTTCTGATCACCCTGATCGCAACAGGACTGTTGGGGTTCGCCACACCCGCATCCGCAGGATTGCCCCAGGGCAACGCGGTGAAGGATCCTGCGGCGATCCTGCGTGACGCCCTGCCGTTTGAGCAGCAGGACATCCGCGATCTCCAGCACCGCCTCGAGCTGACGAGCGATGACCTCAGGGCCAAGCGTTGGAGCGCCCTTGGGAAAGCGGTCAGTCGCAGCGAAGCCATCCTGAACACCCGGCGCAGCACAATTCTTGACGCGGTTCCAGCCGACCAGCGCGCCACTGCGGAGCAGTGGTTCAGGGAGGTCGACGACGGACTGATCACGCTCAAAGAACGGGTCAAGGACACGGATAAGCCCGGTTTCATTGCTGCCCGACGCGCCACCCTGCGTCGCATCGGTGACGTCGAGGCCCTTCTGGTGGACGACGACTTCGAGCGGGAGATCCCGGCTGAATTCGATGCCCTGCCAAGGCTCCAAGGACGGGCAACGCTGACGATTCACACCACCCAGGGCGACCTCACGGCCGTGGCCGATGGCTACAACGCGCCGCTCACAGCCGGTGCATTTGTCGATCTGGCATCCAAGGGCTTCTACGACGGCCTGCCCTTCAGCCGCGCTGAAGACTTCTACGTACTTCAAAGCGGCGATCCTGAGGGTCCTGAGATCGGCTACATCGACCCAACCACCAAGCAGGAACGCCACGTCCCTCTCGAAATTCGTGTCCCGGACGAGCCGGACACGCTCTACAACCAAACCTTTGAAGACGTCGGGCTGTTTAAAGCGACACCAACCCTGCCCTTCGCCACCCTCGGCACCCTCGGCTGGGCCCACTCCGACCAGGCCCTCGACGACGGGTCCTCACAGTTCTTCATGTTCCTCTACGAGGCTGAACTGACACCCGCAGGACTGAACCTGGTGGATGGTCGCAATACCGCCTTCGGTTATGTCGTGGATGGTTTTGATGTACTCGAGGAGCTGGGTGTCGATGACCGCATCGTCTCGATCAAAGTGACCGACGGTGTGGACGGGCTCAAAGCCCACGCATGACCGCGAGCCTCGCGGAGCTGGGCGAGTCTGAACTGCTGCGCAGACTTGCTCGCTTCGCTCCTCCAGGACAATTCGCCGATGACACGGCGGCTCTACGGCCCGACCCCCGGCCGCTGCTGGTCAACACTGACGTTCTTGTCGAAGACATTCACTTCAGTGACATCACCACATCCGCGCAGGACGTGGGCTGGAGAGCCGTGGCCGCCAATCTCTCCGACCTGGCAGCCAGTGGTGCCGTCAGCATCGATGGGATCACCGTCGCCCTGGTCGCACCAGGCTCTACAGCCTGGAGTTGGGTGGATGGGGTCTATACGGGCCTTGCAGCAGCCCTAGACCGTTTTGGCGGAGTCCTGCTGGGTGGTGACTGCTCCAACGGGCAGCAGCGGTCCCTATCCATCACAGCCCTCGGCCGTGTCGGGGAACTGCGTCTCCACCGTGGCGATGCACGGCCCGGCGATGCCTTGGTGACCAGTGGTGTCCACGGCCTCAGCCGACTCGGTCTCGCCGTTCTTCAGAACGACCCAGCCCTGGATGGCGTGGCACTCCCGGACGGGCTCAAAACAGCCGCGATCACCCACCATCAACGACCCATTCCCCGTCTTGATGCACTCGATACGCTGCTGAAGACAAAGCCGAGCCCACTGCCCTGGCGAGCCGCTGGCACCGACAGCAGTGATGGACTGCTTGCTGCAGTCGAAGGATTGTGCACAAGCAGCGGCTGTGGAGCTGTTCTGGATCGTGCGCTCTTGCCGCGACCACAGGGTTGGCCTTCGGGCTTGTCATGGGATCAGTGGTGTCTCCAGGGCGGTGAGGACTTCGAACTCGTCCTCAGCCTCCCTCCCGAGTGGGCTGAACGCTGGTTGACGACCCAGGAGGGGAGTCGTCGAATCGGCGAAATCACAACAGAGACCGGCATCATCCGCTGGAGTGACGGCCCGCGTGCGATCACAGCACCAGACTTCAACCACTACCGCCGGCCATAAAAAAACCCTCCCCGAAAGGAGGGCAAGAAGCATCTCAGTGGATGATCACTTCCAGTTCTTGGCAACAACCTCGGCCAGGTCAACAACGCGCTGGCTGTTGCCCCACTCGTTGTCGTACCAGGAAACGATCTTGAAGAAATCGTCGCCCATGGCCAAGGTCAGATCGGCATCAAAGATGGTCGACTGATCGGTGCCGGCGTAGTCGGTGGACACGAGGGGCAGATCGCCGTACTTGATCACGTTGCTCATCGGACCTTCAGCCGCGGCCTTAATGATCGACTTGATCTCCTCAACGGAGGACGCGCGGGACGACTGGAACACCAGGTCAACCGCAGACACGTTCGGGGTGGGAACGCGCATAGCGATACCGGTGAACTTGCCCTTCACAGCGGGGTACACCAGAGCCACGGCCTGGGCAGCACCGGTGGAGGTGGGGACCATGTTCACGGCTGCGGCGCGGGCACGGCGCAGATCACGGTGGTTGTTGTCCAGGATCCGCTGGTCACCCGTGTAGCTGTGAATGGTGGTCATCAGACCGCGTTGGATGCCGATCGACTGATCGATCACCTTCACCAGAGGAGCCAGGCAGTTGGTGGTGCAGCTGGCGTTGCTGAGGATGTCCCAGTCTTCGTGGCGGTACTGGTCTTCGTTCACGCCGACCACAAACGTGCCGACCTTGGGACCCTTGCCAGGAGCGGTGAGGATCACCTTCTTGGCACCAGCCTGAATGTGCATGCTGGCTTTTTCATCGGTGTTGAAGACACCGGTGGACTCGAGGACCAGATCCACACCCCACTCTTTCCAGGGGCAGTTCAGGGGGTTGCGATCGGAGAAGAATTTGATCTCCTTACCGTTGACGATCATCGAATCGTCGGTGGTTTCGATCTTCACGCTGGGGTCGAGCTTGCCCAGAATGGAGTCGTAGGTCAGCAGGTGGGCACTGGTCTTGGGATCGGAGGTGGCGTTGACGCCGACGATCTCAATACCGGTGTCAGCACCTCGGCTGATCCAACCCCGCATCACATTGCGACCGATTCGGCCAAATCCATTGATCGCAACGCGCAGGGTCATAACGGGAGCGGAAAAACCGCGTAATGGTTTTGGCCGCCGATCATACAGAAATTGAACAAAAAACTTCGTCCGAGCTCTGAGCAAATTGCTTGATCCGGATCAAAGCCCAGGGGACAACGCCCCTGGGCTGGCCTATCTTTCGAGCCTCTGATGCCGTTCCTTGACGCGCCCGCTTGACCGCCAGACGCCAGTTCACTTCATCGGTGTCGGCGGAATCGGGATGTCGGCTTTGGCCCGAATTCTGGTCGATCGTAAGCATCCCGTCAGTGGCTCAGACCCACGGGACAACGCCACCGTCCAACAGCTCAGCCAGTTGGGCGTCCGGATCTTTCAAGAGCAAACAGCCGCCAGCATCGACAGCGTGCTCGCCGAAAACGCGCGGCCTCCGGTTGTGGTGATCAGTACGGCCATTCCAGAAACAAATCCGGAACTGCAACGGGCCAATACGCACGGTCTTGAAATCTGGCATCGGTCCGATTTGCTCGCCGCTCTCATCGCTGAACAACCGGCGATCGCGGTGGCCGGCAGCCATGGCAAGACCACCACCAGCACCCTGATCACGACCTTGCTGATCAAGGCGAACCAGGACCCCACCGCTGTCATCGGCGGCATCGTGCCCTGCCTGGCCAGCAACGGCCATTCCGGCCGTGGGCGGCTGCTGGTGGCGGAAGCCGACGAATCCGATGGCTCCCTGGTGAAGTTCAGCCCAAGCCTGGGTGTGATCACCAACCTTGAACTCGATCACACCGATCACTACGCCAACTTGCAGGATCTGATCGACACCATGCAGACCTTTGCCAGGGGGTGCGATCGCGTCCTGGCCAATCACGATTGTCCTGTCCTGCAAGCCAACTTTCAACCGGACGCTTGGTGGTCGGTTCAGGACGTCGAAGGGGTGACCTATGCCGCACGGCCCATACAGCTGGATGGCGATCGCTGCGTCGCCGAATTCTTTGAACACGGGACGTTGGTCGGCACCTTCACGGTGCCGATGGCCGGCCTCCACAACCTCAGCAATGCCACCGCAGCCATCGCTGCTTGTCGGATGGAGGGCATTCCCTTCAGCGAACTCATCGACAGCCTGGCTCTGCTTGAGGCGCCGGGACGGCGGTTCGACCATCGCGGAACCTGGAAGGGCCGACAAATCGTCGATGACTACGCCCACCATCCCAGCGAAGTGAAAGCAACGTTGGACATGGCTCAGCTGATGGTGCGCACGGGACGTAGCCCCCTTCCGACAGCTCCCAAACGCCTCCTGGCGGTCTTCCAGCCCCATCGCTACAGCCGAACACAGCAGTTTCTGGATGCCTTCGCAGCAGCACTCCAGGGCTGTGATCTGCTGATTCTGGCGCCGGTTTATGCCGCCGGCGAGGACCCATTACCAGGGATCTCCAGCGCCGCCCTGGCCAGTCGGATCCAAGCCCTGAAGCCTGAGCTGAGCGTGAACGTTGCCAACGACCTGGATGATCTCAGTGCACTGGTGCAACGACTCAGCCGCGAAGACGATCTCGTCCTCGCCATGGGAGCCGGCGATGTCAACAGTCTCTGGACACGGCTGACCTCATGAGCGACGCCGCAGCGATGGGAGAAGCTCGGTCTCAGGCGCCCCTGGCGGAATACACCACCTGGCGTGTCGGAGGTCCGGCCGAATGGCTCGCTGAACCATCAGCTCTGGAGGACATCAAGGGCTGGTTGGACTGGGCACGGGAACGCGATTTGGTCTGCCGGGTCATTGGAGCCGGCTCAAACCTGTTGATCGATGACAGCGGTTTGCCGGGTTTGACGCTCTGCCTGCGCAAACTTCAAGGCGTGAGCCTTGATCCCAGCAGTGGTCTGGTCGAGGCCTTGGCCGGCGAACCGATTCCATCCCTCGCCCGACGCGTCGCCAGAGCTGGTCTGCATGGCCTGGAATGGTCGGTGGGCATTCCAGGCACGGTGGGTGGAGCCGCGGTGATGAATGCCGGAGCCCAGGGCGGCTGTATCGCAGACCGCCTGGTGTCGGTGCGGGTGATGCCGATCACAGGGGGCGATAGTTTTGAACTCACAGCGGATCAGCTGGAGTTCGGCTACCGGCACAGCGTCCTGCAACAGGACAATCTGGTCGTGCTCTCAGCACGGTTCCGCCTGGAACCAGGCCATGACCCCAAAGAGCTCAACCGGGTCACCAGTGGCAATCTCGCCCACCGCACCACAACACAGCCTTACCAACAACCCAGTTGCGGCAGTGTTTTTCGAAACCCAGAACCAGAAAAAGCCGGACGCTTAATCGAAGCGATGGGACTCAAGGGAACCCGCATCGGCGGGGCCGAGGTCTCGACACTGCACGCCAATTTCATCGTGAACACCGGCGACGCCCAGGCCCAGGACATCCACCAACTGATCCATCTTGTTCAGGATCGGATCGAACTGGCGCACGGAATCCGCCTGCATCCGGAAGTGAAACGCCTGGGATTCGATCCAGCGGCTTAACCTGCCGTCTCATTCAGCGTCACGATGGCAGGGTTCGGACTCCCCAATTTCGGTCAGCTCACCGAAGCCTTCCGCAAGGCCCAGCAGATCCAGCAGGACGCACAGGTGCTGCAGCAGGAACTGGATGCGATGGAAATCGAGGGCAAAAGCGGTGATGGCCGCGCCAGTGTCTGGCTGTCCGGCAATCAACAGCCCCTGCGTGTACGCCTCGATCCCGCGCTGCTTCAAGACGGACAAAGCACCTGTGAAGCAGCAACACTGGAAGCGCTGCAAGCGGCCTATGAGCAATCCACCGCAACGATGAAAGGTCGGATGGAGGAACTCACCGGTGGTTTGGACCTCAACCTCCCCGGCCTTGGCGGCTGAGCGCAACCAGCTCCTCGAGCCCGGAGGCGTACAAGCTGTACCGCTCCCACGTGGTGGAGACACCGCACCCGGGCTCACCTCGATGCAGACAATCGCGAAAACGGCAGGGCCAAGGGTCAAGCTGCTGTCGAAGTTCGGGAAACAACACGCCGAGCTCCCTGGGATCATCCGGAAGATCCGGTCGGTTGAATCCTGGAGTGTCAGCGACCTTTGAGGTGTCGCCAAGAGCAAATAGCTCCACATGGCGAGTGGTGTGTCGCCCCCGCTGCAGGCGACCCGACACGGCACCCACCCGTAAGGAGAGATGGGGAAGCAGACGGTTCAGAACGCTGCTTTTTCCCACTCCAGATGGACCACAAAGCACCGCCAGAGCAGTTCCCCTGAGGCGCTGTTGCAGGGCCTCAACCCCCTCTCCGGTCTCACTGGACAGTGCAATCGGCTCATAGCCCCAACGGCGCAGGCGCTCACACAACTGCTCAAGCTGATCGGGGGGAAGCAGGTCCCGCTTGCTCAAGACAACCTGCACATCAAGGCCGGTGCGTTCTGCGGTCAACAGGAAGCGACTGGCCTGATCCGGATCAAAACTCGGTTGATCAACGGCCAGGACCACCACCACGAGCGACACGTTGGCCACGGGCGGGCGCGTCAACCAGCTGTCCCGTGGAGCAACATCCGCCACCACAGCTCTGGCCTGCACAGGGTCGATCGCTTCGATCGAGACCTGATCGCCCACATGCACCGCAGCACCCCGATGGCTCAGACGAGTCCGACGGGTACAGAGCAGCCGACCCGGGATGCCATCTGGGGGCGCATGAAGCTCGACCTCCAAATAGTTGGCCTGAAGGGCAACAACGATGCCGGTGGCAGTCGAAGTGGACGTGGCGCTGAATTCAGCCACGGGTGCACGTCACCAAAAGCAGGACCGCGTCCGAGGTCCCATCGCTCACGACGACCTCGTGACCGGCATCGCGAAGGCCCGGGACCACCATCGCCTCCGGTTCACCACGATCCAGTTGCACAGCCAGCTGTTCGCCGGGCTGCATCGATTCAAGAGTGAGCTTGCAGCGAATGAAATTCACCGGACAGGGCGTTCCCCGCAGATCCAGGGAACGCTGGGTCATCCCTTCTGACCGAAGAGGCGGGCAAACAATCCACTGTTGTGATGGTGATGTTGTTTACCGCGGGCCGAATGATGGCCGGCAAGCTGCTCGAGAAGGTTGCGCTCCTCGTCGGACAGACGCTTGGGCAGCTCAACGGTGACGGTGATGCGCTGATCACCTCGTGCCACAGGGTTGCCCAGTTTGGGGATGCCCTTGCTGTTGAGGGTCACGACGGACCCAGGCTGTGAACCAGCCGGCAGCTCGATCTCTTGGGGACCATCCACGGTTTCCACTTCAATCGTGTCGCCGAGAATCGCCTGCAAGTAGCTGACCGTCACGTCCGAGTGGATGTTGAGTCCGTCGCGCTTCAGGCGTGGGTGCGACCGCACGGTGAGAAACACGTACAGATCACCCGACGGGCCGCCGCGCACTCCGGCATTGCCCTCACCACTGACCCGGAGACGGGTTCCGGTGTCGACACCAGCAGGAATGTTGATCCTCAGCTTCTTCCGAACCTGATGAACACCCTGTCCACCACAGGCAGAACAGGGATCAGCAATCACCTGACCGGTGCCGTCACAGGTTGGACATTCAGCCACCTGGGTGAAATTGCCGAATGGGGTACGCGTCGCCCGGCGAACCTGACCAGCACCACCGCAGGTTCCGCAGGTGGTGGGACCACTGCCAGCCTTGGCACCACTGCCATTGCAAACCTCACAGGTCTCGAGGTGAGGGATCTTGATCTCGCGCTCCTGGCCGAACACCGCCTGCTCGAAATCAATCGTGAGGTCGTAACGGAGGTCATCGCCCTGCTGTGGACCACGCCGCCTTGGGCGCCCACCGGCCGAACCGCCAGGCCCGCCGAAGCCCTGGAAGAACGTCTCGAAAAGATCGGCGAATCCCCCCATATCGCCCATGTCCGGAGCCCCGGCCGCTCCGCCGAGACCGGCTTCACCGAACTGGTCGTAACGGGCTCGGGTCTGAGGATCACTGAGAACCTCATAGGCACGACCGATTTCCTTGAACCGATCTTCAGCTCCCGCTTCCTTATTGATATCAGGGTGATATTGACGAGCCAGACGTCTGTAGGCCCGCTTCAACGTGTCGGCATCGGCATCCCGACCGACCCCGAGCAAGTCGTAGAAATCGGCCATTAATCCTGCTCCGTCTCAGACTGATCCTCGTTGGCCGGCGGCTCAGCTGTGGCAGCGGCAGAGTCGGATGGACCTGGACCCATCGAGACCTTCACCATCGCGTGGCGAAGGACCCGACCATTCAGGTGATATCCGCGTTGCAGCTCTTCAGTGACAACATCCTCAGGATGCTCGGTGCTCTCTTCACGCAGCACCGCCTCGTGGAGGGACGGGTCGAAATCCTGACCGACCACTTCCATCCGAGCCACACCCTGCTGCTTCAGCACCTCAACGAGCTGTTTGTAGAGCCCCTGATAGCTGCGATGCAAAGCCTGCGCCTCTTCTCCCTCAGGATTGAGTTGCTGACGGGCCCGCTCGAAGTTATCCACCACGGGGAGGATTTCACTCAGCGTTGAGCACACCAGCTGCTGGCGCAGATCGTCTTGATCTCGGCTCTGACGCTTGCGGAAATTGTCAAAGTCAGCGGCGATCCGCATGTACTGGCCCTGCAGCGTCTCGTGTTCGGCCTTCAGCGTCTGCAATTCCTGCTCGAGTTGCTGCAACCGATCCCCGGCGTCAGGCGCTGCGGATGATTCCGCTTGATCGGGCGCTTCGACTGGCGAATCGGACGCAATCGGCGCATCGATCGCCTCGACGGTCTGATCCTGCTCAGGGGTGGAAGCGTCGCCGCTCATGTCGACCGGTCCGGAAGAACTGTCTAGACATGTTGAAGGGCAACGCTGACCTCCCACAAGCTGCGGAAGCCCGCACCTTCTCGATTCACCGCACAATCCGTGACCCAGGCACGCCCCATTGCTGACTCGGCTTCACCGGAACAACAACGCTTCGAGCTCGAACTGCTCCTCCAGGAGGCTGTGCCAGACCGCGATGAACTCGCGACGGCTCGACAGCTGCTGGAGAGTCATCCCCTTGGCCTGAGCCCGCAGCAATGGCAGAACCTGCAGGCATTGCCATTGGCCATCAATGAGCAGATGTTGGACCTGGCGGTCCCCAGCCACTGGGGTGCCGAGGAACGGCAGTCGTTGCATGAGCAGCTGGACACCGGACCACGCACCGTCCACTGGCGATCCGCCCTGCTGAACGACCTGCTGGAGGTCCTGAACGCCCCAACCGCCCAAGAGATCCCGCCGCCCGTCGCGCCACTGCCTGAACAGAGCGGCGCCAGCGACGACGACGCCAAGCAAGAGATCCCAGTGCTGGAGCACAGCCCGTCGAGCGATGACGCAGCCTCGCTCGATGACACCATCGCCTCCTTCCTCGATGGGTTCAGCGCGGACGGAATCCTGGAAGACGATCCCGATGAGGCAGCCGCAACCAATGCCGACATCGTCGACCTGGAAGCCAGCATCAAGGACGCGGAGGCTTCACCCGTTATCGCTCTGGTGGATCGGATCCTGCTTCAGGCCATGAGCGTTGGTGCCAGCGACATCCATGTGGAGCCACAACAGAGAGGGCTCCAGCTGCGCTACCGCCAAGACGGTGTCCTCCAGCAGTACATCGAGCCGCTTCCCAGCCGGCTGATTCCTGCCGTCACCTCACGCTTCAAAATCCTGGCCGATCTGGACATCGCTGAACGGCGTCAGGCCCAGGACGGCCGGATCCGACGCCGATACCGCGAGCGCGTGATCGACTTCCGTGTCAGCACCCTTCCCAGTCGCTTCGGGGAAAAGGTCTGTCTGCGCCTGCTCGACAGCAGTGCCACGCAGCTCGGGCTGGACAAATTGATCGGCAACCCCCAGACCCTTGACCTCGTCCGTGAACTCGGCGCCAAACCCTTTGGAATGATCCTGGTTACCGGACCCACCGGTTCAGGTAAATCCACCACGCTGTATTCCCTGCTGGCGGAACGCAACGACCCGGGCATCAACATCTCCACCGTGGAGGACCCGATCGAATACACCCTCCCCGGCATCACCCAAAGCCAGGTGAACCGCGAGAAGGGATTTGATTTCGCCACTGCTCTGCGGGCCTTCATGCGGCAGGACCCGGATGTGTTGCTCGTGGGGGAAACACGGGATCTCGAAACCGCCAAAACCGCCATTGAGGCCGCTCTGACCGGTCACTTGGTGTTGAGCACCCTGCACGCAAACGATGCCCCCAGCACCATCGCGCGCCTCGATGAGATGGGGGTGGAGCCTTTCATGGTGGCGGCCGCTCTGATCGGGATCGTCTCCCAACGACTGATGCGCCGGGTCTGCGGCGAATGTCGAGAGCCGTATCAACCGGATGAACGGGAACTGGGCCGCTTCGGGTTGATGGCCAGCAAGGAAGCGATGGTGACCTTCTATCGCGCGCACCATCACGATCGGACCGAAGCGTCACCATGCCCGCATTGCAAAGGCAGTGGCTACAAGGGCCGGGTGGGCGTTTATGAGGTGCTTCGGATCAATGAAGACATCGCCACGGCCATCTCTCGGGGAGCCAGCACCGATGTGATTCGCCAGCTCGCCCTCGAATCAGGCATGACCACCCTGCTGGGGTACGCCCTTGAACTGGTCCGTCAAGGCCACACCACACTGGAAGAAGTGGGGCGCATGATTCTTACGGATTCTGGTCTCGAATCCGAGCGCAGAGCCCGTGCTCTCAGCACAATGACCTGTACAGGCTGTGGCGCTGGCCTCGAGGATGGCTGGCTCGAATGCCCCTACTGCCTGACCCCACGACATTGAGGAGGTCGTCTTGGAGCTGATGATCGAAGACCTGATGGAGCAGCTGGTCGAAGGCGGTGGCAGCGATCTGCACATCGCCACCGGGCAGCCTCCCTACGGTCGTTTCAGCGGTCAACTACGACCGATGCGGGACGACGCTCTCAGCGAAGACGACTGCAATAAGTTGATTTTCTCGATGCTCAACAACAGCCAGCGCAAGACGCTGGAACAGACCTGGGAGCTGGATTGCGCCTACGGACTCAAGGGTGTGGCGCGCTTCCGCGTGAACGTCTACCGCCAAAAAGGCAGCTATGCCGCCTGCCTACGGGCCCTGGGCAGCTCTATCCCCAGCCTGGACCTTCTCAATCTGCCGCCGGTCGTCGTCGAGACCTGCAAACGGCCCCGCGGTCTGATTCTGGTGACGGGACCCACCGGCTCAGGCAAAACGACCACGCTGGCGGCCCTACTCGACCACATCAACCACACCCGCAGCGAGCACATTCTCACGATCGAAGATCCGATCGAATTCGTCTACAAAAGCGATCAGAGCCTGGTGCACCAACGCCAGCTGAACGAGGACACCCGAAGTTTTGCCAATGCCCTACGGGCAGCCTTGCGGGAAGACCCCGACGTGATCTTGGTCGGGGAGATGCGCGATCTGGAGACGATTCAACTGGCCATCAGTGCCGCCGAAACCGGTCACCTGGTGTTTGGAACCTTGCACACCAGCTCCGCTGCCCAGACCGTGGATCGCATGGTTGATGTCTTTCCACCAGCCCAGCAGACCCAGATCCGTGTTCAGCTCTCCGGCAGTCTCGTGGCCGTGTTCTCGCAGACCCTCTGTCGCCGTGAGAATCCGCAACCGAATCAATTCGGACGCGTGATGGCGCAGGAAATCATGATCAACAACCCAGCGGTCGCGAACCTGATCCGTGAAGGAAAGACGGCTCAGCTGTATTCCCAGATCCAGACCGGTGGTGATCAGGGCATGCAAACCCTGGAGAAGGCCTTGGCTGATCTCGTCATGGAAGGCGCCATCAGCCGTGAAGAGGCGTTGGCCAAGGCGAGCAAACCACCTGAACTCGAACGGCTGTTCCGTGATGAATGAATCCCAGCGCTGAACCATGGCTTCCTTCGTTGCCAGCTACGACGGACCCACAGGGCAGTCCCGCTCCGTCACGATCAAAGCGGCGGATCCGCAGGAAGCCCGCAAGCTTCTGCGCCGCCGGGGAATCCGTGCGACGGAGCTGAAACCCCTCACTGAGACAACTAGCAAGTCTCGGGGTTCCGCTCAGGACGCAGAAGGGGGGTCAGGTCTGCTGTCGTTCAACCTCAGCGAACTGCTTGAAAAGCCGCCGGGGGTGAAGGAAAAGGCTCTGTTCGCCAGCAAAATGGCAGCGCTCGTCGACGCCGGCGTCCCGATTGTGCGCGGCCTCGATCTGATGGCCAAGCAGCAAAAGCTGCCGATGTTCAAACGAGCCCTGACCAAGGTGAGCCTGGATGTGAACGAAGGCGTCGCCCTTGGAACAGCCATCCGCCGTTGGCCCAAGGTGTTTGATCAACTCACCATCGCGATGGTGGAAGCGGGGGAAACCGGTGGTGTGTTGGACGAAGCCCTGCAGAGACTGGCCAAACTCCTTGAAGACAACGCCAAGTTGCAGAACCAGATCAAAGGAGCACTCGGTTATCCCATTGCCGTTCTTGTCATTGCCATTGCGGTCTTCCTGGGAATGACCATCTTTTTGATCCCGACATTTGCAGGAATTTTTTCAGATCTGGGAGCTGAATTACCTGCCTTCACCCAGGCCCTGGTGTCGCTGAGTGGGCTGCTGCGTTCCAGCTTTTCACTCTTCGCCGTTGGCTTCATTTTGGTGGCGATGTGGATGTTCACTCGGTATTACTCCACCCATCGCGGACGGCGTCAGGTGGACAGCTTGATGCTCAAAGTACCGCTGTTCGGAGACCTGATCATGATGACGGCCACGGCACAGTTTTGCCGGATCTTTAGTTCATTAACCCGGGCCGGGGTCCCCATCCTGACCTCGCTGGAAATTTCAAGTCAGACCGCAGGCAATTCGATCATTTCCGATTCCATCCTCAACTCACGCAGCCTCGTTCAGGAAGGCGTTCTGCTGAGTACAGCACTGGTGCGGCAGCAGGTTTTACCGGACATGGCCTTGAGCATGCTCTCGATCGGTGAGGAAACCGGCGAGATGGACAAAATGCTCAGCAAAGTGGCTGATTTCTATGAGGACGAAGTGGGAGCGATGGTGAAAGCTCTGACCTCAATGCTCGAGCCCGCGATGATCGTTGTGGTGGGCGG
>NZ_JBGKDS010000027.1:0-29368 GCF_042954325.1 Parasynechococcus sp. | reverse complement strand
TCGGCGTGAGAAGTTCGCCTTCATGGCGCCGCCAGCCCATACGGAGCCCGAGAAGTGGGCGCAGATGAAGCAACTCGCTGATGACTACCTCAGTGATGAGGCGATCGATGCCGCTGGTTTATTGAGCAAAGCCGGTGTTAGTGCCTTGTTTGCGCGTCATGAGGATCCATCCACCACCGATGCGGAGCGTGTGCAGATGGATGCCGTGATCAATCATCTGCTGGGTGTGCAAATGCTGCACCGGATGTTTGTGGCTGAAGACGTGCCCGCCCTGGCCCGTCGGGAGGCTGACCGCCTGGGGTGGCGAGTGCTGATGCCCGTTTGAATTCTTTGGTCGGGATAAAAGCGTTGCTCTAGCTACAAGTTTCTGAGGGTTTTCGGGTGAAGATCTGATTCCGTTTGAAACGAAGGTCACGGCATTGCTCACGCTCACCTCGGCTTCTCCGACCAACCTTGGAAGTGGGATTGAGCCAGGCAAAGTTGCGGCGAGCCCCAACCGTGATCGTTTAGTCGAAACGATTGAACAGCTTGCGAGCATTGGCGCGAAGCCCGATGGCAGCGTTTGCCGTCGGGGGTTTTCAGCTGAAGACGTTCAGGGCCGTGAGTTGTTGGCCCAATGGATGAAACAGCTGGGCATGCAGGTGCGTGTTGATGCAGCTGGCAATTTGATCGGGCGTCTTGACGGCCTCGAGCCACACCGTCCTGCGCTGGTGACCGGCTCACACCTCGACACCGTCCCCACCGGTGGTCGCTTCGATGGGGCCCTAGGTGTCCTTGCAGGTCTCGAAGCCTGCCGTGCTCTTCAGGACCAGGGCATACGGCTGCAGCATGGCATCGAGTTGATCGCCTTTGCCGACGAGGAGTCGACCATGGTGGGTTGCAAGGGCTTGGCGGGCACGGCCTCCACTGATCCGGAGAGTTACGCCACCAGCAATGGCCAGCCGATTCAGGAGAACCTGGCACGCATCGGGGGGCATTGGCCGTCATTGGCCTCCGCCCGCCGCTCCGATGAGGCTTACGCCGCTTTCCTGGAATTGCATGTTGAGCAGGGCGGTGTTCTCGAGCAACGCGGTGATGCCATCGGTGTTGTGGAGGGTGTCGTCGGTCAGCGCCGGTTCAGCATCAATGTGCAGGGACAGGCCAACCATGCCGGCACCACACCGATGGGTCTGCGACAGGACGCCCTCGTGGCGGCGTCGCGCATTGTTCTCGCTGTCGAGGCCATGGCCTCCAGTCATCCAGGAGATCCTGTGGCGACGGTGGGCCGTCTTGAGGTTTGGCCCAATGCCGCCAACGTCGTCCCTGGTGCTGTCTCCCTGACAGTTGATTTAAGGGATGTGGATCGACGCGTGCTCGATCAATTGGTGGAGGAGTTGATGCAGCAGGTGGAGAACATCGGCGCTGAAACGGGCTGCCCGATCGCGGTGGATCCCCAGTTCAGTGTTGATCCCACCCCTGCTGATGCTGTGGTGATGGCCACGATTGCTGAGGCCGCTGCCGATCTCGGCCTGTCCCACAGCCATCTCCCCAGCCGAGCCAGCCACGATGCGCAGGAGGTCGGCCGCCGTTGGCCGATGGGCATGATTTTTGTTCCCAGCCGGGGCGGACTGAGTCATTCCGCTGCGGAGTTCACCAGCGATGAACTGTGCTGGGCGGGCACTGCGGTGCTGCTCGAAACGTTGCTGCGGCTTGACCGTCAGCTGCCGTGACTTTTTCGATCCTGGCCCGTGATCCCAACAACGGCCGCTTTGGCGTGGCTGTTGCCACCTGTCATCTGGCCGTTGGATCCACCGTGCCCCACATCCGCGCCGGAGTTGGCGCTGTGGCGACCCAGGCCCACACCAATCCCTATCTAGGGATCTGTGGCCTTGAACGCCTGGAGCAGAGTTCGGATGCCGAGAGTGTTCTGGCCAGCCTTCTGGCGGATGATCAGCATCGTGACCGGCGTCAGTTTCACCTGATCGATCTGGATGGTCGAACGGCCTGTTGGACGGGGCAGGATTGCGGGGCTTGGGCTGGGCACCGCCATCAGCGTGACCTATCCGTTGCTGGCAATTGCTTGGTGGATGAGGGTGTTATGGAGGCAATGGAGCAGGCCTTTCTCACCAGCGACCCCAG
The DNA here is from genome assembly GCF_042954325.1 of Parasynechococcus sp. Taxonomy (GTDB): domain Bacteria; phylum Cyanobacteriota; class Cyanobacteriia; order PCC-6307; family Cyanobiaceae; genus Parasynechococcus. Next base: position 27,250 of record NZ_JBGKDS010000027.1, on the reverse strand, counting down.
CTTGAAACTGGGACGTCGCCTGATGATGGCTCTTCAAGCCGGGGAAGCCGCTGGGGGTGACCATCGTTCTCCGTTCTGCACTTCAGCAGCGGTACAGGTGAGCGGTGAAGCTGCCTTTCCGTTGTTGGACCTACGGGTTGATTTCCATGAGCGTGCGATGGAGCAGTTGATGGAGGTGTATGAGCGCAGCCAGGCCCTTTGGGCTCAGGAGTGGAGGGACGAACTGTCGGAATTGCCAATGCTGAACCGTCTGGTGGCGTAGGGATCAGCCATAGGTCATGTCAGCAAAAAACCCTGCAACACCGAAGTGTGCAGGGTCTTCCTGAAAGATTTGAGATGGCTCAGCTGCGGACGGAGGCTTCCCACTTCACGTTTAAGCCAGCCTCACGAGCATCATTAATCAAATCGTCGACGCAATCCATTCCGAAGGCTGCTTGGCCCGACAGCAGAGCATCCCACTCCTGGGCGGGAAAGTGGGTTTGTAGCCAGAAGACACCATGCACGCTCGAGGGGTTCAACTGTGCAAGGCCTTGGTCGAGGCGAGTGGCGACGAGATCCAAGATTATTGCTGAAGCTGGATCTATTACGCCTCAATCCGCGGAACCAGATTGTCCCTCTTGCTACGGATTGAAAAGTTGCCCTAGCGCGTATAGCCGACTCCGCGGTATATGAGCTGCGCCGGAGTCCGGTGGCTGTTGATTTGACGGGCTTGGTACACGTTGCGGCGGTAGACCAGCTGCACACCAGGTTTGCCCTCAATGGCGTTGCTTTGCTGGTACTGATGCCCGCGATAGAGAAGGGTGGTCATTGGATGGTCCTCGAAGCAAGCTCAGGTCCCCGTTCCATGGCCTGAGGCGAACTGCGCTTCGCGTGATGCGAAGTGAACGATCGGTAGCCGTTGCTACAGAACTATTGAAGCGCTTGCCTGGCCTGAGGCGATGTTCGGGTCGATACTTGTACAGAAAAGTTTTCGGTTTTGTTTATTTTTGTCCGTAGTAATAAGTATTCCTTGCTGGTGCAAATCACCTGGCACTGCAGCACGCCTGTAGTTGATCGAGTGCAGCATTGAAAAAGTGTCGACCTTGCTCCTGCAGCTCGTCTCCTAGCCAGCGCCACTCCCGCATCAGGCGTTCGGGCCCTTCAGGCCCAAGGGCACTCATCACATAGGTGTGGTCGTTGGTAATCCAGCGTTGCAGTGCATCTCCGTTGATCTCGAGATGGCATTGCAGGCCAATGGCGTGATCGCCGATTCGAAACACCTGTTCCGCACAGTGCAGCGAGGAACCCAGCAGGGTTGCATCGGCTGGCAGGTGGATGCGATCGCCATGCCAATGCAGCGCCAAGCTGCCGCTCGGTTGTCCCTGCAGTAAGGCCTCATGGGTCGGATCAGCGACCCAGTGGATTGCGCCCAGTCCCAGTTCCTTGAGCTGCTGCGGTGGTGCTCCAACCTGCAGGGGTTGCACGGATCCGCCTGCAGCGACAGCGAGGAGTTGAGCCCCCAGGCAGATGCCCAGTATCGGTCGGCTCTGCCGGTGCCAGGCCGTCAACCAGTTCAGCTCAGTTTGGAGCCAGTGCAGGTCTGGTTGATGCCGTTCGTTCACGCCCATTGGTCCCCCCAGCACCAGCGCGATGCTGTTCGGGCATTCGCTTGGGCTCGGCAGGCAGTCGCCACGGTCCGGCCGCAGGGTCTGGAGGTCCATTCCCCGTTCCCGCGCCAGTTGTCCCACCAGTTCGGGCCCTTCGTGGTCAACGTGCTGGATCACCAGCAGCGTGGTGCTCAAAGCAGCAGGTAGCGCTGGGCGAGGGGCAGCACCTCGGCGGGTTCGCAGGTGAGCAGCTCACCGTCGGCGAACACCTCATAGGTCTGCGGGTCCACGCTCACCTTCGGCAGGGCGGAGTTGAGCTTGAGTGCGCTCTTGCCCACGCTGCGGGTGTCCTTCACCGCCATGCAGGTGCGTTCCAGCCCCAGCTGGCGTTGGATATCAGCATCCATGGCTGCCTCGCTCACGAAGGTGAGGCAGCTCGGGGCGAGGGCTTTGCCGAAGGCGCCGAACATGGGCCTGCCGTGCACGGGCCCGGGGGTGGGAATTGAGGCGTTGGCATCGCCCATCTGGGCCCACACGATCGATCCGCCCTTGATCACCAGTTCCGGGCGGATGCCGAAGAAGCCCGGCTTCCAGAGCACAAGGTCGGCGAGCTTGCCGGTTTCAATCGACCCCACTTCGGTGCTGATGCCGTGGGCCAACGCCGGGTTGATCGTCACCTTGGCGATGTAGCGCTTGAGGCGATGGTTGTCGTTGCGGCTGGAGTCTTCCGGCAGCGCGCCGCGCTGCACCTTCATCTTGTGGGCGGTCTGGAAGGTGCGGGTGATCACCTCGCCCACGCGGCCCATGGCCTGGGAGTCGCTGGCGATGATCGAGAAGGCGCCCAGGTCGTGAAGGATGTCTTCGGCGGCGATCGTTTCGCGCCGGATCCGTGATTCGGCGAAGGCCACATCCTCCGGGATCTTGGGATCCAGGTGGTGGCACACCATCAGCATGTCGAGGTGCTCCTCGAGGGTGTTGCGGGTGTAAGGCCGGGTGGGGTTGGTGCTGCTGGGCAGCACGTTGGCTTCGCCGCAGATCTTGATGATGTCCGGGGCATGGCCGCCGCCGGCACCTTCGGTGTGGAAGGTGTGGATCGTGCGGCCTTTGATCGCCGCGATCGTGTCTTCAACGAAACCGGCTTCGTTGAGGGTGTCGGAGTGGATGCAGACCTGTACATCCATGCGATCGGCCACCGACAGGCAGGCATCGATGGTGGCGGGGGTGGTGCCCCAGTCTTCGTGCAGCTTCAGGCCGCAGGCGCCCGCCCGTACCTGTTCTTCCAAAGCTTCCGGGGTGCTGGCGTTGCCCTTGCCGAAAAAGCCCAGGTTCACCGGCAGGCCTTCGGCGGCCTGGAGCATCCGCCCGATGTGGAACGCGCCGGGGGTGCAGGTGGTGGCGTTGGTGCCTGTGGCCGGTCCGGTGCCGCCGCCCATCAGGGTGGTGACGCCGCTGGCCAGGGCCGTTTCGATCTGCTGCGGGCAGATGAAGTGGATGTGGGTGTCGATGCCACCGGCCGTGAGGATGTGTCCTTCTCCGGCGATGGCTTCGGTGCCGGGGCCCACCACGATCGTCACCCCTTCCTGGGTGTCGGGGTTGCCGGCTTTGCCGATGGCGACGATGCGGCCGTCCTTGAGGCCGACATCGGCCTTGACGATCCCCCACCAGTCGAGGATCAAGGCGTTGGTGATCACCGTGTCCACGGCGCCGCCGCCCCGTGATGTCTGGGACTGACCCATGCCGTCGCGGATCACCTTGCCGCCGCCGAACTTCACCTCATCGCCGTAGACGGTGAAGTCCTGTTCGACTTCAAGGATCAGCTCCGTATCGGCGAGCCGGACCCGATCACCGGTGGTGGGGCCGTAGGTCTCGGCGTAGGCCTGGCGAGAAATGCGATAGGGCATGGGTCAGGCGTCGAGGGGTCCGTTGATCTGGCCGTTGAAGCCGATGACGCGTCGGGCGCCGGCAAAGGGAATGAGGTTCACGTCGCGGCTGTCGCCGGGTTCGAAGCGAATGGCGGTGCCGGCGGGGATGTCGAGGCGCTGGCCGCGGGCGGATGCGCGGTCGAACCGCAGGGCGGCATTGGCTTCCGCAAAGTGGAAGTGGGACCCCACCTGCACGGGCCGGTCGCCGCTGTTGGAGACGCTCACCGTGGTGACGGGTCGGCCTGCATTCAGTTCCAGTTCACCCGGTTCAGGAAGCAGTTCGCCTGGAATCAGAGGTGCCATGGGTTTGCCTCAGCGAATCGGGTCATGCAGGGTGACGAGCTTGGTGCCGTCGGGGAAGACCGCCTCGATCTGCACCTCATGCACCAGCTCAGGTACCCCCTCCATCACCTGATCGCGCTGCAACCAGGTGGTTCCTTCCTGCATCAGCTCCGCCACACTTTTGCCGTCGCGGGCACCTTCCAGCACCAGAAAGCTGAGCCAAGCCACCGACTCGGGGTGGTTCAGTTTCAGGCCGCGATTGAGACGACGTTCCGCCAGCAAGGCGGCGGTCACGATCAGGAGTTTGTCCTTTTCCTGGGGACTGAGATGCATGGGGGGCCTCGGTCGTCTTCAGTTTGTCGTCGCCGGGAGCGCTTGACGGTTCGTGGTGAACGTTTGTCTGGCTAACGGCTGTTCCTGCAAGGGCCAGACCCGTGGGATGCGTGGGCTGCTGAGTCCCCGTAGTGCGCGGGTGTGGGACCAGATTCGACTGAACCAAAACCGGGCATCGCGGCTTGATGGTCCGCTGTACCGGGCCACCAGTCCCTGGTCGAGGCTGCTGAGGCGCATGGTTCCTTCCAGCCCGTCTCGATCCGCTCGGATGGTCTCCTGCAGGCGTCGGATCGCGTCGGAGGAGAGGGGCATCGGCGCTGCCCACACCAGCGAGCCGAACACGGGGGCACCGGCGAGTCCGTGGCTGCCGGCAAGACTGTCACCACCCAGGCTCAGCCGATCGACGAGTTCCCAGCGGGGTTCAGCCCGGCCGATCCGCTGCACGCTCAGGGCGGAGCGCCAGCAGCCTTGATTCAGCGTTTCGCCGGCCGCGGTGCGCCCCAGTCGCACGATTTCCGCGCTGAGAAAGGAGGCGTTCTCCGGCAGGGTCACGGTCAGTTGCTGCTCATAGAGCGCATCCGCGTAGAGCACCAGTTCTTGGGGGAGCCATTCCAGATCGCTGTCGTCCTCCAGCGTGCATTGGACCGTTTGCTGGGACCAACGGCCTTCGGGGTGCAGTCGGCTGCGTCCAAGGGAGCCGTAGACCTTCTGGGCTGCCACGCTCGTGATCAGGCTGCGGCTGGCCACGCCCAGGTCGAGGTCGATGCTCAGTCGATCCCCGCCGACGAGGCCTCCGGCGGTGTGCAGCAAGGGAAGTTCGCAACGGCCGTCGTCGCCGCGGTCGGCCCGGAGCAGTTTGAACGGAGCGCTGCAGCCCCCCTGATGGTGGGTGCCCGCGGGGCTGGATTGAAACTGCAGTTGGCAGCGGCCGTGCCAGGGCTCAGGGCGTTGCATGCCTCCACGCTCCGCGCTGGTCTCCGCCTGCTCTGTAGCGGTTGCTACTAAATGTCAGGTCGATGGCTGGGCAGGCTTTGCGCAGATGACGGGGGTCTGTGAGCGAGAGCCTGCTCGTGTTGGAGCGGCGGTTGGCATCCGTGCCCGTGGGTCAGGCCGACGTCCTGCTGCCCCTGACCGCTGCTGAACGCCGGGTCCTGCGTGGACGCCGCCGCACCGCCTGTGGTCGAGCGGTGTTGCTGCAGCTTCCGCGGGAGGGAGCCTTGCGCCCCGGCGATCAGCTCAGTGATGGAGCGGGCGCCATTCGTGTTGAAGTTGCCGCAGCACCGGAGCCGTTGTTGCGGGTGCAGGCGGATTCGGCATTGGCGTTGCTGCAGGCCGCGTATCACCTGGGGAATCGGCATGTGGCTCTGGAGCTGCATGCCCAGGAGCTGCGCCTGTTGGAGGATGCCGTGCTCGCCGAGATGCTGGAGGCGCGCGGGCTCGTGTTGAGTCGCTGTCGGGAGCCGTTTGCACCAGAGGGTGGGGCCTATGGAGAGGGGCATGGTCATGGGCATGGACACGCCCACCCATGAGTGATCTGTCCCTGCTTCAGCTGGTGAGTCCGGCATTGCCGGTGGGTGCCTTCAGCTATTCAGAGGGCTTGGAAGTGCTGATTCAGTCCGGCGCGCTCGCCGATGAAGCCATGCTCGAGTCGTGGCTTCAGGCTGAGTTGTTCCGGGGAACACTGCGGCTGGAGGCGGCCGCTTTGGGGCCCCTGGCGGCAGACCTGTCGGCTTGGGTGGGGCAGAGCAATGTTGACGCGCGGCGGCGTGTGCTGGATTTGGACGGATGGTTGCTGGCCACCCGTGAGGTGGCGGAAGTCCGTGCCCAGCAGCGTCAAATGGGGCAGTCGTTGCTGCAGTTGCTCCAGGAGCTCGGCCACCCTCTACCGGAGTCGTTGCGTCTGGCCTGGCCAGCGGCCTGGGCCTGGGCCGCCACGGCGCTGGAGGTCACGCCCGCCGCGATGGTGGAGGGGTATCTCTACGGCTGGGTCGCCAATCAACTCAGTGCTGCAGTGCGGTTGTTGCCCTTGGGTCCCACCCGGGCCCAGGTGCTGCAGTTGCGCTTGCGTCCGTTGATTCTTGAGCAGGCTGAGCTGCTGCAGCACGCCGATCCACGGGAGCTCTGGAGTTCCGGGGTGGGTGCTTCCTTGGCTCAACTGACCCATGCTGAGCTGTATTCCCGCCTGTTTCGAAGCTGATGGGCAGCAAGCTGCGTCTCGGAGTGGCCGGTCCGGTCGGATCGGGCAAGACCGCGCTCGTGGAGGCGTTGTGTCGGACGCTTCGCGAGCGGCTGCAGCTCGCTGTTGTCACCAATGACATCTACACCCAGGAGGATGCGCAGTTCCTGACCCGGGTCGGAGCCCTTGAGCCGGAACGCATCCGCGGGGTGGAGACCGGAGGCTGTCCACACACGGCGATCCGTGAAGACTGTTCGATCAACCGTGCGGCGGTGGCGGAGCTCGAGGAGCAATTCCCAGGTCTGGATCTGGTGCTGGTGGAAAGCGGTGGTGACAATTTGGCCGCGAGCTTCAGCCCGGAACTCGTTGACCTCTGCATCTATGTGATCGATGTGGCCGCCGGCGACAAGATCCCGCGCAAGGGAGGCCCTGGGATTACGCGCTCGGATCTGCTGGTGATCAACAAAATTGACCTGGCTCCTTTGGTGGGTGCCGACCTGGCCGTGATGGAGCGCGACACCGTGCGGATGCGGGGTGATCGCCCGTGGTGTTTTACCAACCTCCACAGCGGCGAGGGACTCGAGCACGTCGAGTCGTTTGTGTTGCAACAGCTACCGAATGGGTGATCGGCGCGCCGGCAAGTCTGAAATTGGTTCGCGTTGATACCAAAAAGAGGAGTCACTGATCCTTAGTTTCACGTCGATGCCGTCGTCAGACGCGCACTGAATCACGTGTTGTGGATTTCATGAGTTCCTCTCTCTCCAAGCGTCTGTTTGCCGGCCTGGCCGCAACATCGCTGGGCTTGGCTGTGACCGCCTGTGGTGGTGGTAGCGACCAGGCCACCAATGCCAAGTGTGATGACGACGGCAACAACTGCACTGTCACGGTCGGCATCCTGCACTCGCTGACCGGCACCATGGCGATCTCTGAGAAGACGCTGGTCGACACCGAAAAGATGGCGATTGACGAGATCAACGCCGCCGGTGGTGTGGAAGTGGACGGCAAGTCCTACACCATCGAAACCATCGTTGAAGATGGCGCCTCCACATGGCCCACCTTCGCTGAGAAGTCCAAGAAGTTGATCGATCAGGACAAGGTGCCTGTGGTCTTCGGCGGTTGGACCTCCGCCAGCCGCAAGGAGATGCTGCCGGTCTACGAGTCGAAGAACGCTTTCCTCTACTACCCGATTCAGTACGAGGGTCAGGAGTGTTCCAACAACATCTTCTACACCGGTGCCACCCCGAACCAACAGTCGGAGCCGGCCACCAAGTTCATGTTTGAGAAGTCGCCTGCCGCTGGCAAGCCCTTCTTCCTGGTGGGTTCGGACTACGTCTTCCCCCGCACCTCCAACACCATCACCAAGGCTCAGGTTGAGCAGCTGGGTGGCGAAGTGGTTGGTGAGGACTATCTCCCCCTGGGCAACACCGAAGTTGCTCCGATCATCGCCAAGATCAAGGAAGCTCTGCCTGAAGGCGGTGTGATCATCAACACCCTCAACGGTGACCAGAACGTCGCCTTCTTCAAGCAGATCCAGGACGCCGGCATCACCCCTGCCAACGGCTTCTACGTGATGAGTTACTCCATCGCCGAAGAAGAGATCAGCACGATCGGTTCTGAGTTCCTAGAAGGCCACTACGGCGCTTGGAACTACATGATGTCCATCGACACTCCGGCATCGAAGAAGTTCGCTGCTGACTTCAAGGCCAAGTACGGCGCAGACCGTCAGGTCGCTGACCCGCAGGAGTCGGCTTACAACATGGTCTACCTGTGGAAGGCCGCCGTTGAGAAGGCCAACAGCTTCGATGACGACAAGGTCCGTGAAGCTCTGGTTGGCATCGAGTTCGATGCGCCTCAGGGCAAGGTGACCGTGATGCCGAACCATCACCTGTCCCAGACCGTGCGCATCGGTCAGATCACCAAGGATGGCCAGTTCGACATCCTCGAGGAGACCGATGGCCCCGTGGCTCCCCAGGCCTGGAACCAGATCCACCCGGATTCCACCGGTTTCGCCTGCGACTGGACCGATGCCTCGAAGGGCGGCAAGTACAAGCTCTGATCTTCGGGTCACAGCCTGAATCTCTCTTCACGGAGGAGCTCGTTTTCGGGCTCCTCCTTTCGTCGTTTCCCTGAACGTTCGTTTCAGACAGTCGTGCAACTGCTTTTTGAAAGCCTGTTTAACGGTGTGGCCATCGGCTCCGTGCTGCTGATGGCCGCCCTTGGATTGGCGATTGTTTTCGGCCTGATGGGTGTGATCAACCTCGCCCATGGCGAGCTGATCATGCTCGGTGCCTACACCACTTATGTGGTGCAGTTGATTTTCAAGCTGCCCGCACTGGCCCCCCTTTACAACCTGTATGTCCTCGTGGCGTTGCCGGTTGCCTTCATCGTCAGTGGCGTTGTTGGGGTGCTGTTGGAACGCGCGGTGATTCGCCGTTTGTACGGCAACCCCCTGGAGACCTTGCTGGCCACCTGGGGCGTCAGCTTGATCCTGCAGCAATTCGTTCGCAGTGTCCCGATGGCCCATGCGTCCGGCTTGATCCTGGCGCTCGTGCTCGGTTTCGGTCTGCCGGTGTTCCTCCCCGAGCGTTGGCTGCTCGGTGCGCGCTCACGGCTGGTTCGCGCCGGGAGCTGGGCGGTGGCTGCCTTGGCTGGTGTGCTGTTGGCGAGTGGCCTGGCCTCTCAGATCAGCCGAATTTCACAGGCGGATGCGCGCAACGTGGACGTCACGGCTCCGCAGTGGATGCGCGGTGGCCTCGAGTTGAGCGGCCTGACGTTCCCGGTGCCGCGGCTGGTGATCATTGCGGTCACGGTGGTGGCGGTTCTCGGAGTCACCTGGTTCCTGAACCGCAGTGTCTGGGGCATGCGGATCCGCGCTGTCACCCAGAACCGATCCATGAGCGACTGTCTGGGCATTCCCACCGACACTGTTGATGTGTTGACCTTCGGAATCGGATCCGGGTTGGCCGGTGTTGCGGGTGTCGCCGTCTCCCTGCTGGGTTCGGTCGGTCCGAACGTGGGCGGCTCCTACATCGTCGGTTGTTTCATGGTCGTCGTGCTCGGTGGCGTTGGCAATCTCTTCGGCACGGTGCTGGCGTCCTTCGCGATCGGTTGGCTCACCGATGTGATCGGTGCCGGTCGTCTGCTCACCCTCTGGCCTGACATGCCAGCGCCCTTGGCGGGTGCCGTGAGTTTCTTTGCGACCACGAGCATGGCCCAGGTGATGATCTTCGCCCTGATCGTGGCGTTCTTGCAGTTCCGTCCCGCGGGGTTATTCCCGCAGAAGGGACGCATGGTGGAGGCCTGATCTCATGTTGCAGTTCCTTCAACAGCGCCGTTGGCCCCAGCTTCTGCTCTGGGTGCTGATCATTGCGGCGATTGTGGCGGCACCCTCCGTGCTGTCCGTCTTCCGACTCAACCTGTTGGGTCGCTTCCTCTCCCTGGCGATCGTGGCCCTGGGCATCGATCTGATCTGGGGGTTCACCGGTCTGCTGAGCCTCGGTCAGGGCATCTTTTTCGCGTTGGGTGGTTATGCCGCCGCCATGTATCTCCAGCTGAGCAGCTCTGGCGATCTCCCCAATGCGATCCCCGAATTCTTCAGCCTCTATGGCGTGAAGGAGCTGCCCTTCTTCTGGCATCCCTTCGCGTCGCCCTGGTTCACCTTGGTGGCGATCTGGCTGATCCCCGGACTGCTCGCCGCTGTCCTGGGCGGTTTGGTGTTCCGCAATCGGATCAAGGGGGTGTACTTCTCGATCCTGACCCAGGCCGCTCTGCTGGTCTTTTTCAACTTCTTCAACGGCCAGCAGAAGCTGATCAACGGCACCAACGGATTACAGACGCCCGCCACGAAATTGTTCGGGCAGTACGTCGGATCCGATCTGATGCAGCGGTGGTTCTTTTGGGTCACCGCCGTGGTGGTGATCCTGGTCTGGGCTTTCCTGCGCTGGGTGGTCCGCGGTCGCTTTGGTGATGTGCTGATTGCCATCCGCGATGACGAACCGCGTCTGCGCTTCGCCGGTTTCAACCCGACGCTGTTCAAAACGATTGTTTTCGGCCTCGCCGGCGCCCTGGCGGGCATCGGTGGAGCTCTTTACACCGTTCAATCCGGCAGCGCCTCGCCGCAGTTCATGGAGGTGCCGATGTCGATTGACATGGTGATCTGGGTGGCGGTCGGTGGCCGCGGCACCTTGGTGGGCGCGATCCTCGGTGCGGTCGTGATCAATTACGCCAAGAGTCTTGTCAGTGAGGTGATGCCGGAGAGCTGGCTGTTCATCCAGGGCGGTCTGTTCATCCTTGTGGTCACGGCTCTGCCGGAAGGTGTGATCGGTTGGTTCCGCGGTGATGGTCCACGCAATCTGCTGAACCGGTTGGGTTTGGTTCGTCCCATCGGCACCTATCCCCAGCTGGAAATTGATGGTCAAGAGGAGGTGCAGCCATGAGTTCCGCTCTGTTGGAACTGCGTCAGATCACCGTCAGCTTCGACGGGTTCCTGGCGCTGCGAGACCTCAACCTGACGCTGCAGCCCGGTGAACTCCGCGCGGTGATCGGCCCCAATGGGGCCGGCAAAACCACCTTCCTGGATGTGATCAGCGGCAAGACGGCGCCGACGCAGGGGGATGTGGTGTTTAAGGGTCGTTCGCTGGTGGGCACCCTCGAGCACCGCATCGCCCGTCTGGGCATTGGACGCAAGTTCCAAAGTCCGAGGGTGTTCGAGAAGCTCAGTGTTCAGGAGAACCTGGCTCTCGCGGTGAGTCGTCCCAAGCAGCCCTGGTCACTTCTGTTCCAGGGTCTGAGCTCCGAGCAGCGCGACCGTGTCCATCACCTGATGGGCATCGTCAATCTGCAATCCCGGGCTGACTGGGCCGCGGGGTCCCTGTCCCATGGGCAGAAGCAGTGGCTGGAGATTGCGATGTTGGTCGGTCAGGATCCCGACCTGTTGCTGGTGGATGAACCGGTCGCCGGCCTGACGGATGAGGAGACGGATCTCACGGCAGATCTGCTCAAATCACTGGCGGGTGATCACACCGTGCTGGTGATCGAGCACGACATGGAGTTCATCCGTCGCTTGGAGAGTCCCGTGACGGTGCTGCACCAGGGCCATGTGCTCTGCGAGGGAACGATGGATCAGGTTCAGGCTGATCCCCGCGTGATTGAGGTTTATCTGGGCACCACCGACGAGGAGAACGGATGACGACACTGCTGGAAATCCGTGGTTTGAACACCTATTACGGTGAGAGTCACATCCTGCGGGATGTGGATCTCACCGTGAAGGCCGGTGAGATGGTCTGTCTGATCGGACGCAACGGGGTGGGCAAAACCACGCTGCTCAAGTCGTTGATCGGTCTGTTGCGGCCCCGCCGCGGTGAGATTGTCTTCAATGGCGATGGGCTCGACCGTCAGGCCCCGTATCAACGGGCCCGCGCCGGTGTTGGCTATGTGCCCCAGGGGCGGGAGATCATCCCCCAGCTCACGGTGGAGGAGAACCTGATGTTGGGCATGGAGGCGCTGCCGGGGGGGCTGGGCCGCAACCGCCGGATCGACCCCTTTGTCTATGAGCTGTTTCCGATCCTGCAGGAGTTTTTGCCCCGTAAGGGGGGAGATCTCAGCGGTGGTCAGCAACAGCAGCTGGCGATTGCCAGGGCCCTGCTTGGCAAGCCGAAGCTGCTTCTGCTCGATGAACCCACCGAGGGGATTCAGCCCAACATCGTGCAGGACATCGAATCGGCGGTGCGGCGGATCATTGCCGAGACCGGCATCGGCGTGTTGCTGGTGGAGCAGCATCTCCACTTCGTTCGCCAGGCGGATCGTTATTACGCGATGCAGCGGGGCGGGATCGTGGCCAGCGGTCCCACCAGCGATCTCAGCCAGGCCGTGGTGGATGAGTTCCTCAGCGTCTGATCCTGGATCAGCGGCACGATATTGATTAAATATCACATCAATATCGTGCCTTCTAGCGACTGAGCTGCCGCCAAAGGTCGATCCCGGCTTCGCTCAGTTGCAGGGGCTGGCCATCGATGCTGCGGATCGGCCGGCAGCCCAGGCTGTTCACCAGCACGGCCTGGTCGTCCCCTTGCAGTGCCGCACCCAGCGAGGCTTCCTCGAGCTGGCCGAGGTCAAGGCCGCGCCGACGGATGACCCCAGGAAGGCAGCCGCTGCTGAGCGGTGGGGTTAGCCACTGCCCCCGGCGCTGCACCAGCAGGTTGGCGACCGTTCCGCAGCAGAGTTCGCCGGCGGTGTTCCGGAGCAAGGCATCGTTCGCTCCGCTCGCTTCCGCTTCCCGGCGAGCCTGGATGGCCTGGCCGTAGCTGAAGGTTTTGCAGCGGCTCAGCAGGCTGTGTGGGTTGCGCTGCTCCTGCTGACTGGTGATGGCTGTGATCGGTTGATGGGTCGTTTGGATCGTCTGCAGGGTCAACCAGAAGCGCGTCGCCGCGCTGCTGCTCGCCGAGATGCCGCGGCCACCGGCACCGTCACGGCTCCAGTTCAGCCGTAGGGCGCCGCTGCCCTGTCGCAGGCCTGCACGTTCCACTGCGGCAGCGATCAGCGGGGCCAGCCAGGCCTGCCCAGGGGGCGGTTCCATCCCCAGCAGGGTCGCGCTGTGCCGCCAGCGTTCCAGGTGCGGGGCGAGCAGGCGCGGCTCACCCTCCTCGACCAAGAGCGTTTCAAAGAGTCCATCTGCCAGTTGCAGGCCACGGTCACTGAGGGGAACGCCCAGTTCGTCGGGCTGGCCCCAGCGGCCATCCATCCAGGCGACGGCGGTTGTCATGTCAGGGCGTTCAGCAGCGGCTGGAGTTTCCAGAGCAACTCGTCCGCCTCACCGTCGGGGTCGGAGTCGGCAACGATGCCGCAGCCCGCATGGGCGCGCAGGGTCGAGCCCTGGCGGATCAGCGAACGGATCAGGATATTGCTGTCGAAGCTGCCATCCCAATCCAGGTGGATCAGGGAGCCGCAGTAGGGCCCGCGACTGGTGGGTTCGAGCTCATGCAGGCGCTGGCAGGCCCGCAGCTTGGGGGCTCCGGTGATCGATCCCCCCGGCCAGCAGGCTTCCAGCAGATCGACCCAGCTCAGCCCCTGTTGGAGCTGCCCTTCCACCACCGAGGTGAGATGGTGCACCGAGGCATAACTCTCCAGGCCCAGCAGCTGGGGGACCTGGATGGAGCCGGGTCGGCAGACCCGGCCGAGGTCATTGCGCAGCAGGTCGACGATCATCACGTTCTCGGCCCGGTCCTTGGCGCTGCAGACCAGGTCGGCGGCCAGATCAGCATCCTGCTGCGGTGACTGGTGCCGCGGGCGGGTGCCTTTGATCGGTCGCGTCTGAATGCGCCCGCTCGGCTCCATCTGCAGAAAGCGTTCCGGTGACGACGACAGCAGCGCTTCGCCGTTGTCGGCGACCACGAGCCCCGCAAAGGGAGCCGGGCAGGCTTCCCTCACCCGGAGGAAGAGGTCCAGAGCACGGCTCTGCTGCGGCCAGGACGTGCTGCAGCAGGCGGTGAGATTGGCTTGAAACAGATCGCCTGCGGCGATCAGTTCGCGGATCCGTCGGACCCCGTCGGCGAAGGCCCGTTGATCGGTGTGCTGCTGCCAGGCGTCGAGGGGAATTCGCGGTGGCCGTTGCGCCGGTGATGTGGGTTGGTTCTCCAGCGCGTCGGTCAAGGCCTGGATGGCCTTGTGGTCCTGCCCTTCGATCCAGAGTTGGCGCTCCTGTAGATCGAAGCGCAGCACCGGGTCGTGGCGAGCGATCCAGAGGGTTGCCAGCGGATCGCTTGCCCAGGGATTGCCCGGCTCCGTCCAGGCGGCGGCCTCGTAGCTCAGCCAACCGGTCCAGTGGCCGGGGTCCAATGCCCGCAGCATCGTGAAGGGATTTTGGGCCCCCGGTTCACCGGGTCGACCCCGGCAGCAGAGGGTTTGCCGGGGTCCGGCGGCCAGGGTGACCCAGCGTCCGAGGGCGCTGCCATCACCATCCAGCCAGATCAGTCCCTCTTCGCCATGCAGCGCCGCCAGCAGCTGTGCCACGGCCACCGGTTCGTGCCAGGTCAGCCGATGGCGCTGCGGTGCCGTCATGGGTTGGGGCGGCTGCAGAGGTCCGGTCGACCGGCGTCCCGCAGCGCCGCATCACGGATGCGGCAGCTGTCGCAGACACCACAGGCCTGGTCGCCGCCGCTGTAGCAGCTCCAGGTCTCCGCGATCGGAACCTGAAGACGCAGGGCTTCTTCAACGATGGTCGTTTTGCTCCAGGTCACCAGGGGCGCCCAGAGCTGGGTGCCATGGCCCTCCCGTCCGGCTTTGCTGGCCATATCGGCCAGGGTTTGGAAGGCCTGGAGGTAGTCCGGCCGGCAGTCGGGATAGCCGGAGTAATCCACGGCATTGACGCCGAGCACCAGCCGCTGGGCGCCGCGGGCTTCCGCCAGGCTGAGGCCGATGGCGATGAAGACCGTATTGCGGCCGGGCACGTAGGTCGAGGGGATGATTCCGTCTTCGACACCATCACTGGGCACCTGTTGGCTCAGATCCGTCAGGGCGGACCCGCCCCAGGCCGCCAGGTCGACGGCAATGCGGTGGTGCTCCGCCAGCCCCAGACGCCTGGCGATCTGAGCCGCAGCCTCCAGTTCGCGCCGGTGCCGCTGCCCGTAGTCGAAGGACAGTCCGATGACCCGATCGCCCTCCTCTTGGGCCAGAGCCGCAGCCGTGGCCGAGTCCAGGCCTCCGGAGAGCAGGGCGATCGCAGTGCGTTGACTCATGGGGTCATTAAAAAACCTCGTCTCACTGCGTCAGCTCATGGAGCGCGCAGTAGTCCTGAGCATCGAGCTCAGTGTCGCTGGCCCGCTCTAGCAGCGCGGCCACCCCTTGGAGACCGTCGGCCTTCAGACCCTGATCGGCCGCTTCGCTGAGAAACAGCAGGAGGTCCTTGCGGAGCAGGGCGGTGCTGAAGTTGGGGTCGCTGTACTCCCCATCGAGCATGCGTTGCAGCTTCTTGTCGAAGGTCGGGGCGTAGAGGGCGGAGGGCCGCAGGATCTCCATGAAGGTCTCCACGGGAACACCGGCCTGCTGAATCAGCCGCAGCGACAACGAGAAGCTGTGGGTGAGGCTGGCGATCAGCTGGTTGAGGGCGATCTTGGTGGCGGCTCCACTGCCCACGGGGCCGACCCGCTGCGGGGTTTCGGCGAGATGCTTCAGCAGTCCCTGGTGCCGAGCGAACACGGCGTCGCTGCCGCCGGCCATCACCAGCAGGGTGCCATTGAGCGCCTGGGGCTTGCTGCCCAGCACCGGTGCTTCCAGATAGTCACCGCCTTGTTCGGCCGTCTGGGTGGCCAGGGCCCGGCTTTCTCCGACGCCCATGGTCCCCATCGGGATCACCGTGGTGCCCTGCAAGGGTCCAAGCGCCTGCACCACTTCAGCGGTGACGGCCCCATCCCGCAGCACCGTGATCACCGCATCACATCCGTGGGCTGCACCGTTCAGATCGCCGATGGCGGTGGCTCCTGCCTCGAGAAGGCTGTTGCAGCGTGCGGGGGTGCGGTTCCACACCCGCAGCGACAACCCCTGTTGCAGCAGGCGTTGGCCGATGGCTTCCCCCAACAGACCAGTGCCGAGCAGTGCAATCGTGGGCATGGGGTGGCAGCGATGCGGGAGTCAGTATCAGCGCACACCCAGCCATTTGTGGGTCTGCAGGCTCAGCCGCCACTGCGGGTGCCGCCGGACATGCTCCACCGCCAGCTGCTGACCGCGCTCACTGTCCCATCCGGGTTGAAGCAGAAGCTCACGGCCTGCGCTGACCCCGGCGGCCATCGCCTCCGCGAACGGGAGATCGTCGGGTTCGAACACCACCACCTTCAGTTCGTGGCAGGCCGCGAGCAGCTCCGGGCGCGGTGGACGATGGCGCTTGGGGGACAGGGTGACCCAGTCGATCTGACCGCTGAGGGGATCAACCCCACTGGTTTCGAGATGGACCGGCCGTTGTGTGTGTGTCCGCAGGGCCGCCGTGAGCGGACCCAGCGGATGTTGCAGCGGTTCGCCGCCGGTGATCACCGTGAAGGCGGCGCCGGCACCGCAGGCCTGGCCGGCCAGTTCCGCCAGCGCGGTGATCGTGTGCTCCGGGTGACGATCCTCCGGCCAGGAGTGCTTGGTGTCACACCAGGGGCATCCGACGTTGCATCCAGCCAGACGGATAAAGAATGCACTGCGTCCGCTGTGGTGGCCTTCTCCCTGGAGGGAGTGGAAGGTCTCCACCACAGGGAGCACCCCCGGGTCCGTCATTGCACAGAGGCTTGATCGGATTGACGCAGTGCCTCGGCGGGGGAATCGGGCAGCCGTTGCTGGGCCGCTTCGATCAGGCCGCGGAACAGTGGGTGGGGGCGTCCGGGTCTGGAGAGGAATTCCGGGTGGTACTGACAGGCCGTGAAGAACGGATGCCCCTTCAATTCGATCAGCTCCACGAGCCGTCCGTCCGGTGAGGTTCCGCTGATCTCGTAGCCGGATTCCAGGAACAGTGTCCGGTAGGCGTTGTTGAACTCGTAACGGTGGCGATGGCGCTCATAGACCACTTCGTCGCTGTACAGCCGTTGAGCCAGTGTTCCCGCGGCGATGCGACAGGGGTAGACCCCCAATCGCATGGTGCCTCCGAGGTCCACCACGTCCTGCTGTTCCGGCAGCAAATGGATGACGGGATGCTGGGTGTCCGGATCGAGTTCGGCACTGGTGGCGCCATTCAGGCCTGCGAGGTTGCGGGCCCATTCGATCACTGCGGTTTGCATGCCGAGGCATAGCCCCAGGAACGGCACCCGTTGTTCGCGGGCCCAGCGGATCGCGGCGATTTTGCCGTCCACACCACGGTTGCCGAATCCACCGGGAACCACCACAGCATCCATGCCGCGCAGCAGGCCGTCGGCGCCGTTGCTTTCGATCTGCTCAGCACAGACCCAGTGCAGGTCCAGGGACGCGTTCTGGGCGATGCAGGCATGGCGGAGGGCCTCCACCACCGACAGGTAGGCGTCATTGAGCTGGACGTACTTGCCGACCAGAGCAACCTTCACCACCGGCCCCGGGTTGCGCAGGTTGTGCACCAGTTGGGCCCAGGCCGCCATATCGCTCGCATGGTCCTTGAGGTCCAGCACGTCCAGCACCTCCCGGCAGAGCCCTTCCTGCTCCAGGGTCAGTGGAACCGCATAGATGCTGTCGGCATCGAGGGAGGGGATCACCGCGCGGTTGGGGACGCCGCAGAACCCGCCGATCTTGCTTTTGAGGTCTTCACTGAACTCGCGGTCGCTGCGGCACACCAACACGTCGGGCTGAATTCCGATGGAACGGAGTTCCTTGACGGAGTGTTGGGTCGGCTTGGTTTTGAGTTCGCCGGAGGTGCCGATGAACGGCAGCAGGGTGACGTGGATGTAAGCGAGATCCCGACGACCCACATCCCCACGGAACTCGCGGATCGCTTCGAGAAAGGGCAGCGATTCGATATCGCCAACGGTGCCCCCGATTTCGGTGATCACCACATCGGCACCGCTGTTGGCCGCCACCCGGTGAATCCGTTCACGGATCTCACCGGTGATGTGGGGGATCACCTGAACGGTGCCGCCGTTGTAGTCACCGCGCCGTTCCTTGTTGATCACCGACTGGTAGATCGAGCCGGTGGTCACGCTGTTGAGGCGTGACATTGCAGTGTCTGTGAAGCGCTCGTAGTGGCCCAGATCCAGATCGGTTTCAGCACCGTCTTCGGTGACGAAGACCTCACCGTGCTGGAACGGGCTCATCGTTCCCGGATCCACATTCAGGTAGGGATCCAATTTGAGGATCGAAACGCTGTAGCCCCGTGACTTCAGCAGTCGACCCAGGCTTGCGGCCACGATCCCCTTGCCAATGCTGGAGACGACACCACCGGTAATAAAGACGAACTTGGCCATGACCCGCCTGGTGCTTCTTCAAGGTACCTGGCGTCCTGTCGAGTCAGGAATCCAGCTCTTGGATGTAGTCCCGCACCTTGCTGCGCCGTTGGGGCTGGCGCAGCTTCAGCAGTGCCCGCGTTTCGATCTGTCGCACCCGCTCGCGGGATAACTGCAGGTCTTCACCAATCTGGGCCAGGGTCTGAGGGGTGTCGTCCTCCAGTCCGAATCGCCGTCTGAGCACCGCCGCTTCACGGTTGGTGAGTTCATCGAGCAGGTCCTCGAGATCGTTGTGCAGCTCGTGATGGGTGAGGGTCTGTTCGGGTGTGTCGTGACCGTCTTCGATCAGATCCCCAAGCTGTGTGTCCTGGTCTTTGCCGACCCGGGTATCGAGTGAGATGGAACGCGGCACCCGGGCCAGGGTCTGGCGCACGGTGTCTTCGCTGACGCCCAGTTCCCTCGCCAGATCGGTGATGGAGGCGATACGGCCTTCATTGCTGGCGATCTCCTGCTGCACCCGCTTGATGCGGTTGAGCTTTTCCGTGACGTGCACCGGCAGGCGAATGGTGCGGCTTTGGGTGGCGATGGCCCGGGTCATGCCCTGGCGGATCCACCAGTAGGCGTAGGTGCTGAAACGGAAGCCGCGGGTGGGGTCGAATTTCTCCACCGCCCGTTCCAGGCCGAGGGTCCCCTCCTGCACCAAATCCAGGAGTTCCATCCCCCGCTGCTGATACTTCTTGGCCACAGCCACCACCAGGCGCAGGTTGGCCTGGATCATGTGGTCCTTCGCCTTGCGGCCATTGCGCAGCGCGATCTTGAGGTCGCGGGCTTCGATTGCGGCATGGCCGGCCCAGGCTGCATAGCCGGCATCGATCCGTTGCTGCAGCTCGTCCTGGTTCAGGCCGGCTGCCCGGGCCCATTCCTGTTTGGTCGGCCAGTGGCTGTGCTGATTGGCCTCGCGACGTTGCAGTTCCTCCAGCCGATGCAGTTCGGCAATGGCCGGGTCGCTGTCCGCCAGATCCCTCTGCTGCTGCAGCAGGGCTTCCCGGCGCTGGACCAGACGGGCCAGGGTGACTTCTTCCTCGTTGGTCAGAAGGTCAACCCTGCCGATGTCCTGCAGGTACAGGCGCAACAAGTCCGTCGTGCCGGTGCGTCGGCGTTCTCGGGAATCCCCAGTCGATCGGGGTGTGCGCGGCAAAAGCTGAAGGCAACGGATCGACCTTCAGCCTTCCTGTTTCTGGGGCTAGGTGCGCGAATTGCGCCTAATCCCTTTGGGATTCTGGTCAGTCTTCGTCGTTCGGGTCGACCCACGTGCTGGCCACATGCAGCTCCTCGAGCTGCTTGTCGGCGACCTCGCCAGGGGCGTTGGTCATCAGGCAGCGGGCTTGCTGTGTCTTGGGGAAGGCGATCGTGTCGCGGATGGACTCCTCGCCGGCCAGCAGCATCACCATCCGATCCACGCCAAAGGCCAGGCCGCCGTGGGGGGGGGCACCCACATCAAGGGCATCCATCAGGAAGCCGAATTGGGCCTGGGCTTCCTCAAGGGGAAGGCCCACGGTCTGCAGCACCTGTCGCTGCAGGGCTGAGTCATGGATCCTCAGGGATCCCCCGCCGAGTTCCAGGCCGTTCAGCACCAAGTCGTAGGCCTGGGCCCGGGCACCGGGAAGGGTGTCGGCCCAAGCCGCCTGGTCGTCGCCGAGGTCTTCGGTGTTCGGCGCACAGAACGGGTGGTGCAGGGCTTCGTAGCGGTTTTCGTCGCTGTTGAATTCGAACATCGGGAAATCCACCACCCAGAGGAAGTTCCACTGGTCGTTCTCCCGGTCTGGCTTCACCAGACCCAGTTCCTTGGCGAGGTACTGGCGGACACGGTCGAGGGCTTTGTTCACCGTGGCGGTGTCGCCGGCGCCAAACAGCAGCAGGGTGCCTGGTTCCGCGCCGGTGCGGCTGAGCATCTCCTGTTTTTGTTCCTCGGAGAGGTTGTCCTTGATGGCGCCGATGCTGTCGATCTCGCCGCCATCGCGTACGCGAATGAAGGCCAGGCCACCGGCACCGGCCGCTTGGGCTTCACTGAACACATCGCCGCCGGGCTTGATGCGCACGTTGGAGAGGGCGTCATTGCCGCCGGGGACGGCGATGCACTTCACCGCGCCGCCGGATTTCACGGCACCGCTGAACACCTTGAAGCCCATGTCCTTGACGATGTCGCTCACGTTGGTGAGCTCCATGCCGTAGCGGGTGTCGGGCCGGTCGGTGCCGTAGCGCTCCATCGCGTCATGCCACGTCATGCGCGGGAAGGGCCGCGGCAGATCGATGCCTTTGACCGCCTTCCAAATGGTGCAGATCAGTTGTTCATTGAGCTCCAGGATCTGCTCCTGATCCATGAAGCTCATCTCGATGTCCAGCTGGGTGAATTCCGGCTGGCGATCGGCGCGGAGGTCTTCGTCGCGGAAGCACCGGGCCACCTGGTAGTAGCGCTCAATGCCGCCCACCATCAGCAGCTGCTTGAACAGCTGCGGAGACTGTGGCAAGGCGAACCAGTCGCCACCGCACACCCGACTGGGCAGCACGTAGTCGCGGGCACCCTCGGGGGTGGAGCGGGTGAGCACCGGGGTCTCCACTTCAATGAACCCCTGTTCCTCCAGGAAACGGCGGGCGGCTTGGATGGTCTGCGCCCGCAGGCGCAGGTTGTCGTTCATGCGCTTGCGGCGCAGGTCCAGGTAGCGGTGCCGCAGCCGCAGCTCTTCCCGGGTGTTTTCCTCGTCGTGCACCGATACGGGGAAGGGAAGGTTCCCCTTCACGCTGTTCAGCACCTTGATTGCACTGGCGAGGACTTCCACTGCGCCGGTGGCCAATTTGTCGTTTAAGGAGTCCCCAGGGCGTGCGCGAACGGTTCCATTCACCTGGAGCACGGTCTCGCTGCGCAGGTGTTCAGCCACTGCAAAGGCCTCAGCGCCGAGGTCAGGGTCAACGGTGATTTGAACCGTGCCGCTGCGATCGCGCAGGTCGATGAAAATCACGCCGCCGTGGTCCCGGCGGCGATCCACCCAGCCGCACAGTTGCACTTGTTGATCGATCTGCTGTTCGCGCAGGTCGCCGCAACCGTTGCTGCGCATGGGGATCTCGCGTCTGATGACAGGCGAGTTTCCCACAGCAGCGGTGTTGGTCAGGCTCGTTTGTAGAAGGGTCGTCTGACGACCGTCGCTGGCTGGGCCTTGCCTCGGATCTCGACGTTGAGTTCGGTGCCGAGTTTGGCGAGGGCTGGTGGCACAAACGCCAGGGCGATCGGCTCCTCAAGCGTCGGCGACCAGGTGCCGCTCGTCACCACGCCGACAGGCTCTCCATTGTGGAGAACGGGGTAGTCGTGGCGCGCGATGGCGCGGCCGGTCAGCTTGAGGCCGACCAGTCGTTTGCCAGGACCGGTTTCAGCCGCCGCTTCCAAGGCCTTGCGGCCGACGAAATCCGCTGGCATCTCCAGGTGCACCAGCCAGCCCAGGCTGGCTTCGAACGGCGTCGTTTCTGCATTCATGTCCTGGCCGTAGAGGTGCATGGCCGCTTCGAGGCGCAGGGTGTCACGGGCGCCGAGGCCACAGGGGGTGACGCCTTCCTTCAGCAGTTGCGTCCACAACGTTTGGCCATCCTCCGCATTGAGCAACAGCTCCACACCGTCTTCACCGGTGTATCCCGTCCGTGCGGTGAACACAGGTTGGCTTAAGCCTTGCAGTGTGAGCTCGGTGTGGCCGAAGCGGGGCAATCCCTTCAAGCTCGAACCGCTCAGGCGTTCCAGCAAGGGAATGGCTTGGGGGCCCTGGAGGGCCAGCAGCACGCCGTTGTCCTTGATGTCCGTCACGCTGAGGCCCGCCGGCTCCAGCTGCTCGCGAATCCAGCTGGTGTCGCTCTCGGCGCAGGCCGCGTTGATCACCAGCACCAGCACACCGCGTTCGGCATCAAGCGCGCCACAGTCGTAGACGATCAGATCGTCGCGGATGCCGCCCAGATCATTGAGCAGCACCGTGTAACAGGCTTCGCCGGGGCCGATCCGGTGCAGGTCGCTGGGTACGAGACGTTGCAGCGCATCTTTGGGGTTGCGTCCCTCCAGCCGGAGGACGCCCATGTGGGAGATGTCGAACATCCCCACGGCGTCGCGCACGGCTTTGTGTTCGTGCATCAGTCCGCTGAACTGCACCGGCATCTCCCAGCCGGCAAAGGGAACCATTCGCCCCCCTCCGGCGCGGCACAGCTCGTGGAGGGGTGTTTGCAGCAGTGCCATATCTCGGGAAGGCCGAGGAGCAATCTTATGGAGAGCTTCAGCTCATGGAAGCGAACCAGGAGATCCGTGGTCTCCGCTGGCCTGGTTTCCCTGGTGTTCTTACCCTGAGACTCCGTTGGTGACCGCTTTTGCAGAAGACGCTCTGCTGCCGCACCTGTCAGCACTGTTCTGGTGTTGATGAGGCTGAACGGTGGTGTCGCATGCGTCGACTGGCGGTGTCCCCCGAAGCTGCTGATTGGGCCGTGTGTCACCACTGGACCGCTCGCGCTCCAGATTTGCCTCGCTTACATGCTGTCCAGGTGAGCCCCTCCGACCATCAGCTTGAGCTTGGTCGTCACCTTGCATAAGTCACTTTCCGCACATGGCGTTCGCCTGTTTTGCGGAATGATTTTTCGTAGTTTCCTTCGCTGAACACTGCAGCTTTCGAATCCCCAGTCCAGCCCCGTTGATCTTCTCGCTGCGCAGGACGAGGCGGATCGGGTCATGTTTCCGACCCGCTCGTCGATCTTTCGCCGCGGCGACACCGTCACCGCGATTTATGGGGTGGACCAAGGCCTGGTGGAACTCGCTGATGGTCCCCACAATCGAATCCGTTATGGACCGGGAGAGATCTTCTTCTTTGAGGACTTGGTGGATTTCCGGGAACACCACACCCGAGATGCCATCGCCTTGACGCCGGTGGCCTTGATTCGGATGGGGCGCAGCAACTTTCAGGCCTTGATTCACCGCCATCCCACCTTTGTGCTCCACCTGCTTGTGCAACAGCACGGGCGTCTGCGTCAGCAACGCCTGGATGCCCGTCACTTTTATTGAGCCGCTGCAGGCTCAGCCTGCCCGAGGAGCAACAGGAGGCTGCGGGTCACCTTGGAGGCCAACACGGCACTGACCCCCGTGGGATCCAGCTGTGGAGCCAGCTCCACCACGTCCGCTGCCACCAGTTGATGCGGTGCTAAGACGCCAACGAGAGCGGCGAAATCAGACCACGCATACCCCCCCGGTTCCGGGGTGCCGGTGCCGGGGAGGACGGCCGGGTCGAACCAGTCCAGGTCCACGGTGAGATAGATCGGGCGCCCCTTCAGCGGCCGTAGGGCCTCGTCCAGGGCGGCCACGTCGGGAATCAATCGACCGCTCTGGTGCAGTTCCTGGAATTCGTCGCGGGTGCCGCTGCGGATCGACAGCTGCAGCAGCGTCTGGCTGGGCAGCACCTCGAGGCAGCGCCGCATCGCACAGGCATGGCTGTGGCGGCTGCCGAGCCAGTCGTCCCGCAGATCGGCATGGGCATCGAGCTGCACCAGCACCAGATCGGGATGGTGTTCGGCCACGGCCGCCACGGCACCGGAACTGATGGAGTGCTCTCCACCCAGCATCAGGGGCTTCAAGCCCAGGTCCAGCACGACGCGCGTGGCCTGGTGAACCGCCTCCAGCACCGGTTCGGGCGCACCGAACGGGATCTCCACGGCCCCGAGGTCAGCGATGGCGAGGTCCTCGAGATCCAGGTTCAGCTGAGGGCAGTAGGTCTCCAGTCCAGTGCTGACGTCGCGGATCGCAGCGGGACCGAATCGGGTGCCGGGTCGGAAGGAGGTGGTGCCGTCGTAGGGAACGCCGAACAGGCCCACATCGCAGCCCTCAGGGTTGCGACGGGACCCCATGTAGATCGTTCCGTCGGAGTCGAAGAGGGGGTGGTCGAACGGGGCACTCATCGGTTCAGGTCGCGTTCGATGAAGGCGGGGATGGCATCGAAGCCACCGCGCTGCCAGCGGGAGCTCCAAATCTGGCAGTCCGCGGCAATCGCTTCCGCCCGTTGAGGATTCGGCGTGCGGTAGCGCGGTGCATCCATGGCGGCGAAGGTCCAGCTCCACCAACCACTCGGATACATCGGCACCCATCCGTAGAGGGGATCGGCGTGGTCGAACACGTCCCGGAGGAGCCGCACCATGGCCACATGCACCTCGCGGAAGGCTTCCGGTGATTCGCTCTGGGTGGCAAAGACGCCCCCAGGTCGAAGAATGCGCCGGCAGTGCTCGAAGAAAGCACGGTTGAACAGCCCCTCGGCCGGTCCCGCCGGATCGGATCCATCCACCAGCACGACGTCGTAGCTGGCGTCGTCAGCCTCCGCGGCCCAGGCGATGCCATCGCCCACTGTGAGGTGGAACCGTGGATCACCCCAGGCACTGCCGCCGATGCTGGCCAGGTGTTCCTGGCTGAGCTCCACCACCCGTCCATCGATTTCCACCATGTCGAGGTGCTGGACGCCGCTGTGTCTGAGGCATTCACGGGCGGTGCCGCCGTCGCCGCCGCCGATCACCAGCACCCGTTCGATGGCGCTGGCACCGCAGAGGGCTGGATGGACCAGCGACTCGTGGTAGTGCCGTTCCTGCTGCTCAGCGGTCATCCAGCAGCCATCCAGCAGCAGACCGCGTCCGTAGCGCTCGCTGCGGATCACGCTGATGCGTTGATACGGGCTGGTTTCCTCCACCAGCAGCTCTCCGGCCAGGCCGTAACGCACGCCCCGGTGTTCTTCGTCGATCCAGCCGACCACGTCGATGCGAACGATGGATCTAACCAGCTAACTCCGGGGCCGGACTGTTGTCGGTTGAACCACTACATCTGGCGGTGGTGTTGTTGACAACACCTACCTGTGGTGGTGGAATGCATCAAGGGTTGGAGTTGTTCCGGAAGAGAAGCAGCTCCTCCACCCTCTTTCCCCTTCACGGTCACTGGGGCCTGGTCTGATTCGATGGGCTGCATGGCCCAGGACCTCGTTGTCAGTGATCGCCTCGTGATTCCGGCCACTGATTTGCAGTGGCGGTTCTCCCGTGCGTCTGGCCCTGGTGGTCAGGGTGTGAACACCACGGATTCCCGGGTGGAACTTGGCTTGGAACTTGAGGCTTGTTCCGTGTTGGGGCCCTTTCGCCGGGCGCGACTACGGGAACGTTTGGCGGCGCGTCTGGTGGATGGATGTCTGCGGGTGGTGGTTGCTGAGGAGCGATCGCAGTGGCAGAACCGTCAGAAGGCTTTGGTTCGCATGGCCGAGCTGTTGCGGGACGGGCTCAAGCCGCCGCCGCCATCCCGCAAGGCCACACGGCCAACCCGGGGGGCGCAGCGCCGTCGGGTGCAGGCCAAGAAACAGCGCGGTGAACTCAAGCGTCAACGGCGCAACCGCCCATCGCTGGATGACTGAGCGGCACGGATCTCTGCTTTGGCCTGCTGCCAGAGGCCTTCGAGTTCGCTGATGCTGCGCCCTTGCAGCTTGCCCTCCAGAGCGGCCTCGACCCGTGAGAAGCGATCGAGAAAGCGCCGGTTGGTGCCCGCCAGGCCTTCTTCCGGAGCGATCTCACACCAACGCGCCACATTCACCAAGGTGAAGAGAAGATCCCCCAGTTCGTCCTGGGCATGCGCGCGATCGCCGCTGGCCACGGCCTCCTTGAGTTCATCGAGTTCCTCGTGGACCTTTTCCCAGACCCCCGCCATGTCGTCCCACTCGAAGCCGGCTTTGGCGGCTTTTTTAGAGATGGTCATCGCCCCGGCAAGGGCTGGCATGCCACGGACTTTGTCCCTGAGCTGGTCGCTGAGGGGGCTGCTGGATCCCTCCAGCGCCTTAGCGCGCTCCTCCGCTTTGATGCGTTCCCAGTTGGCGTTCACGGCGGCGCTGTCTTCAGCGATGGCATCCGCGAACACATGGGGGTGGCGTCGGATCAATTTCTGGGTGATGGCCGCAGCGATGTGCTCGAGGTCAAAGCGGTCTTCTTCGCGGGCGATCTGGGCATGCAGCACCACCTGGAGCAGCAGGTCGCCCAGTTCGTCGCGGAGGTCGTCGTCCTTGCCATGACGGATGGCATCGGCCACTTCATGGGCTTCTTCGAGCACATAGGGCACCAGAGAGGCGTGGGTCTGCTCGAGGTCCCATGGGCAGCCACCCTCGGGGTCGCGCAGGCGGGCGACGACCTCGATCAGCTTCTGCATGGACCCTGGTTGTGGCGCGGTCATCCTGGCGATCAGAACCGCGCCCACCCTCTCACCGTCCGCGTTCTCACCATCCTTGTGCTCACCGTCTTCGTTCAGCGCCGCCGATGCCGGCGACTGCGCCAGCGGTGCCATTCGGCGGGGAGGGGATCGCCGTCGAGGATGAGATGCAGCCAGCAGCTGGCGTCGAGCCCCACCAAGACGGCCAGCACCAATGAGGGGTTGCGTTGGCACCAGAGCAGGAGGACGCCCAGGGCCTCGCTGAGGGAGACCCCTGGAAGAACCGCCAGCGTCAGCGCTACCCAAGCGCTGAGCAACAGCAAACGGGTGACGGTGCCCAGGATCGGTCCATGGGACCAGAGCGAGCGATGGGGGATGAGCCGTCGATAGGGCCACCAGATCCACTGGAGGACACCCCAGCGGTTCAGCGCACGGCAGTGGGTGTCAAGGTCGGGCGACAACCACAGGCCGCCGATGAGAAAAGCCAGCGCTGTACTCAGGCCGTGGATCGCTCCCAAGCCCACACTGAGCACCAATGCGAGCGGAAGTGCGACCACAACGGTGGCGCGGTCGTGGTCCCTGCCAGCGGCCATGGGTCAGTTCACGGGCGGTGACGGTTGGGGCGCGTGAATCCCGTTGTCAGGCACAATGGCCGCGTCGGGCGATTAGCTCAGCGGTAGAGCACCTCCCTTACAAGGAGATTGTCACTGGTTCGATCCCAGTATCGCCCATATTGGAACGGCTGAAAATGTTGTCGGGCTGCTCGATTGTTGGTCGTTGACCGAATCCATTGCGCGCTTGCTCTGTGCCGATGAGCAGCTCAGTTTGCGCTGGTCAGGCTGTTGGAG
>NZ_JBGKDS010000026.1:0-10228 GCF_042954325.1 Parasynechococcus sp. | reverse complement strand
CAGATTTGTGTGAGCTTCCAGAAGTCGATGTTCTGCGTGACCAATGGTGCGATCGCTGGCACAATGCCGCATCCTCTGGACACCACTGATCCAGAGCAACAGGCGGCCAACCGTGCCTATGCCGAGGCTTGGTCTGGACGGCTGATGGGCTGCCAACGGGTCGCGTTGTTGCCAGGCTGATCGACAGCGTCCAGAAGCCTGGCTAAGAAGAGGATGCAGGCTTCTTGTCGAACAATGCACTTCGTTCGGCGCTTGTTCAGATTATATTTTCATCGATTCTTTTTACTTCTTTTTCTGGGGTCTTTAATCACGATTTTTGCGATCGGTTCCAGAATTGATTTGGTCAGTACAAGGGTTTTGAATGAAGTTTATCGGCCTGCTGATTTACACGGCCAAAAGGATGCCTCCAGGCTAGAGATTGGCCTGTTTGTCGGAAATTTGCATGGCGTGGACCATTCTCTGGGCATATTTTCCGCTGATGGCGAGATTTGGGGCAAGTGGGACGATGCGAGCCAGGGGCGCTGGAAGGAGCTTGGTCCGGACAAGACAATTTCCATCGATTCGGGGTTTATTTATTCGTCCAATGCGATCTCGGAAGGGGATCAGTCTTTCGCCAAAAAAATCGGTAATCCATACTCTTATTCTGGTCGTACTTCTTACCAAGCGGGTGATTTTTCTTCGAAATTTAAGATGCATCCAGTTGATTACAGGCAATTCCCTTTTGAGTCGATCTACCTTCCTATCGAGGTGCGAACGAAGTTTCCGGTTGAACGACTTCTTTTGAGTATTGACGAGCGTGATTCTTTTGTTTCGGATCGTGTCAGTTTGCCGGGGTATCGCTTTGTTGGGTTGAATTCAAAAAATTTGTTTTGGCATGCGAAAACGTCTTGGGGGCATGATGTTGATGGGCTTGCTTACTCGCAGCTGCAATGGGAACTTCACTTCCGGCGATCGATTGGCCCTTCGTTTGTCAGGTTGTTCTTGCCCCTGGCGTCAGCAATGGCGGCGGTGATTTTTTCTCTGGTTGTCAGCTTTAAGGTTTCAGCTCAAAAAATCAGTATTCCAACCTCAATTCTTCTGGTTCTTGCTGTTCTTCAGGACCGCTGGCACAGCACGCTTCCCCAGGGCCTTAAATATCTTACTTATATGGATCAATTGTTTGTTTTTGCTTATTTGGTCACCGTGATTGTCCTTGTGCAATCTGTGTACTGCGTCAACCGTTGTTATGGCGCATCTGAAGGTGTTCAGCCGGAGATTGCTGTGCGCATGCGCCATCACCAGCGCATCCTTGCCAGTGGTATTTCAGTGGCCTTGCTTGTGGCCCCCTTCGTGCTGTGGTTTGTCTGAGCTGGTCTGTCACCTAAGTTGTTTTCAGCCCAGAGTTGGTCATGGATCAGTGGCAAGAACGCAAGCGGCCGGTCTGCCTGGAACGACGTTTCGAGTTTGATAGCTACGACGCCACCCGCGATTTTCTCGATCGGCTCGGGGAGCACAGCGAGGCGACGCAGCGATTCCCCGACATCAGCTTTGGTCGGACCTATGTGAATATCACCTTGCGGCCCGACGATGAGGCTGCTGCACTGAGCGATGTCGACCGTGCGTTCGCTGCTGAGATCGATGCTTTGATTTGATCCTGGTGGCGTTGAGATGTGCATCCGACACATGCATGTGTTCTTGATGCCATCTCCGACAGCGGTCGCGTTCAACCCGATTTAGGGTGTGATCTGATACTTAAATTCTGTGGACGGGTTGTCGTCATCAGTTCGGTGGCGGGTCTTTCGTGGAGTCCTGACCCATCCGGTCACGGCCGAAGCGGTCGAGGCTTTTGCTGAGGGATTTGGTGAGCTTTCCCGGCGTGATGGCGGGATCGGAGCTTGGTTGGTGAAACCTCGCAAGAACGCTGGTACCTATTCCGAAATCGCTGGACCGGCCTGCTTCCACACCGATTCTCAATACCATCATCATCCCGAACGCGTGTTCGTTCTTGCCTGCGATACCCCGGCAGTTGAGGGTGGAGACAATCTCTTGATTGCTCGGGAGGACGCCCTTGCCGTCGCTTTTGAGGCCCTGGGCAGTGCCGGAGTGGATCGGCTGAAACAAGCCGTCTGGCGTTGGTCTGTTCCCAAGGTGTTCCAGTCCGATTCGGTTCCAGACGTGTCACCGCCATCGGCGATCTTTCGTGAGGACGGAACCATGCGCTGGAGGATTGACAACATCGTTTGTGACAACGATGCCGATCTCAAATTGGCGCAGGCCTTTGAGCGCGCACTGGAGGCATCCCCCCGTTCGGAGCGTGTGCGCTTGCTGTCCGGCGATGTGCTGTTGTGCGACAACTGGCATGCCTTGCATGCCCGGACCGATTTCAGCGATATGAATCGGGTGCTGTATCGAGCCAGATTGGTGTGAAGGCGGGCAGGCACCACGGATGACCAACGACCAGTCGTTTGACCTCGCTGCCGCCTATGCCAGTTCTGGCGTGGCCGAAGTCCTTGATCAGTTGGACCGTGAGTTGATCGGTCTGGTGCCGGTTAAGACGCGGATTCGTGAGATTGCGGCACTGCTGCTTGTTGATCAGGCCCGGCAGCAGTTGGATCTGCCGAGCACGGCACCGAGCTTGCACATGTCGTTCACCGGCCGCCCTGGAACCGGCAAAACCACGGTGGCCCAGAGGATGTCGCAGATTCTGCACCGACTCGGCTACCTCCGAAAGGGACACGTGGTGACCGCCACCCGAGATGATCTGGTCGGCCAATTCGTCGGCCATACCGCTCCAAAAACCAAGGAGATGATTCAGCGGGCCCAAGGCGGTGTGTTGTTCATCGATGAGGCTTATTACCTCTACAAGCCCGGCAATGAACGCGATTACGGCGCTGAGGCCATTGAAATCCTGTTGCAGGAAATGGAGCGTCAACGCAAGGATTTTGTGGTCATCTTTGCCGGTTACAAAGATCGGATGGATGCCTTTTATGGTTCCAACCCGGGACTATCTTCCCGTGTTGCCCATCATCTTGAGTTTCCCGATTACAGCGATTCAGAGTTGATGGCCATCGCTGATCTGTTGCTGAAGGATCAGCATTACAGCTTCAGCGCTTCAGGTCTGACGGCCTTTGAGGACTATGTCTCCCGCCGCCGTCAGCTTCCGTTCTTCGCCAATGCCCGTTCGATCCGTAATGCCTTGGATCGCGCCCGTCTCCGGCAGGCCAATCGTTTGTTCGCTCGGATGGAGTCTCCCTTGAGTAGGGACGACTTAATCACGATCGAAGCCGCTGATATTCGCGCCAGTCGTGTGTTTCAAGGGGAAGTGGAGGGGCATCACCAGTGGGGATCGGTTGAGAACTCCACCGAGAGTTGACCCGACTTCGATCCTGGAATGGTGCTGATGCAGGCGCGCACCACCTTGCCGTTCACCTCAATTTCACAGGCCCCGCAGCTTCCGCCCAGGCAGCCGGTTGGAATCGCGATGCCGGCTTTGCTGGCACGGAGCAACCAATCGCTGCCAACGGTTTCTGTGGTGATCCGGCCATTCGGCCAACGCACGGAAATGGTGCTCATGACCTCGGCTGTGTTGTGAGAAGTGGAGTGAGGTCCACATGCTGCTCGAAGGCGTCGGCGAGGCGATCGAGCAGTTGCTCACGATGCTCGCGGTGGTGGGCCTGGTCCAGCGACAACGGGTTGAGTCCCTTGCGCCCTCGCAGCTGATTCAGCCATTGCCGTCGCCAGGGACCGTTGTCGAGCACACCATGGAGATAGGTGCCGATCACGTGGCCGCCAGTCGGTGTGGTTTGCCACCAGCCAAGCCCCTCGGCGTCGGTCAGGGGCTGCAGCTCCGGTCCGGCTTCGGTGGCTCCGTGGTGGAGTTCAAAGCCACTGATGGTGGTTGCTAACGGCCAATGGGCTCTGACGCTGCGCTGCCGGAGAGCCTTCTCTCCCTCCCCGAAGCATGTCTTGAGATTCATCAGCCCCAGTCCGGTGACAGGCGCGCCGCTCCCGGTGCCGCCCTCCAAGCCCGCTGGATCCTCCAGGCGGGTGCCGAGCAGCTGCATGCCTCCGCAGATGCCCAGGATGGTGCCGCCACCCAGTCCGTAGTGCTCCAGTTGTGTGTCGAGGCCGCCCTGTCGGATGGCCTCCAGATCCCGCAGGGTCTGTTTGCTGCCAGGCAGGATCACGGCATCGGGATCGCCGAGGTTCTCTCCGGGGTTGACCCAACGCAGCCGCACCGAAGCTTCCGCCTCAAGGGGGTCCAGGTCCGAGAAGTTGCTGAGCGACGGCAGGCGAAGGACGACGATCTCCAGATCGCAGTCACCCCGTTTGGGTCGTCGCTCGAGCAAATCGAGGGAGTCTTCCGGCGGAAACAGTTCGTTCAGCCAAGGCATCACCCCCAGCACAGGAAGACCGGTCTGTGCTTCCAGCCAGTTGCGCCCTTCGTCAAAGAGCTCCCGCCGGCCGCGAAAACGGTTGATCAGCAGGCCTTTGATCAAAGGCCGTTCCACCGGCCTGAGCAAAGCCAGGGTGCCCATGATCTGAGCAAAAACGCCCCCGCGTTCGATGTCGGCCACCAGGATGCAGCTGGCCCGGAGGTATTGGGCTAACCGCAGGTTGGTGAGATCGCGGTGCTGGAGGTTCACTTCCACGGGGCTCCCGGCACCCTCCAGCACCAAGCGTCCCTCGGGCCAACGGGTTTCCAGGGTCGTTAATCCCCCACGAATGGCATCCCAGCCCGGTCGGAACCAGTCGCGGTAATAGTGCTCGGCTCGGGCGGTGCCGGCGCTTCGTCCGCCATGGATGACCTCACTGGTGCTGTCTCCCCTGGGTTTGAGCAGCACGGGATTCATCGCGCAGCAGGGCTCCAGACCCGCAGCCCAGGCCTGCATCGCCTGGGAGTAGGCCATCTCATGGCCATTGGCATCCACCCAGGCGTTGTTGCTCATGTTCTGCCCTTTGAAGGGCAGCGGTTGTTCGCCGCGACGCTGCAGCACCCGACATAGGGCAGCGGTCATCAGGGATTTGCCGGCGCCACTGGAGGTCCCCAGCACCATCAATGGCTGTTTCGCGCGCATCGCTAATGGGGCCAGATCCGCCGCAAGCTGTTGCGCAGGCGGTCGGAGAGAGGCGCGGGGGTGTCGAGCAGCTGCGGATGGCGATCCAGCAGTTGCCGACCGAGGGGGGTGAGCCGGAAACGACTGGTCAACCCCTGGCCGTCGACTTCGCGGCGCAGGACACCCACATGGATCAGCCAGAGCAGATGGTCCTCGAGAACCTCGGGGTTGCGAGGCCAGTTTTGGTCACGGCTATGGCGGTCACGCTGCAGCCATAGCCCCGCAGCATCCAGCCCTAGGCACTGCAGATCTCTGTACAGGCTGTTGGCAAACGGCAGGCAGCGCATGGCACGTTTGGCACGCCGGTGACTGCGTTGGTCGAGCAGGTCGTTGGGGTGAGCGATGGCTGAGCTCCCGTCCCTGGCAGCCTACGGAGTGTTGTTCGGCGTTGTGTTGTCCGGTGCTTCTGCTCGCCTCAGCCTCTCCTGCCCGCCGGCGTTTACTCGAACAGGCTGCGATCCCCCATCGGGTTCGTGTCAGTGGTGTGGATGAAACCCGGATTCATGATCACGACCCCGCTCAGCTGGTGCAGCGGCTGGCAGAGGCCAAAGCGCAAGCGGTGTTCGATGGTCTGGATCCGGAGCGTGATTCCGACGTGGATGCCGTGCTGGGGTGTGATTCGGTGCTGGTCTTTGACGGTGTGGTGTTTGGCAAGCCCGCGGACGCTGCGATGGCGATCCAGCGCTGGACACGGATGGCGGGCCATCGCGGTGACTTGCTGACCGGCCATTGCCTCCTGCGGGCCGGACAGTCGCCTCGGCTGGCCTGTGTGCAGACGGGTGTTCGCTTTGCGGCACTCAGCACGGCTGAGATTGAGGCCTATGTGGCGACCGGTGAGCCCTTGCAGTGCGCGGGTGGCTTTGCCCTTGAGGGGCGGGGTGGATTGTGCATCGAGGCCCTGGATGGGTGTTATTCCAACGTGATCGGACTCAGCCTGCCCTGGCTGCGTCAGGCACTTGCGGAGTGTTTCGCTCTGGCTGCCGAGTGAATGTGCCCTTTCTAATTTGACAATCTCCGCCCAAGGACGCAGTGCCAGCTCTGTCGACCAGTGCCTTTCAGGAGCTTCTTGCTGCTGTCCCGTCCGAGGGGGCTGCTCTCGATGATTTGTGCCACCGGGCCAGTGCCTTGGGGGCTGAGTTGTCGATCAACGATCTGACCTCGGCCGCGATCACCCATCACCTGACGCTCGAGACCCTCCAGCAGGAGCAGTGGCGTTGGCTGCTGGCCTTGCAGCTGGGTGACCATCAGGTCAAAGCCTCGGAAGCGTTTCGGTTGCTGGATACCGACTCCGATGGTTGGATTTCCCTGGCACCTTTGGCGCGCCTGCTCCAACTGTTCGAGGTCTCGGAACAGACCGCAGAGGCGATCACCCTCGAGCTGGCACAGGATGGATCTGAGCAGATCCAACGCGACCATCTGCTGGCCTACCTGCCCGACGGTTTTGAATCGCACCCCCGCGCCTATGCCGGGCTGCACCGCGGTGTCGGCTCCCGCGCATCATCGCCACCACCGCCGTCTGCGGGTCGCTCGTCACTTCAACTTGATCAACAGCAGTTGCAGGGCACGTCGTCCTTGCAAATGCAAATCGGTTTCTTTCGCCTGCTTCAGGGTGCTGCCTATCGAAGCTTCCGGGAAAGTTATTCGGCGAATTCAGAAACGCACCTGCGTGCCTATGACTTGCCATACACGATTACGGATTTTGTTCGCTTCGTGAATGCTGCGATTGATTTGTATCTCAGTCTTGGAATTGTTGAGTCTGGAGCGGAAGAACCATTCGAGCAGTTGCGTTCTTCTGTGAACCAAGCTGAACAAGATTTACAGGAGCGGATGGCGAACTGGGAGACCATCCCCCATACCCCAGCGATGGAGGCTGCTGAAGGCCAGCTCGAACAGGAGCTCACTGAATTGGATCATCACCATCAGATTCTGATGGTGGTGTTGGAAGTGTTGTTGACGTCTGCTCTTCACGGCCATCATCCCGATCAGGTCAGCCATGAAGACCTGCAGCTCCATGAGTTGAACCGCTTGCGGCAATTGGATGATCATCGTGAAATCACCGCCGATCTGGATCACGAGAAACAGCCATCGGAGCGTCCCTATCGCGAGACTTGGCAGCGGGTGATTGTTGATGCCAACGACAGTCGTTTTGCTGGCTCGATCATGCCAACCGCCTATTGGTACGACGAGTTCATGCCCCTGCTACTCCGGGCCAGCGCGGTGTTAACCAAGGCTGATCTCCAGGCTTGGGATCAAGCGGATGATGCCGATCTGAATCAGTGGTTCTCGGAACGTCGAGCGGCTGGGGAGTTTGAGCACTACGGCCATGCCACGGAAGCGGCGTTTAACCGTGCGTCTTTGACGGTGAAGAAGGAACTTCGTCGCGCCTGGGAGTTGACGCGACATTACTTAAATGGTGTTCAGAAACGACGGGAACGTGAGGAGTTCGGCCGTGAGTCGGGTTTCCTGTGTCAGTACGTCGCCTTCCTGGATTTGCATGTCGGTCGTCATGACGTGGAAGCGAGCCAGATGCGGGTGAGTTTTCCATATTTCATTGGTCCGCCCACCTGGCGATTGATGCACACCAGTGCTGAATTGATTGCCGCCCAGTCAGAGCCTCAGCAGAGCCAATCAATCCAGGCCTTTAAAACGTTCTTTGCCTGTCTGGCCACGATGTATCCCTGCCCATATTGCCGCTTTCATCTCAATCGCTATGTGGTGAGGAATCGGGAAGTGACGATGTATCCGATCGAATATCTGCTGTTGGGATCTGATCAGGTGACTGAATCGATGGAAGTGTCCCTGGAGGACAAATTGGATCGCGTGTCTGATGCCGAGTCTCTGCGTTTGTTCCTCTGGAAGCTGCACAACACCGTGTCGTCTTCGATTGCGCGATCAGAGGCCTGGTATCACAAAGATCAGTCGGCTTATTACACATCGCGCTACTGGCCCAGTTTGGATTCAGAGCTCGAACGTGCGCAAACCTTGGGGGTCGATTTGATCCACCGGGAGCGGATTCAACGGATTTATGGCGTGGTCAAAAGTGCCGCACACTTGTCGATCCTTCGTGATGAACTGCAGCAGTCGCTGCATGCCGGGGATCTGGAGGCCCAGCGGCAGGTGAGGGATCGTGCTGGCCTTGCCATCGATGGGGTGGAGCAAGCGGTGTTGCAGTCCTGTTTCCTTCACGACCATTACCGCTACAACCCGTCCCTGGAGTTGGAGTCTCCACATTTCACCCATGAGGAGGAAGTCTTAGCCCGCAGCGGACTGTTCACGGAAGACTGACGCCCATCAAGAGGAGGTTGCGGGTGCCCGAGATCGCCTGCATGGCCAGCAGTAGCGCAATGACCACGTTGATGCTGATGTGCAGCACGCGAACGTTCGCCTTGATTCCGATCAGCGGTTGCAAGGCGGTGTTGGCGAGGAGCAAGGCGCTGAGCAGCCATCCCATCCAGAAATGGGATTGCCAGAACAACAGCGTCCAGGGCTGATCACTCAGGCGCTCCACGCTGGGATGCAAGCCAAGCAGGAGCAAGCCGCAACCGCAGGCCAGTGCCCAGAGCCCCCGCTGCCAGGCCAGTCGGGTGGCGAGGAGTCGTCCATAGCTGAGCATCACAAGGGCCGAGAGCCCCAGTAGCGCGATGACGGTGTGGGCGTCTGTGAGCAGGCTGTGACTGAGTCCAATCAGCACAGCCAGGAGAACGCCCCCTGTCACCCATGCACCATGTTGGGCATGCTCCGTGGGCACCGTGGCTGCAATGGGGTTGAGATCCAGCCGTTTCTCTCGGGCCAGGATGCCCAGCCGAATGGTGGCGCCCACCACGGGATAGACAAACAAAATGATCAGAACCGGATGCACCAGTCCCATCCAGTTATGGAGGCTGAGGACCTGATCAGACACGACGCGTGTTGGGCTGCTCCCTACCCTGCCTGATCCCCTTCAGAGCAGAGCCCCATGTTTGGGCCCGTTGCTTGGCTCAGGGCCGCTTCGGTGTTGCCGACGGAAGGTAACCAAAGGCTTTCTGGTAGTTGGCTGCGAACCGTGCTCGGTTGCTGAAGCGGTATCGCATGCGCACGTCATCGACAGACCAGCCGTGACCGGGATGAGCCAAAGCAATCCGGGCCTGTTCCAGGCGGACGTGTCTCAGAAACTGCATCACTCCCATGCCGTAGGTGGTTCGACAATGTTCTGAGAGCGTTGTCTTGCCGATGTTGAGATGACGGCAAACTTCCATCAGAGAAAGAGGTTCGGCCTCGGCTTCGGTGTGGGCAAGATGCACCAGCCGCTGCAGAAGAGCGGTCCCTTTGGGTTCAATCGGTGAATCGTCGCCGTTCTCGAGAAGCGCTGTGATGAAATCCATGAACTGCAGCTCCGAGAGCTGGTGGCGTAGCGCGGCTTGGTGGAGACGTTTGTAATCCTGGCTCTGCTGCGTGTTGAGTTGGAGGCCTGCGGCGGAGTCGAGCACGTCGAGAGCGCGGTAGGCATTCATTTGGAGGAGTCGCTTTCGGAAGGCCTTCGCCGGCAGGTGACTGCGCAGGGCGCCTCCGATATGGACCACGTGCAATTCGTTGGAGCTATAGGTGCTCATGCGTTGTGTATTGACTGCGATGCCATTGGTGTTGCAGTCGCCGCTTTCAAGCAAGGTGAAGGCCAGCAGTCCGGATGGTTCGGGCCCGGCAAACAGGCAGCGCCGATCGACAAAAACGCGGAAGAACGAGGCTGAGCCTGCTGTGGCGGTTTGAATGTTCGTGTCGATGCGACCGCCATCCAATTGGGTTCCTCTGAGTTGGTACCCCAAGGAGCCCGTTCCCTCGAGGACGGCTTCCAAGCGCCCTGAGAAGTTCAAGACTCCCTCCTGACACAGCGCTGGAACTCCTCAAGCAAAAAGTCTTCGATCGTGGCGCCAGACATGGCGGTTGTGTGGTGATGCATGAAGTCGTTCAGGACATCCGCTGACGACACCGACGTGGAGATTTCTTTGACATCATTTTCTGTGAAGATAAATGCTGCCACGTCGGAATTTGGGCCGTGGTGATCGATTAAGACCGAGATTTCGTTCAGGAGTGTTTGTAGCTTCATCGATCTATGCACCATCGATGGTGCAGCGGCTAGGTGGACTGCTTGGTCTCCT
>NZ_JBGKDS010000025.1:0-66206 GCF_042954325.1 Parasynechococcus sp. | reverse complement strand
TCCATCGGAGGGGTTGGATCGGTGTTGTCCAATGCGGGTATCAGTTCATCATGCTTTTGATGTGGAAGAGGTTTTCACCTTTGGTGGGATTTCAGTCAGAATTGTTTCGCTGAATCCATTTAAATTGCATGAATAATCAGTCTTGAATTGTTTGATTTCTTCAAACCATTTTTTGTATTCTCTGTGATAAAGAGCGCTGGAAAGCTTTTTGCTCAGATGCGCCGACAAAGCGATCAAGGCAGCCCGCATCGAAGGCTCGTCGTCGCTGTGAAGTCTGTGGAGAATTCTCGTTCTCCACTCCTGTGGTGGAGCATAGAGGGTTAAAACGTCAAACCGTTTGGCACGGGTTGCGATGTGGTGCAGCAGCCTCAGGTTGGAGCGATGGTTGATACTGGTCAGGTCGATGTGAACTAACAGACAGTGTTTGAGCTTGCGTTTCTTACGTTTTTTGGGATTGGTTGGATCCATCAGTCGCTGTAGTCGCTCCACGGTTGATCGTTTCAGCCGTTGATGTGGATCGCATTTCAGTTGTTTCAGGATTGTTGTAACGAATGCATCATGTGGACGCTGGCTCATCCTCCGGATCAAATGTGTCTTGCCGCAGCCGGATGCCCCCGCAATGACGATCACATGGTGTGGATCTTGCTGCCTTGTCCTTTGTCCCATGGTTAAAGCTCCCCGCAGCAACCCATCCTGCCTGTCAAGGAGCGGCTCTCGACGCCGAAGATGGTGCTTGAAGAGGATCTGAATGTTGTTCGTTTCACAAGACTTTCGGGCGAGGGGCTAGAAGAGAGATGTGATTGACAGAAGCGATGAGACGACCGCGGTTTGATGAGCTCAAGGGACTGGATCATGCTGTCGTTGGCTGGATCGGTTGCGACGATTCCAGTCCAAGCTCTATACGGGGTTGTTTCTCTCGGTTTCTACAGCTGGATTTTGGCTCTTGCTGTGGTTGATGCGGAGCGGCGACGCAGTCAGCGGCTCAGTCACGATGATGAGTTGAATCATCGGTCGTTTTAACTTTGTTTGCGCCCAATCAGCCAGCCGCTCAATGCCAGCATTAAGACACATGTGCAGAACTGAAGCACCTCGGTGATGTTGTTGATTTCGAAGCTAGTGAGTAGTTTGAAGGCGGTCACGATCAGGGCAACAACGATCACCTTGGTGAGTTTTTGCTTGAGGCTATCCAGTGATTCGATCTTGAGCAGGTTTTGTCGATGTTCCGACTGAGCCTGCAGCCGGTCATCAATATCTGAGATCACTAATTCGTAGATTCCGTAGCCGAAGATCAACAGGGCGATTCCGATCAGATAAAAATCAATTCCGCCGACCACTTTGCTGATGACAAGGTTGGCATTGCCGCGTTTGATCTCTCCGCTGAGGACTTTCCCGATTGCAGCGAGCTCCTCATGGGTGCCCACGATGAAGCAGCTCACGCTGCCGACCAAGCTCATCACAACCGGCACAATCGTGACCAGTCGAAACCTCCAGATCAGGCGCTCAAACCTGACTTCCAGGCGCGATTGTCGAGTGGTCCCCATGCTTTTTGTCGCTGAGCGTAGGGCCCATTGAAACGGCCCTCAGCGAGAATGGATCCATTGGTTTTGGACTGGATGGCAGAGATGGACTCCAATGACGGCTTGAAAGCGCTCGTCGCGGATATCGGCAACGACATCGTCATCGACGGGGAGGTGCTCGAAGGCTGCGACGTGGCCCCCGACGAGCTCGATGACATGGATGAGGGGCAGGCGGCGGCCGTCGCGGCCCATGTGTTTCAAGTGCTGTTTGAGCACGCTGTTGAAGACAAGACTGGAGCGACGGCAGATCCCGAGGAAGGTCTTTGGACGGGCCGACTGGACGGCTTTCAGTTCGAAATCGAGCGTGACCCTACGGGCGATCTTCTCGTGAGCTACCACTTGGCTCAAGGCTGATGGAGATCGCTCAGCTCAAAGCGGTGCTCACCGAACGCCTCGGTCAGCCTGTGCAGGAGGTGCTTGCCGCTGATGGTTCTCCAATCCAGTCGATGGAAGAGCTTTATCAACCCATGCCTGCCGGTTTTCGCGGCCAATTGGTGTTGAGAAATGGGTCCAGAAAGGTTTGGGATCTGTGGCAGGAGGTTGAGGACACCTGGAACTTCACGGCGTCCCCGGTTCATGACGGTGTTGAGTGAGCGTTAAGGCTCCTGCTTAGATCTCGTCGTGGGCGTTGTTGTGAATGCCCAGCATGGTGTTCTTCAGTTGAGCAACATCCTGTAGGCCATTGGAGTCAAACCAGGGGGCTGACGCCCAGTCGAACCCTTCGCCAAATGTGTTGTCGGGTGCCACGACGTACCAATGGCAATCCACATCGGGGACATCAACGGCGCAACGGGACCAGTCGTTTTGCCACTGAGGAACCTGAACCCACATCACTGCCGCAAAGACGATCGCAAGGAAGCTGCGCAGCATGGGACCAGTCAATGTCGAGATGAGACTATAACGATTCCATTCGAATTCGGTCGGCCGGTTGCGTGGCGTCAGAGGCCCGCGGATGGATCCAGCGTCAATGCGCCGCCGTTCTGTCCGTCATCGAGCAGACTTACCGCAGCGTCAACGCTTGTTGTGAAGGAAGTCTCTGTTGCGGAAATGATCGCCCGCTCTGTGGCCAAGGTGGCTGCCGGTGCTGGCGTAGCAGCTCTTCTGCTTTGGCTCACCTACGTGATGCTCGACTTCGGTCACATGCAATCTGGATTCACATTGCCCCAGTCCAGCTATTGAGTTTTTGGGGCGGGGCCTTGATCGATCTGGGCCGATGCGTTGTCGCTCCAGCCCCTGGCTTCGCCCCACTCGAGGCAAACGCCTGTCAGTGCGACCAACGCGATGGCTGGAATGAATCCAGTGGTCCAATGCGTTCTTTGCTTTTTGCGGAACAAAAGTCTCATCGACGGTTCTTTGATCCAACAACCGTTGTTTAAGACCTAGAACTTATCGATGCTCTGAGGATTGGATGAGTGGCTGATGAATGGTTTTGTCAGCTGTTCTCGTTGTCTTTTTGTAGATCCCGTTTGATCAGGGCCAATAGATAGGACGGTGATTTGTAGCGCGTTGGCAAACAGCGGTTCAGGGTTTCGAGGTGACCCCAGCACACGGTTCGTTCGATTTCTTCGGCTGATTTCCCCTGTTGGAGAAGTCGCCGCAGCGCTTTGCAGTACATCGGGTATCCCGCTTCCAGTTCGCCGATCGTCAGCTTGGTCTGGGGCATGGGATGACTCCTGCACCCATACAACCTATGCAACCGCCTCTCTAGCAAGCGCCCGGTGGCCGACCGGGCGCAACACTTCGGGTCAGGATTGGTGAGCTGGACCAGACAATTTTGTTGCTCTGGCCTCCACCCAGCAGGCTTGTTTGACGTCAGCCAAGCCAGGCAACGCAGTCGATTTCCACGCGTGCTCCCTTGGGTAAAGCCGCAACCTGGACGCAGGCGCGAGCAGGACTCACGCCGTCTCCAAACACCTCGGCATAAATGCCATTGACGGTTTGGAAGTCGCCGAGATCAGCCAGAAAAACAGTGGTCCGCACAACATTCGCGGGTGTTGCCCCCGCTTCGCTCAGCACGGCCTGGAGGTTGCTGAGCACCTGACGGGTTTCTGCGGCGACATCGCCGCCTCCAACCATCTCGCCAGTGGCTGGATCCAGCGGAATTTGGCCAGAGCAATACAACCACCCTCCGGCGAGCACAGCTTGGTTGTACGGCCCAACCGGTGCGGGAGCGGAACTCGTGGTGATTGCGCGTGCGCTCATGTCCGAAGTCACAGAATGGCTGGAATCATCGCGTTCCGTCTTGCCATCGCCTTCAGGCCCCGTCGAATTGCGTGATCTGTGGCACCGCTACGCCGCAGAGGGTGATGAGTGGACGCTCCGGGGTGTCGATCTCAACCTGGCGGCCGGTGAACTTGTTGGCTTGCTCGGACCTTCGGGTTGCGGCAAGACAACCCTGCTTCGGCTGATTGCTGGTTTTGAACGTCCCGATCGTGGTGAGGTTCGGCTGCAGGAACGCACCGTTGCCGGGGCCGGTCGCTGGTTGCCTCCAGAGCGCCGTGGCGTCGGCATGGTCTTCCAGGACTATGCCTTGTTTCCCCATCTCACCGCCTGGCAGAACGCTTGCTTTGGCTTGCGTTCCGGCCAAGACGACAGCCGTGCGAGCTGGTTGCTCGACCTGATGGGGCTTGCTGATCTGCACGAGCGTTTTCCCCATCAGCTCTCCGGCGGGCAGCGTCAACGGCTGGCCCTGGCTCGCGCTCTTGCACCGGCACCCAGCGTGGTTCTTCTCGATGAACCGTTTTCCAACCTCGATGTTGAGGTGCGTCTGCGCTTGCGCAGCGAATTGGCCTCTGTGCTTCAGGTCTGTGGCACCACGGGGCTGATCGTCACCCACGATCCCGGGGAAGCTCTTGCGATCTGTGACCGGGTCGCCGTTCTACGGGATGGCGTGATTCATCAGTGCGCTCCGCCACGGGAGCTGGTTCAGAGTCCAGCGACCGCTTTTGTCAGTCGCTTTGTGCTGCAAGCCAACCTGTTGCCTGTTCAGCACGCATCCGATGCGGATGGCCGTCTCCAATGCGCGATTGGCACCCTGGTGGCCTCCGGGCTCTCGTCAGCTCCTCTCGACGCCGATGCCTGCGTGATGGTGGAACCCAGCAGTATCCGGATGACCTTGGATTCCTCCGGAGAAGCTTGCGTCATGGGTCGTGAGTTTCTGGGCCATGCCTGGCAGTACCGGATTCAGCTCGATGCCCTGACCTTGCGTTTGGTTCTTCCGCTCGAGATGGATCACCCCAGGGGGACCCGTTGTCGATTGTCTTTCCGCCGTGGTGCTGAACCGATTCTTTACCCCCAGCGTCAGCGTGTGGCTGTTGTTGTTTGATCCTCTGGGAGTCAGCCCCGCCATGTGTCCTTATGGACGCGCAGCTCAGCGAGGGCGTCCGGGGTGTCGGCCTGGAGAAACAAGTTGGTGGCCCGCTCCAGCGCGATCGAACTCGGCAGGCTCAGTTCCCCCCGGCTGCGACGTTGGCGGACGTCCTCCAGCCGAGCCGCAATCGTCGAATCGTCAGGGCGCTGTTCAACGGCCCAGCGCAGATTGGCCTCGGTGTATTCATGGGCGCAGCACACCTTGGTTTCCGCCGGTAAAGCGTTGAGTCGCTGCAGAGCGGTGTGCATATCGGAGGCTGACCCCTCGAACAGGCGGCCGCAGCCACCGGCAAAGAGGGTGTCCCCAGTGAAGACCAGCGGACCCACGGCCGGGTCGGCGTCTGCTGTGATCACAAAGGCGAGATGGGCTCGGGTGTGCGCCGCCACGTCAATCACCTGGACGTCGGTGTTGAGCAAACGCAGTTGATCTCCACCCTTCACCGAAATCGTTTGGAAGGGAATGCGCTCACGGTCGTTGGCTGACGCCACGACATCGGCTGTTGGCCAATGCTGGAGCAAATCCAAGGTCCCCCCGATGTGATCGGGATGGTGGTGGGTTTGCAGTACGGCTTTGAGTTCGAGACCCCGCGACGTCAGCCAGTCCTGCACGGGAGATGCAACGGCAGGGTCCACGACGACCGCCTCCTGGCCGCGGGTCCACACCCAGACCACGTTGTCCTGAAGCACCGGCAGGGCGTGAAGTGTGGAGTTCATCGTTAAAGTCCTGCCTGGTTTCCTGGTCAACGCTGGACCCATGATCACCGTTGCGTTGGCGAAAGGAGCGCTGCTCAAGGATTCCGTGGCCCGCTTTGCTGCAGCAGGTCTGGATTTTTCCGCCGTTCTGGACAAGAACAACCGTCAGCTGATGCTGCCGACCCCCTGCGGTCGTGCCCGGGCCCTGTTGGTGCGCAATGGTGACGTTCCCACCTACGTGGCCTATGGACAGGCTCAGCTTGGGGTGGTCGGTTACGACGTGCTCAGCGAGCACCAACTGCCCGTGGCACAGCTGGTGGACCTTGGTTTCGGGGGCTGCCGCATGTCTGTCGCTGTGAAGGAGACCAGCGGTTACACCCGTGCCGCGGATCTTCCGCCCCACTGCCGTGTGGCCAGCAAGTTCACCCACTGCGCCAGGCAATATTTCAATGCCCTCGACCTGCCGGTTGAGCTTGTTCATCTCAATGGCTCCGTGGAATTGGGGCCAATTACCGGGATGTCGGAAGCGATCGTGGATCTTGTGGCGACCG
The DNA here is from genome assembly GCF_042954325.1 of Parasynechococcus sp. Taxonomy (GTDB): domain Bacteria; phylum Cyanobacteriota; class Cyanobacteriia; order PCC-6307; family Cyanobiaceae; genus Parasynechococcus. The sequence goes on along the minus strand of NZ_JBGKDS010000025.1, from coordinate 60,016 downwards.
GCCGCACACTTCGGGAAAACGGTTTGATTGCCATTGAGGATCTGTTTCACTCCACCGCAAGGTTGGTTGGCCATCCGTTGGCCATGCGCCTGGATCAGGGTGAGTTGCGCGACATCGTGGATGCCATGCGGCAGGCCTCTGTCATCGCCGCTGAGGTGGCCTGATGTCTGTCCTGGGTGATTGGCGTCGTGTCCGGCGTCTTGGTCAGTACCTGAGTCGCGATCGCCGACGCCTGCTGCTCACCCTGACGCTGCTGATTCCTGTGGCCCTGGCTGGGGCGATCCAACCGTTGCTCGTGGGTCAGGCGATCAGCGTGCTCAGAGGCGAAGCGAGCTTGCCCTGGCTGGCGTCGTTGTCGACGCCAGCGGCCATCCGATTACTGGTCGGATTGTTGTTGGCGTCCGTTCTGCTCCGGCTGGCCTTTCAGGGCCTTCAGACTTTCAACATTCAGGCGATCGGGCAACGGCTCACGGCTCGAATCCGTGATGACCTCTTTTCCCATTCCCTTTCGCTTTCGCTGCGGTTCCATGACGGTATGCCCGTGGGCAAGCTGCTCACCCGCCTCACCAGTGATGTGGATGCCTTGGCTGAGGTCTTCGGCAGTGGCGCCGTTGGTGTCCTCGGAGATTTGGTCAGCCTGTTGGTGATCGCCACCACGATGCTGTTGATCGAATGGAGGCTTGGACTGCTGTTGCTCTGCACGCAGCTTCCGGTCACAGCTGTCGTGATCTGGTTGCAGCGGCGCTATCGCAAGGCCAACTACCGCGTGCGGGAGGAGCTCTCTCAGCTCAATGCTGATTTTCAGGAAAACCTCCAGGGTTTGGAGGTGGTGCAGATGTTCCGCCGTGAGCAGGTCAATGGGGCCCGTTTCGCCCGCACGGGCTCGGCCTATCGCAAAGCCGTCAACGGAACCATCTTTTTCGACAGCAGCATCTCGGCTTTTCTGGAATGGGTCGCCCTCGGAGCGGTGGCCACGGTCCTCGCCGTCGGGGGCTGGATGGTGACCAGTGGTGCGATGGGTCTTGGCGTTCTCACGACCTTCATTCTTTATTCCCAACGCCTGTTCGACCCCTTGCGCCAGTTGGCGGAACGCTTCACCCAGATCCAGGGCGGTCTGACTGCGGTTGAGCGCATCGGTGAACTCCTCGAGCAGCCCCTGGAGATCATCGAATCCCCTGATGCCCGTGCTTTGGATGGCAGTGGATTGGGTGAGGTCATTTTTGAGAATGTCAGCTTCAGCTATCGCCCCGATGAGCCGATCCTGCGCAACCTCTCCTTCCGGATCGCGCCTGGCGAGCACGTCGCTTTGGTCGGCCCCACGGGGTCCGGGAAATCCACGGTGATTCGTTTGCTGTGCCGGCTCTATGAACCCCAGTCCGGCCGCATTCTTCTGGACGGTCGTGATATTCGCTCGATTCCCATCGCCGATTTGCGTCAGCAACTGGGCGTGGTCCTGCAGGACACCTTTTTGTTCAGCGGGAATGTCGCCGACAACCTCCGTTTGAATCGTCCGATCAGTGATCAGCGTCTGCAGGATGTCTGTTCGGAACTGGGACTGGATGGTCTGCTCGAGCGCTTGCCTCAGGGTTTGCAGACCGTCCTGCGGGAACGCGGCGGCAACCTCTCCTCCGGTGAACGCCAATTGCTGGCCGTGGCGCGTGTGGCCATCCGCAACCCCACGGTGCTGGTGATGGATGAGGCCACCGCCTTCATGGATCCCTCAACGGAGGCGACGTTGCAACGGGATCTCGATCGTCTGCTGCAGAAACACACCGCGGTGGTCATCGCCCACCGTCTGGCGACCGTGGAGGCGTCCGATCGGATTCTTGTGCTGCGCCGTGGTGAGTTGATTGAGCAGGGCACCCACCATGAGCTTCGTGCCTGCGGTGGGCTCTATGCGCAGTTGGCCGATTTGCAGGAACGGGGCCTGGCCAAGCTGTGATGCTCTCCTCCACGCTGCCGATTCCCGAGACGTCGTTCCTTGAGCAATACGGACAGGACGCTCGTCTTTGTCCGTGCAGCAATGATCAGATTCGTCTGGTGTTCAGCCAGACCCATCCCTTTGATCTTGTGGAGCTCGAGCAGCTGCTGGAAGCTGTCGGCTGGAGTCGCCGCCCGGTGCGGCGCGTGCGTAAAGCCCTGCAGCACAGCCTGCTCACCGTGGGGTTGTGGCGCCATGACCCTCGGATTCCCCGCCTTGTCGGCTTCGCGCGTTGCACGGGCGATGGGATTCTGGAGGCCACCGTCTGGGATGTTGCGGTCCATCCCCTGTATCAAGGCAATGGCCTGGGTCGTCATCTGATGACCTACGTGCTGGATGTCTTGGCTGATCAGGGAACCGAGCGGGTGAGTTTGTTCGCTGACCCTGGTGTGGTCAGTTTTTATCAGCGTCAAGGCTGGGAATTAGAGCCCCAGGGTCACCGCTGTGCCTTCTGGTACGCCAGCTGAACGGCTGGTTATCGCGGCGTGTCATAGCTGGCGATCAACTGCTCCGGGGGTTCCCCCCGCAGCCAGCGCCGCCGCAGTTGGGCATTGCTCCAGCTGCGTTGCAGCACACCATCGCGCTCCCAGCGACGGCCACTGGTGTGAATCGATTGGTTCAGGGATCGCACCTGCGCGATCCGCTTCAGGCGTCGGATGAGCTCCAGGTCTTCCATCAGTGGAATGGGGCTGTAACCACCGCTCCGCTCGTACAGCTCCCGGTGGATCAGAAGTCCCTGATCGCCATAGGGCTCCTGACGATGGCGGCAGCGCCAGTGCACCGCCAGTTCCACCAGCCGCAGCAGCGGTTGATCGCCATCAATGCGTAGGTCGAAATAAAAGGCCTGGTCTGCGGATGTCGGGGTGGTGATGGTGTTGTGAACAGCCTGCGCCCAGGTGGTGGGTAGGCGACTATCGGCATGCAGGATGAGCAGCCAGGGGCTCTGTGCTCGCTCCAGGGCCCAGCGCAGCTGTTGGCCGCGCCCCGGTGTCGGACAGCGCAGAACGGTGGCGCCGGCGAGTGTGGCGGCGTCGATGGTGGCGTCGCTGCTTCCAGCATCGGCGATCAGGATGTCCAGCTCCCCTGACCACGTCTGCAGATCTGCCAGCAGGAGGGGAAGGCTTGCGGCCTCCTGCCGGGTTGGGATCAAAACACTCAGCTCAATGTCCATCAACCGTTCAGAGCGCGAGCCAAGGCTTGAGATCACGGAGATGGTCGATGTCCTGCTGTTCGCACAGCAGGCCTGTGCTGAGTTCGGCTTGGCTGCAGCACTGCAGCGTCGTCGCCAGCACCGACTCACCGCCCCATGGAATCCCGCTGAACGGCCAGAGCTCGGGATGGTTGAGCACCGCTTGGCCCAGTCCGATCAGCCAGTAGCCACCATCGCTGGCAGGGCCAAGCACCACATCCTTCCCCTTGAGCATCTCGATGGCCTCGATCAGAGCATGGCAGCTCAGACCGGGGAGATCGGTACCGATCATCAGTTGCCCCCCTCCGCGTTGACCACGGTGGGTGCGAAGCGTCTGACGACGCAGGCGACAACCCAGGGAGCCTTGCCCCTGCAGCACCGTGGTGGAGGCTCCGAGGGTCTGACCCCAGCGTTGGGCTCGCCGGGGGCCTAATCCGCTCACGGCAAGCTGCAACTGGATGTGTCCCTTGGCCTGCAGCTCACGGCAGACCGCCAGGGTGTGGGCGCAGAGACGTCGTTGGATCCGAGCGGCGCGATCGCCGGCCGTGGCTAAGGACAGGGTGCGGCTCAGATCACCGCTGAGGCGCCGTTTGCAGCGTCCAGCGGCGGGCCATCGGGCCATCACGGTCAGGACCGGAGGGGCGCTCATCTCAACCGCGGTTTGGCATTTCGCGGGGACGGACCGACAGCACGTTCGCGGTTCCATCACGTTCGATCGTGATCGGCATCGGCTGACCGACCTGACCGCGATCGACAGCCAGCTGCACATCTGAGGGGTTGTTCACGGCGGTGCCGTTGACGTTGGTGATGAGGTCGCATTGGCGGATGCCGGCCTCACTGGCTGGAGTGTTCGGAACCACATTCACCACCAGCACGCCATTCACCTCAGGAACACGGCATTGCGTGGTGGTGGCATTGATTTCGCGGGCCAGCTGTGGCGTAAGGCTGCGCAGCTCGACACCGATGAAGGGATGGGATGCCTGCCCAGTGCTCACGATCTGCTGGGCGATGCGCTTCGCCAGGTTGATCGGCACGGCGAAGCTGAGACCTGCCCCAGGGGCCTGGCGAATGGCGGTGTTCATCCCGATCACCTGGCCGGCAGCATTGATCAGCGGACCGCCGCTGTTGCCGGGATTCACCGCAGCATCGGTTTGGATGTAGGGCACCCGTTGGCCGTCACCGATGGCATTGGTCCGGCCCACCGCGCTGATGATGCCCGCGGTCACGGTGTTGTTGAGTCCGAAGGGATTGCCGATGGCGATCGCCCATTCTCCGGCCTGCAAGCTGTTGGAATCACCGAGGGCGGCCACGGGCAGATTGTCCGCCACAACCTTCACCACGGCGACGTCGGTCATGGGGTCACCCCCCAGAACCTTGCCGTTGAAGCTGCGACCATCCGGGAGGGTCACCTTCACCTGATCCGCACCTCGGACCACATGCTCATTGGTGAAGATCAGCCCGTTGGCGCGGGTGATGAAGCCGGAGCCCTGACCTTGCTGACGGCTGGTGGACGGCCCCAAGCCGAACATGCCGCCCAACGGGTTAGTCACCTGTTTGACGGTGTCGATCCGCACCACGGCGGGGCCGACCCGATTCACCGCTTTCACGATCACGTTCTCGCCGGGCTGCAGCGGTGCGGTTCGGGGTTGGTCGCTCACCACGGGTGGTGGGGTGACCGTGGTCTCCCTCGGCTGTCGACCCAGGGGCAGTTTCGACAAATCACAGCCGGTGACTGTGGTTCCGACCAGCGCAAGCGCGATCCAGTGCAGCGACCGTTGCATTCCGGCTTCCATGTTCCTGTCTCATTTAAGGCTGATCAAACCGCCTGGCATGCGTAGATTCGAACCTCAAGCTCTCTGGCGGTATTGGTGAAGACGGGAGAAGAGCTTTGGAGTGAGGTTCAGCAGGCCCTGCAGGCCACGCTGAGCAAACCAACTTTTGAGACCTTCATCCGCCCCACCGGTTGCAGCGGATTTGCTGATGGTGAGCTGAAGCTGCTGGCTCCGAACCCGTTTGCCAGCATCCGTTTGCGCGAGCAGCTGCTGCCAACGATCGCTGAAATGGCCAGCAGTGTCTGCGGGCAGCCCGTCCAGGTGACGGTTCTCGCCGATACCGCCATGCCCGCTGCCGATGCAGGCGGCGGTGAGGATCTGGACGCTCCGATTGCTCCGCCGTCTCAACCAGCCGCCCCCGCGGGTAAGCCCCGCCGTTATTTGCCGGGACTGAACCCGCGATATGTGTTCAGCCGTTTCGTGGTGGGTCCGAACAGCCGGATGGCCCATGCGGCGGCCTTGGCGGTGGCTGAAGCACCCGGTCGGGAATTCAACCCGCTGTTCATTTGCGGTGGGGTGGGCCTCGGCAAGACCCACCTGATGCAGGCGATCGGTCATTACCGGCTGGAAATCGATCCGGATGCCCGGGTGGCTTATGTCTCCACCGAAACGTTTACGAACGACCTGATTCAGGCCATCCGCAAAGACGGAATGCAGGCGTTCCGGGATCGCTACAGGGCCACGGATCTGATCCTGGTGGACGATATTCAGTTCATCGAAGGCAAGGAGTACACCCAGGAAGAGTTTTTCCATACCTTCAACGCCCTCCATGAGGCTGGTCGTCAGGTGGTGATTGCCAGTGACCGTCCTCCCAGTCAGATCCCCCGGTTGCAGCAACGACTGATCTCGCGCTTTCAGATGGGCCTGATTGCGGATATCCAGGCTCCAGATCTGGAAACACGCATGGCGATCCTGCAAAAGAAGGCGGAGCACGAGCGGATGGCCTTGCCCCGGGATCTGATTCATTACATCGCGGGTCGCTTCACTTCAAACATCCGTGAATTGGAGGGAGCTCTGACCCGTGCGGTCGCCTTCGCATCGATTACGGGATTGCCGATGACCGTTGAGTCGGTCGCTCCGATGCTTGATCCCACGGGTCAGGGTGTGGAGGTCACGCCCCAGCAGGTGATCGACAAGGTCTCGGAGGTGTTCGCCGTGACGGCCGAGGAGATGTGCAGCAGCACCCGCCGTCGCGCGGTGAGCCAGGCCCGCCAGGTGGGGATGTATTTGATGCGTCAGGGCACCGATCTGAGCTTGCCCCGGATTGGGGAAACCTTCGGCGGCAAGGACCACACCACCGTGATGTATGCCATCGATCAGGTCGAGAAGCGGCTTGCCAATGACCCGCAGCTCGCCAGCCAGGTGCAGAAAGTCAAGGATCTGCTGCAGATCGACTCCCGTCGCAAGGGCTAGGCGTTTCAGCCGGTGGGTGTGTCCTAGGCGTCGTCGGGTTTGGCGCCACGCCAACCCGGCATCTCGGCAGCGGCACAGGATCGGACCAGGCGTCGGGCCGGGGGCAGGGCAGGCTCAAGGGCCCGTGAGCTGAAGGGAGGTAGTGGCCGCCGCCGCAACCATGCCCCCCAGCGGAATTCGTGATATGGGATCTGGGGTTGAGGTGTAATCAGCCCTTCTTTCTTGAGCTTCCAGACCAGCGAGCGATAGGGGTCGTCATCCAGCTCCATCAGCGATGTCGGTAGCTCTCTGGGTTGATGTGGGCCGTTGCCACGGCCATCGATCAGATACAGCCAGCCCTGTTCTTGCAAAAAAGCCAACAGCTCGGCTGCGCTGGAGTGGGAGCGGTCCTCGATCAGATAGGCCCAGGTGGTTGCGGCCGGGTTTTGCTCGAGCAGGGCTCGCAAGCGGTGATGGCGGTCCAACATCCAGAACGTGCCGTTGCCGTCCTTCACCACCGGCACGGGTTTGCGACGCAGGTAGCTCAGATGCTGCTGTTCGCTTTCCTTGGCGAAATCGCTTTGGCGAGCCCAAATCTCAGCAAACCCGACACTCCATTGGGTCGGATGCAGCGCTGAAATCGGCAGCTTGAACAGCGTGCTGTCGGAGCCTGCCTTGGGGATGGGGGTGTAAGCGGGGTGAGGCCGGGACACACACCACTAAGCAGCGGCTCGCCACTATGGCCGAAGTTGCCTGGGAACGAACATGGCGGAGGTCCTCTCCTGGGAGCAGCTGGCGGAGCATGCCGTGCCCGAGCCGGATCGTGTCAACGGCCCCACCAATGCCCAGGCTGAGTTGCGCCTGTTCGGTCACCCGGAGAGTGCCATCCGCGTGACGCTCTACCGCGACCTTCACGCGTGGTGTCCCTATTGCCAAAAAATCTGGCTTTGGCTCGAGTTCAAGCGGATCCCTTACCGCATTCGCAAGGTCACGATGCGCTGTTATGGCGCCAAGGAGCCCTGGTATCTCGCTCAGGTGCCATCGGGGATGCTCCCGGCCCTGGAGCTTGATGGTGAGCTGATCACGGAAAGCGATGTGATCCTGCTGGCGTTGGAGCGCCGCTTCGGACCGCTGGGGATGTCGCTGGAGTCCGACCAGGCCCTGGCGAATCGTCAGTTGGAACGGCTGTTGTTCCGTGCCTGGTGCCTCTGGCTGTGTTCCCCTGGTCTGAATGCCCGGCAGCAACGCCAGGCCCGCGAGCAGTTCCGTGCGATCGCCCAGCGCGTGGAGCAGGCCTTGTCGATGACGGCCTCACCCTGGCTCGCCTCCGACGGCCCCAGTGGCGTTGATCTGATTTTTGTGCCGTATCTGGAGCGGATGAATGCGTCGCTCGCTTACTACAAGGGCTATCGGTTGCGGCAGGAGCACCCCGCCATCGATCGCTGGTTTTGCGCCCTTGAAGCCTTGGAGACCTACCGCGGTACCCAGAGTGATTTCCATACCCATGCCCATGACTTGCCACCGCAGATGGGCGGTTGTTGGCCTGATGACGATCCGATGGCTGCTGTTCTGGCCGAGACGATTGATCAGGGACAGGGTCTGGTCGACGACGAAACCCGTTGGCCTTCCTCCGCTGAAGATGAGGCTCTGATGGGACGGATCGCCTTGAGTCGTGTGCTCAAACATCGGAGCAGACTTCTGGCGGTTCATCCGTTGGGAGCATCCGGCTTCGATCAACCGTTGCGGGCTGCATTGACCACATTGATCACTCAGCAAATTTGCTTACCAGCATCAGGAAGTGCCGCTGGATTGCGCTACTTACGTGATCGGATTTCAGTGCCAAGGGATATGCCGTTGATGGCTGCCCGGTTGCTGCGTCAGGCCCTTGAAGCAACCGCCCGATGCGATGGTTCAGCTCAGGGTGCTCCGATCCCTGTGAATCATCGCTTCGATCAAGATCCCAAGCCCTTTCAGTCGCGGCCGACGTAAGGCGCATGCAGGATTGAGGCCAGATCATCGACACCGTAGTTTTGCCAGTCGCCAAGTTCGTCCAGTAGCGCTTGGCGATCCGCGAAGCGTCCTTCCCGTTGCAGCTGACCGAGCCGATGGGTCATGTCCTCGGAGGTGATCATCAAAACGATCTCTCTCCGCTGAGCTCGCTGTAGATCAGATGGCTCAGGTAGGTGTGAACGAGCTGGCTGTTGTTTTTTCATTCTTCAGAGACCAGTCAGGGAGAGTGGGCGGGAGATCTATGGGACTTCAAACAACTTCTGTAGCGACCATAACTGTCTCGTTCTGGAAAAGCCCGTGCTTTCCGTCATTGCCCTGAACCAGTCTCCCGAATCGCGTTCTGCATCGATCGATCGGGAGAATGACGGAGATTGGTATCGCTCTGGTGGCTGACGTGAGCCCGACATTGGATCTGGTGGTGATTGGAGCGGGTTCGGGCGGTCTGGCCGCGGCGAAGCGCGCGGCCCGGCACGGAGCATCGGTGGCCCTGGTGGAAGGCGATCGGGTGGGAGGCACCTGTGTGATCCGGGGTTGTGTGCCCAAAAAGCTGTTGGTCTACGGGGCACAGGCCCGTGACCAGCTGCGTGATGCAGCGGCCTATGGCCTGCGGATCGACGGTATTAGCTCCGACGTCGCCGCTCTGCTGGAGCGGGTGCGGCAGGAGGTTGACCGACTGAATGTCCTCCATCTCGGTTTCCTCGAGCGCGCCGGTGTGCAGCTGGTTCGTGGCTGGGGACGTCTCACGGGCCCCCACGCCGTGGGGGTGTCGGAAACCCGTGGGGGTGAGTTGATCCAGGAGCTCCAGGCCAAACGGATCTTGATCGCTGTTGGCGGACAGCCCAATCGCCTGGACATTCCAGGTGTCGAGCTGGCCTGGGTCAGCGACGACATGTTTCTCCAGCAGACCTACCCCGAGGCCGTGGTGGTGGTGGGAGCGGGCTTCATTGCCTGTGAATTCGCATGCATTCTTCAGGGGCTTGGCGTCGCCGTCACACAGGTGGTCCGCGGTCCTCGTCTGTTGCGCGGCTTTGATGCCGAACTGGCCGATGCGGTGCTGGATGGCATGCGCGAGGCGGGGATCACGGTGCGCTTTGAGCAGCAGGTCACGGCGATTCAGGGTGTTCCCGGCGAGCTCACCGCTGTGCTCGATGGCGGCGAGCTCGTGCAATGCGGCGGGGTGTTGATGGCCACAGGGCGCCATCCGTGGCTCAACGACCTTGGCTTAGAGGCCGCTGGGGTTCGCGTCGACCAGGGGCGGATTGTGGTGGATGACGACCAGGTCACATCCGTCCCTGAGATCTATGCCGTTGGTGATGTCACCGATCGGGTCAACCTCACCCCGGTGGCCATCGATGAAGGGCGTGCCCTCGCCGATCGTCTGTTCGCTGGCCTGGAGCGTCGGGTCGATCACGAGCTCGTGGCGATGGCTGTCTTCAGTACCCCGGAACTTGCCAGCATCGGCCTCTCTGAGGACGAAGCGATCAAACGCCATGGCAAGGAGGCGATCACGGTTCATCGTGCCAAGTTCCGCTCGATGGACCGGGCGCTTCCGGCGACGGGCCCGCGCTGCCTGCTCAAACTGGTGCTGGAGCGGGAGAGCGAGCGGGTGCTTGGGTGCCACATGGTGGGTGCCCATGCGGCGGAAATCATTCAGATGGCTGCTGTTGCCGTGACGATGGGCGCAACAAAAGCTGAGTTCGATCGCACGATGGCGTTGCATCCCACCGTGGCCGAAGAATTCGTCACCATGACTTGATGTGTCAAACAATCACTAAGCGAGGGCGTAGGGCGGCGTGATCATCGTCCGCGCGTGATAACGGGCTCAGTGAGATGCATTCAGCATGGCTGCCATACAACAACAAGCGACGCGATTGAAGCTGCACACCAGCATTCACGATGATTCCCCATGCTTGTGCCTGGATTGCCAACGACTTCGGCAGGTCATTGAGCGCAACGCTCGCTGTCATCCCCCTCTGCATCGGGCTGTCTGACCGTTAAGCCAATCGTCAGGTTTCCATGGCGGAATCATTCCGCTTGGTTGAACGCCAGTACATCACGGCCTGGGTGATGATCAAAATCATCACGATGGGCAGCACCAGGCAGAGCATGACAAGCCTGAATTCGTCGGCCCAAGATGACAATGTTGTCCGCGGTAAAACATTGTCCGTGATGTAAAGGATGTAAAGGCCGAGCAGCAAGCCTCCCTCCAGTCGGGAGATGCGTCCTTTCGTCCAGAAAATCGGGAGACAGGCGAGGCTGGTGAGCAGCATGACCGGCAGATCCTCTGAAATCAGTTCCGGGCTGACATCAAGTCCGCGTCCTGCCGCAGCGATCGCGCCACCACCAAGAACCATCATCAGGTTCAGCAGACAGCTGCCGACCACATTGCCGATTGCCAGATCGGTTTTGCCGCGCAGTGCGGCCACAAGAGAGGTGATCAGTTCCGGCATGGATGTCCCCGCCGCAACGATGGTGAGCCCAATCACCGCTTGACTGACGCCCAGGAAGGCTGCCGCCGTTGTCGCGCCGCTAACCAGCACGCGCGACCCCAAGGTCAGCACAGCGATCCCACCCAGCAATTTGAACACCGCCAGAAGCCAGCCACCTTCCCCGGCGGTGTCATCCACATCCGGTTCAGCACGTTCACTGTCGATCGGCTCTTCACGGGCTGTCCTGATCTCCCAGATGGTGTTGATCACCAGTGCCAGCAGCAAGGCGATGCCGGCTTGCCAGGTCAGCCGTCCCGCGGAGGCCATGCCCCAGACCGCTGCTGAAATCGCAATCATCAGGGGGACATCCCGTCTGACCAGGCGACTTTCCACCCGTAGGGGAAGGATCAAGGCGCTGCAGCCGAGCACCACCAGCACGTTGAAGATGTTGCTGCCAATGGCATTGCTGACCGCCAGTGCATCTGCCCCTTGAAGGATGGAGCTCAGGCTGACGAACAGCTCAGGAGCACTTGTTCCCAGCGAGACGACGGTGAGTCCAATCACCAGCTGAGGAATGCCAAAGATCACCGCCAGGGCGACGGACCCCTGCACAAAGACCTCCCCACCTCCAAACAGCAGCGCGATGCCCAGCAGAACCTCGATCGAGGCCCTCAGAAAGTCAGGCATAACGGCCCATGGGATTGAAGGGATTCTGCTTGGTCGTGAATCGACCTAAGGTTCAACGTCGCAAGCGAAAAACTCCCCTTGCTGAATCGCATCAGTGCCAACAACCTTCGGGGCGATGCCTTCGGGGGATTGACCGCCGCGGTGATTGCCCTGCCAATGGCTCTGGCCTTTGGTATTGCCTCAGGTGCCGGCGCTGCTGCCGGTCTCTGGGGGGCCGTGATCATCGGTTTGGTCGCGTCTTTGTTCGGTGGCACGCCGACGTTGATCTCTGAACCCACCGGTCCCATGACCGTGGTGTTCACCTCCGTGATCATCAGCCTGACCGCCACAGCTCCGGATCCGGAAACGGCTTTGGCAATGGCCTTTGCCGTTGGAATTCTGGCCGGCGTTTTCCAGATCCTGTTCGGTCTGTTCAGGCTGGGTCGCTACGTGACGATGATGCCCTACACGGTGATCTCGGGCTTCATGTCCGGCATCGGCATCATTCTGGTTCTGCTTCAGCTGGGGCCGTTTCTGGGCCAGGCCACGCCAAAGGGTGGGGTCATTGCCACGATCACGCAACTGCCTGCCTTGGTTCAGGGCACACGGCCTCTCGAGCTGCTTCTGGCGCTGATCACCCTGGCCATCCTGTGGTGCACGCCATCGGCATTGAAAAAAGTCTGTCCGCCTCAGCTGCTTGCCCTGGTGGCCGGAACGATTTTGTCGCTCACGGTGTTCTCCTCGGCTGAGCTGCGCACCATTCCCGAATTCGCTGCCCAGTTCCCCACTCCAAATCTCGACGGCTTCGGTGTCCTGCTGTCCGGCGGTCAGCTGCGCTTAGTGATTGTGGATGCTGCCGTTCTCGGCATGCTCGGTTGCATCGATGCCTTGCTCACCTCCGTTGTTGCGGACAGCCTCACCCGCACTGAACACGACTCCAACAAAGAATTGATCGGTCAGGGCCTGGCCAACATGATGTCGGGCTTGTTCGGTGGTCTCCCCGGAGCAGGAGCCACCATGGGCACCGTTGTGAACATCCAATCCGGTGGTCGCAGCGCGCTGTCCGGTGTCATCCGTGCTGTTGTCTTGATGTTGGTGGTGCTGCTCGCGGCTCCCTTGGCTTCGAGCATCCCCCTGGCTGTGCTTGCCGGCATTGCCATCAAGGTTGGCCTCGACATCATCGACTGGGAGTTCCTGAAACGCGCCCATCACCTGTCGATGAAGGCTGCAGTGATCACCTATGGCGTGATTCTGCTGACGGTGTTGGTCGATCTGATCGCGGCGGTCGGCATTGGTGTGTTTGTGGCCAATGTGCTCACCATTGATCGGATGAGTGCCCTGCAGTCGCGCGGCGTCAAAACCATCAGCACCACCGATGACGACGTTGAGCTTTCTTCTGCTGAGCAGGAGTTGCTTGATCAGGCCGGTGGCCGGGTGTTGCTGTTCCAGTTGGCCGGTCCGATGATCTTCGGGGTTGCCAAGGCCATCGCCCGTGAACACAACGCGATCGGCAACTGTCAGACCGTGGTGTTCGACTTATCAGAGGTGTCCCACCTGGGTGTCACCGCTGCGATTGCGTTGGAAAATGCCGTCAAGGAAGCACTGGAGGTGGGTCGCGATGTTTTCATGGTGGGAGCGTCCGGCAGCACCGAAAGTCGCCTGCGCAAGATGAAGCTGCTCGAGCGGCTGCCTGAGCAACACATCACCAGCGATCGTTTTGAGGCACTGCAACGTGCCGTCGCTCTGACTCCTGCCAATGCCTGATCGCCTCACGCTGATCGCTCCGGACGATTGGCACGTTCATCTCCGGGACGACACGATGTTGGCCCGGGTGATCCCCCATACGGCCCGGTCGTTTGCCAGGGCGATTGTGATGCCCAATCTGCGTCCGCCGATCACTTCGGTGGATGCAGCGATGGCCTACCGCAAGCGCATCCAGGCGGCCTGTCCGGACGGTTTGACGTTTGAGCCGCTGATGACGGCTTATCTCACCGATCACATTGCGCCTGAGGAACTGGAGCAGGGCTTTGCTGACGGGGTCTTCACCGCGGCCAAGCTCTATCCGGCCAATGCGACGACCAACTCAGCGGCTGGCGTGACCAGCCTGGATGGGATCGATGCGGTCTTCACCTGCATGGCGCGCATCGGCATGCCCCTGCTGATCCATGGGGAGGTGACCGATGCCGATGTGGATGTTTTCGATCGTGAAGCGGTCTTCATTGAGCGTCATCTCAGACCCTTGAGAGAACGTCATCCCGAGCTGCGCATCGTTCTCGAACACATCACTACAGAACAGGCGGTTGACTTCGTCGGTTCCGCAGATCGCAATCTCGCGGCCACAATCACACCGCACCACTTGCAGATCAATCGCAACGCGATGTTCCTCGGTGGATTGCGCAGCGACTTCTACTGCCTCCCTGTGATTAAACGGGAACGGCATCGTCTGGCCTTGCGCCGGGCTGCCACCAGTGGTGACGCACGCTTTTTCCTCGGCACGGATTCCGCTCCCCACCCCCGCGAGGGCAAGGAGACCTCCTGCGGCTGCGCTGGCATCTTCAACGCGCCCTATGCCATCGAGAGTTATGCACAGGTGTTCGATGACGAAGGAGCGCTGGATCAGCTCGAGGGGTTTGCCTCTCGCCATGGCCCCGCGTTCTATGGCCTGCCTGTGAACAGCCATGAGATCACCCTCGAACGTGTGCCCGTTGAGGTGCCCGATCGCATCGACGGCCTTGTGCCTTTCCATGCTGGCGAACACCTTCCCTGGCGAGTCGTTCGGGATCTCTGAGCGGACTGCTGTCGCTAGCGTCGAAGCACTGGGATCAGGTCAGCCATGCATGTGATCAAGTTCAGTTCGGAGGATTGCGGCACCTGCCACCGCATGTCCCATTACGACAGTGCTGTGGCCCAGGAGCTCGGCTGTGAGTTTGTGTCTGTGATGCTTCAGGACACGGAGGCTTACCGCAAATACCGCAAGATCCTGCTGAAGCAGTATCCGAACAAGGAGGGCATGGGCTGGCCCACCTATCTGCTGGTGACCGATCCCGAGGGTGAGTTCGCCATCCATGGCGAACTGAAGGGCGGAATGCCCAAGGGAGATTTCCGCAAACGACTCTCGGCCCTGCTGTCGGAGTGAGCTCGGATGGGGGCAGGGGGACTTGAACCCCCACAGCACTTGCGTGCCAACGGATTTTAAATCCGGTGCGTCTACCGATTCCGCCATGCCCCCGCGACTTCATTCTAGATTTCCATCAACTTGCCGACGACCGTGGATCCCCAGTCTCTGCTCAATTTGATATCTCAGGAGACGTTGCTGGTTCTGCTGGCCTACGGCGCACTGGGTGGTCTGTATCTCGTTGTCGTTCCCTTGGCGCTCTTCGCCTGGATGAACAAGCGCTGGCACCACATGGGCAAGCTGGAGCGGCTGGTCATCTACGGCATGGTGTTTCTGTTCTTCCCGGGGATGATCGTGTTCGCTCCCTTCCTGAATTTCCGCCTGAGCGGGCAGGGAGAGGTCTGACTTGACTCGAGCGAAGGTTTTGCTGGTCGGGCTTGCCGTGCTCGTCCTGGGTGGCGTCGGCTATGTGGCCTTTGATGCGGCTGGCTTTGAGGGGTTCTCAGCAGGCATTGCCGCCCAAGCTGTTCTGGTCCTGATCGTGATGATCTGGACGGGGTCGTATCTGTTCCGAGTGGTGACCGGTCGGATGACCTACATGGAGCAACGCCGCCGTTACCGGGGTGTTTATGACGTCAAAGCGGTCGAGGATCTGGAAGCTCGTTTCGATTCTCTTCCCGAAGAAGAGCAGCAGGCACTGCTGAAAAAGATCGGCATCAAGCCTGATCAGTCGACCGCTGACTCATAGTCTCTAGGCGTTTGACGGCAGTTGCAGGCCTCCCATCGGATCCAATGGCAGACACCATGACCACGACAGCAGGGCGCAACTCAGTGATCGGCCAGCGCTTTGAGCAGCTCAGCCGAGAGGGAAAACTCGCTCTGATGCCTTTTCTGATGGCAGGTGATCCCGATCTGGACAAGACAGCTCAGATCCTGTTGGGGCTTCAACGGGCCGGGGCTGACATGGTTGAGCTGGGAATGCCCTATAGCGATCCCCTGGCCGACGGTCCGGTGATTCAAGCGGCAGCCTCCAGAGCATTGGCTTCGGGGACAACCCCGGGCTCCGTTTTGTCGATGCTGGGGTCGTTGAAAGACCAGCTCACCATTCCGGTGATTCTGTTCACCTACAGCAATCCATTGCTTAACGTTGGCATGGAGATGTTCTGTCAGCAGGCGGCTGAGGCGGGTGCCGCTGGCCTGGTGGTTCCTGATCTGCCCTTGGAAGAAGCCGAACGGTTGGCACCGATCGCGGCGGCGCACGGTCTTGATTTAGTTCTGCTGGTGGCACCGACGACTCCGTCGGATCGGATGGTGCGCATTGCGGAACGCAGCAGTGGTTTCACTTACCTGGTGAGTGTGACCGGTGTCACCGGGGAGCGCGTGGCCATGGAAAGCCGTGTGGAGGGACTCGTGAAACGCTTGAAGCAGGTGTCGCCGGTGCCCGTTGCCGTTGGCTTCGGGATCTCCGGTGCCGATCAAGTGCGTCAGGTCCGCGGTTGGGGGGCTGATGGTGCGATCGTTGGCAGTGCGTTGGTGAAGCGCATTGCTGCGGCATCGCCTGGTTCGGAAGCGCAGGATGCGGAGCAGTTCTGTCGTGAGCTCAGAGCGGCTGCCAACTGAATCGTTGTGCAGGGTCAGAGATGCTTGCTCGACCTGCTTTTGATCCTGGTTGATTGACTGGGATCGCATCGGCAGTTTCTCCTTCAACTTGTACGCTGACGCTCAGCCAAGTGCCGATCAATGGCTCGTTTTGTCCTCTGGGGCACGTATTGCAACGATGCGCTCGAAAAGCGCACTCCGTTCCGTGATGAGCATCTCAGTCGTCTGAGTGAGCTCAAACAGTCGGGACGATTAATT
Organism: Parasynechococcus sp.; assembly: GCF_042954325.1. Taxonomy (GTDB): domain Bacteria; phylum Cyanobacteriota; class Cyanobacteriia; order PCC-6307; family Cyanobiaceae; genus Parasynechococcus. The sequence goes on along the minus strand of NZ_JBGKDS010000025.1, from coordinate 43,545 downwards.
ACCCTCGGGCCGACCGAAGGCAGTACTCATGTGTTCGGTATCTTTGAGGCCGACAGCCGTGAGGATGTTCAGGCTCTGGTGGAAGCCGATATCTATTGGACGCAGAAAATCTGGACTCAGATTGAGGTTTATCCCTGGATCCAGGCGTTCTGAGCTTGTTGCCAGATCCAGTCGGCGACCCGCTGATCGTCGCCATCATTGAGAACGTCGCCATAGCCGCTCATTCGACCGACGCCATCGCGTGCAATGGCGGCGATCGCCTCAGGAGAGGCCACATCATTGCGTTCGAGTGCCGCCAGTTTGAGTGTTTTGCCGCGGCGAACGATGTTGCCTCCATTGACATGGCAGCCAACGCAATGGCGCTCGAAAATCGCAGCGCCTTCAGCTGAGGCCTGAAGGGTTGCTGCGTCCACCCCAGCGGGTGAAAGCAAAGCAAATCCAAGCAGCAGGACGATCACCATGGCATGGATCCGCTTGTACATCCGTTCCATCGCCCGATCCCTGGTCTGATGGCATTCTGCAGGAGCTGCCACCGCCGTCTGGGGTGACGCGGCGCCCACCGAAGGCCAGGATCACAGCAGTTGGTTGTCGGTCCGCCGATGTCTGAATCGGATCTCCTCCGCTTTCTCGACAAGGTCGATCAGCTCCAGCAACTGGTGCGCAGCCTGGAGGCACAGCCGGGACGACGGGAGTCTCTCGCAGAGTGCTCGAACCACAATCAAGTGGTGCGTCTCGCCCGATCTTGGGGATTCGAGATTGGGCGACGATGGGGGGAGCCCGACCGCGCTGGGCCTCGAGACGGCAACGTGTTTGAGGCCCTACGTGCTGAGCCGGGTCAGGAGACGTCGCTGCGACTCCATGGGGGATCCAATTGGTCTTTGGACCTCATTCGTTCCAACGCCTATTGCACCCCTGAGGAGGATTGGTTCGATCAGGAAACCCACGAGTGGGTGATGGTGCTACAGGGCAGCGCCACACTTGAGTATCAGGATTCGATTGAGGGTGTGGATCTCAGTGTCGGAGATCATCTTCACTTGCAGCCCCATCGATTGCATCGTGTGGTCCGGACCGATCCAGACCCAGGGACACTCTGGTTGGCGTTGCATTGGCTCGTTTGACCAGCCAGTAGGCCGCTGACAAGGACACCACGGCAATGCCGAGACCAACCAGGAGTTGCGGTTTGTTTTCGGCGCCGGAGGGCAGCACGATCACCTTTCGGGCCACTGCGGTCAGTGCCGTGACCAGAACCAGTTCGATCTGCACCACGTGGCGGCGAAGATAGCTGGTGATGTTCTGGAGCACTTCCAGGGCGATCAGCACCGTGAGCAGATCACCTAGGACCTTGATCAGGTCATCCCCTAACCAGGTGGCCTCTGATCCTGTTAATAACTTCGACCCCAAAGAGATCACCAGCTGAATCAAGGCTGCGGAGATCACCACCGCCGTAATCAGGGTGAGGATTCGCGCAACCTCGCGTTCGCCACCATCCACGAGTCGCAGGAATCTGTTGGCTCCTTTTGGCTTTTTGCGATTCACCGGAGTTAGTCGTTGAAGGGGTTGTAGTACGGACGAGCAGGTGTACCGGTCGTTCGTGGTTTCAGCTCCGTATCGCAGGTGATGCTCCCATCGGACGCGGTGCTGCAGTTGGTGGGGACCACTTCACTGGATTGATCGACACGACTACCGGGTCCGAGCATCCAGCCTTCACTTTGGGCAAGGGCGGCGGTTGGCATGCCGGCGGATAGTCCCAGCAGCACTCCAAGGCCGGGAAGCAGCTTGACCGGATTCATGCACTCTCAGTGAGGTCGTCCCACTTTGCCTCTGATGGGCCCTAGTTGGGAGAGTCCTGGCGGATTTCCTTGAGAAGCAGATCCAGTTGGCCGAAGGGATCGACGGCCTCTCCCTTGGCGGCATCGTCCATGGGGCTCTGGCTCCACTCCGCTTCGACGCGACAGAGTCGTGCGGCCAAAGCGGCCAGGCCCCCCTGTTTGTGCTCGTGTTCCAACACCTCCAGCAACGACGGCATCCGTGTGGACACTGCCCTGAGACTGCGGCGGAGATCGGCTTGGGTTTTGCCCTGCTGCTTCAGCCAATCTTTGAGAACTTGGGTCAGTTCGTTTTCAAAGTCAGGGGTCCAGGCGGCCATTCGGAGCAGAAAGCGAGCGGTGGTGTGGCAGTCAGCCGTGACTGGATTCCACCAAACCACTTTGGATCCCAGTTTTGCGGAGTTTGCGCAGTGCCCGTTGCACAACCTGACGGCAATATTCACGAGAACAGTTCATGTGCCGGGCCACCTCCGCCAGGGTTCTCCATTCGTTGGTGCCATCCAGGCCGAAGCGCAGCGTTACAACGGTGCGTTCTTTTGGGGTCAGATTCGCTTTGTTGAGCAGGGTCCAGACCGATGCTGAACGCTCGGCGATTTCCGCCCGTTCCATCGGTGGAAGTTCATCGCTTGGAAGCACATCCACGAGCTCACTCGGATCTGATTTGGACTTGACGACGCCCTGCAAGCTGACGGTGACGCTGCGCAATTCACAGGCGAGCAAGTCCTCCACTTCGGAGAGGGACAAGGCCATATGTTCCGATAATTGTTCAGCACTGGGGCTCAGGCCGTTGCGCTGCATGAGTCGTGCTTTGGCCGCGCGCAGTTTGGTGAGTTTTTCATTCACATTCACGGGAATGCGAATGGTCCGGCTCTGTGTCGAGAGTGCCCTGTTCAACCCCTGGCGGATCCACCAGTAGGCATAGGTTGAAAAGCGATGGCCTCGCGTTGGGTCATATTTCTCAACGGCCCTGGTGAGCCCCAGGGTGCCTTCCTGGATCAGGTCGAGGAGGTCCAGTCCTTTGCCCTGGTAGCGCTTGGCGAGATTCACCACCAGTCGGAGATTGGAGGTGATCATCTGATTTTTCGCTCGTTCACCGCGGCGAATCACGATCTTTTCTTCGTCGGTATAAATACACTCAGGCCCGCTGCCTCCGGCCAGCATGCAGCGGTCGGTGATGGCCACCATGGCCTGCACTTTCCTTCCCATCATTAATTCCTGCTCAGGTGTGAGCAGCTGGTGGCGGCCAATTTCGCCGAGAAATGCACTCAGAGAGCTCACCATCAGAATTGATTCGCTCTTTTGAAGCTAGAACCAAAGTGTTTTCTTCCTAGGGGTGTAATAAAGACTGCGGAATTTATTTTTAGTGCATGATTAATATTTTCTTCCTGAACCTTGAGAGTTTTGTTTGAGTTGTGGCCACCCAGCCGCTAGGGTCACGGCCTTCACTTGGTTTTCGGTCATGCCGTTGGCGGTTGCGCTCACCACAGACATCGCCAAAAGCGCTGGCGTTGCATACGTTCATTACGTCAGCTTCATGCTCTGTTTCGCAGCGCTGGTGGTGGAGCGTCGGTTGATCAAGCCCAACCCCGATCGCGGCGAAGCCACGGCGATGGTGATCACCGACATCGTTTATGGCATTGCAGCACTGGCGTTGTTGGTCAGCGGCATCTTCCGCGTGATCCACTTCGGCCAAGGGTCAGAGTTCTACACCCAAAACCCTCTGTTCTGGTGGAAGGTTGGCCTCTACCTCTCCGTGGGGGGTCTCTCTCTTTACCCCACGATCACCTACATCCTTTGGGCCATTCCCCTGCGTAAAGGTGAGTTGCCACAGGTCAGCGAGGGGTTGGCCAGCCGTTTGGCGTGGATCATCAATGTCGAACTTGTCGGCTTCGCCTCCATTCCCCTGCTGGCGACACTCATGGCCCGGGGTGTCGGCCTGCCGGCTGCCTGAGCGTGGAGCTTCCCTGCCCCCCGGCCGCTGACATTCGTGTGGTCGAGTCCACCGGATTGCAGCGGCCATCACGATCTGCACCGGCAGACGCTGGTCCGGGGTATTCCGGTCGTCTGGCCACAACTGCGTTCGGTGCCCCGTCCTTATCGCATTGGTGCCTGTGGATCGAGCCCCTGCCCTCGCCTCCCGACCGTTGGAGCCAGCGTTGGTCGCTCGCGGTTGAGGCCGCTCTCACCAGTTGGTCATCCTTGCTTCCAATTCAGCGTGTCGATGATCCGTCCAGGGCGCAGATCGTTGTCCGGCGCCGACGTCCCCCACGGCGTCAGACGCCATCCGGCTGGCGCGCCAGTAATGGGCGCAGCCATTTCAGTATTCGGGAGCTCACTCGGGCGGGGCGTCTGCGTCGTGAGCCCTTCATCGAGGTGTTGATCTCGCCTGGCCAGAGGCCAACAGCCTTGCAATCGACAGCGCTCCATGAATTGGGGCACGCCATTGGTCTCTGGGGACACAGTCCAAACAACGGAGATGCACTGGCTCCGTTCCAGACGGGCGATCCGGTGCTCACCCCATCGGTGTCCGATCGGACCACCCTGGACTGGATCCGCTCCCAACCCAGTCAGTTCGGTGATCTGGCTGAACCAACCGATGATCCCGCTCAGCCGCGTCTTGGTGCGCCACGTCGGGCGGCCAACACGGACTGAACCTGTCGCCAACTCACCCCATGGTGAGCGAGGGCGACCTGCATGTGGAAAATCAGATCCGCTGCTTCTCCGGCAATCTCCTCGGCGTTGTCGTCTTTGCAGGCCATCACGAATTCGGCGCCTTCCTCTCCGATTTTTTTGAGGATGCTGTTGTCGCCGCCGTCGAGCAGCTTGTTGGTGTAGCTGCCCGGTTCTGGGTGATCGCGACGTCGTTCGATCACCCTGGAGAGTTCGGTGCAGGCATCTGTGGGTGGTTGGAGGGCTGTGGGACCTCCAGAGGTGCGTGCATCACCGTCTTCATAGAAGCAACTGCGGGCTCCGGTATGACAGGCCACATCACCCGTCTGTTCGATGCTGAGCAGCAGCACATCCGCATCGCAGTCGTAGCGAACACCGCGAACGATCTGTCGATGGCCGCTGGTCGCGCCCTTGTGCCAGAGCTCCTGGCGTGATCGACTCCAGTAGTGCGCTTCCCCAGAGTCCAGGGTGGTTGCGATCGATTCTCGGTTCATCCACGCCACCATCAGGACGGCTCCATCCAGCCAGTCCTGTGCGACGGCTGGAATTAGGCCTGCTTCGTTAAAACGGAGTTGATCGATGAAGGCGGGACTCAGGGGCTGCATCAGGCCTTGGGGCACACAGGCGCAGACCTGATCCTCCCCCAGCGTGCTCCGCCCACCGTGTCCTTCCCCCGTGTCCTTTGCATCCACCGTCGCGCTTTCACTGTGATTGACCCGCCCACTGGACACACCTGCAGCAAGCACTTCGAGGGCTATCCCTGCTGCCATCGCCAATGGCGACATCCCGGACATTGCCGGTTTGTGCACGGCTATGAGCGATCGTTCACGGTGCATTTCATGGCGACGGAGCTGGATGGCTGCGGTTTTGTCGTGGATTTCTCCGGCCTGCGTCCCCTTGAGCAACAGCTCCGTGCTCAATTTGATCACACGTTTTTGGTCAATGCCGATGACCCGCTCTTGGCGGAGTGGGAGCGCCTGGATGCGCTCGGAGCCTTGGATCTCAGGGTGATGGAGAACGTCGGCATGGAGGCGTCCGCTCAGTTGGTGTGGGCCTGGTCGAATGCGTTGCTGTTGGAGCGTGATGGGGGGCGGTGCTGCTGCTGGTCGGTGGAGGCCCGCGAAAACAGCCGCAATGCTGCGCGTTATGAGCAGGTTCCCGATTGGTTTGGTGCCAAGCAGGCTTCGCTATAACTAAGTGCTCGGTTCCAGTGGTGATCAGCTGCTGGAGGAAACGGGGAAAGTTCGGTGAAAGTCCGGCACTGTCCCGCAGCTGTAAAGCGATTCAAACCGGACGTTTCGGGTTGATCGTCAGTCAGAACGCCCGCCGAGTTTGTTCGACGAGGATCGATTTTTGACTATTTCACGCCAACTGTTTCGACCGGCCCGCTCAGTGATGCTGGCGGGTCTGACCCTCGCTTTGGCTGCATCTCCAGCATTGGCTCATCACCCATTCGGCATGCCTGAGGGTGGTCAGCTGTCGCTGACGCAGGGCTTGATCAGTGGGATTGGTCACCCGCTGCTTGGACCGGACCACCTGTTGTTTCTTGTGGCTGTTGCGCTCGTGGGCTGGGCCCAGCCACGGCGTTGGATGCTGATGCTGCTGGCCGTTGGTTTGCTTGGCAGCGGCATCGCACAGGTTGTTCCCCTCGCCGAGTCGTTGACTCCTTGGGCCGAAGCGGCCGTGTCCCTGACATTGGTCCTGGAGGGTCTTGTGATTCTCGAGAAGCTGCCCGTCATCAGCCTGCTCCCAGCAATCGCTCTGCACGGTTATCTGCTCGGGGGCACCATCGTTGGTGCTGAGCCCACTCCGCTGCTCGGTTATGGGCTTGGCCTTCTGCTGTCCCAGGGGGCCGTCCTGCTGACGGCGGTCTCGATCTCCCGCGGGCTTCAGAGCTGGATCGGTGAACACAACCGTCAGCTTTTGGCAGCGGTTTGGATCGGGATCGGTTCCGCCTTCGCGTGGTCGATTCTGATTCCCTGACGGCTGAATCAATGGTGATCCCGCTCTGGAAAAGAACTCTCCTTGAGGCCTTCGGGACGGGATTCTTGGCCTTCACGGTCGGTCGGCTCAGCAGCACTGAGTTCAACGGCTTTGAACAAGCGGTTTCCATTGGCCTCTGTCTCGCCCTCTTGATCCATTTGCTGGGCCGTTTCAGTGGCGCCCATTTCAACCCTGCAGTAACGCTGCTGCTCAACCATCAACGATTCGGGGTGAAGGCCTTCACCACCAGAGCCGGACTGGTCGAGATTGGGGCCTATGGATCGGCACAGATTCTGGGAGCCTCAATCGGCCTCGGCTTCAATCCACCGGGCATGGCACCGGACGCTGTCCAGCTCGGAGGATTGACCTCCGAGCTGATCTTCACTGTGGTGTTGTTCGCTTTGATTCTGCGTTGGAGCAATGAAGGCAAGATTTGCCCGGTTGCTCAACCGATGGCAGGTCTGGTGATCGGGGCTGGTCTGAGCCTGCTGGTGTTGTTGGGCGGTCTGACCCAGTCCGGCATCTACAACCCCGCCATGGCGATTGCCTTCGGTCTCCATGGCACCGACCGTGTCGGGCTTGTGATTGTTGATCACATGGTTGCGGTGGGTCTGCTGCTGTTGGCGGAACACTTCTGGAGGCCCTCAACGGAGTGAACGCCGTTCGTGTTGTGCGGAAGCCTGAGTCTGGTGGGCTGAATTGTTGAACCAGGGCACATGGATGTGGTGCGAGATCAAGTTGATCTCTGCCGAAGACTATTCCCAGGGCCGGTGTGTTTCTTGCTGGACCGGTTGGGCTGTTTTAAATGTTTCCGGTCAGTCACATCTGGCTTTTGTCACCATTCAGAGTTTGGGCTAAGTTGAATGTATCTGGTGATGTGATTATGTCTGGATTTCGTCTGTTCTCTTTTGTTCCATTCGTCGTTGGCTTGCCTGTGCTGATGGCACAGGGTGTTGATCAAGAGATGCACGAGCGTTGTCTCGCGGCGGCAGATTATTCCGGATGTATTCGGGCGAATACAAGCACCATTCCCGCGGGGAGCGTTGGGGGGTCACAGGCGGGTGAAGAGTGTGATTCCAAAGGTGTGTGTGTTGCGAAGCCTGGCAATGATCAGCTTGGACTGCCCAAAGTGGTCGGTTGGTTCTATCGGTATAAACCTGCTGATAACACTGTGTTTTACTGGGCGCCACAGAGCAAGCGTGTTCCACATAAGGGTCAGCCAAGTCGCTATGTAGCGATCGAAACTGTCCTGCATTACTATCAACAACCTGTGGCGGCAAAGCCTGGTTACTACAGAGAGATTTCGCCGGCTAAAACAACATGTACTCCCACGTATGGCGGTGGGAAATGGGTGAATGGAATTTGGAGGCAAAATCCTACGGGGCAGAGTTGTACGACATCATCTGCTCAGCAGATTTGGGTGGCGGGTACGCCAGGGATCCCCGGAGGACCCCGCTCGATCAAAACTGTTGAAGTTCGCGACTGTAAAGACATGACCCGAGCGTCTTATCAGCAAGGTCGCCTGAGGGGGAATTGGTCAAAAATTGTCGGCTCAGATCGACAGAACACCCGCAAGGTCTGCAAACAAGGGTCCCAGCTCGACGTTTTAGCGATGAAGCTCTAGGGCGATTCAAGGGCCCACGCTTTGATGGCTGTTCTGCGGTACGAACCCGAGCAGAGCATTTTCGAGGCTCTGCTCAGTCTTCGTTGGGTCGATCGTCCTTAGCTGAGTTTGATCCCCTCAGAATTCAAGTCAACTTTGATGGACTGCCCTTCGCTGTAACGGCCAGACAAGATCGCTTTGGCGATGGGTGTTTCCAGGTTCCGCTGAATGGCTCGTTTCAGCGGACGCGCGCCATAAACAGGGTCATACCCCGCGGTGGCCAGCCAGTCGGCGGCCTCATCGCTGAGATCAAGATCGAGTTTGCGTTGCACCAGCCGCGCCCGTAACCGCTCCACTTGAAGGGTCACGATTCGGCGGAGTTCCGCCTGGTCCAAGCTGCGGAAGATGATCCGATCATCGAGCCGATTGAGAAATTCAGGCCGGAAATGGGCACTGAGAGCTTCATTCACCCGGGTTTCCATCGCAGCATGCTGCTCGGGATCGCCGGCCAGCTCCAGGATCGACTGGCTGCCGATGTTGCTGGTGAGAATCAGCACGGTGTTGGTGAAGTCCACCGTGCGGCCCTGCCCATCGGTGACGCGTCCGTCATCAAGGATCTGCAGCATCACGTTGAACACATCCGGGTGGGCCTTCTCCACCTCGTCAAAGAGGATCACGGCGTAGGGCCGGCGCCGCACCGCTTCGGTGAGTTGCCCGCCGGCCTCGTAGCCGACGTAGCCGGGAGGTGCTCCGATCAACCGGCTGACGCTGTGCTTCTCCATGTACTCCGACATGTCGATGCGCACCATCGCCTCATCACTGTCAAAAAGACGGTTGGCGAGGGCCTTCGACAGCTCCGTTTTGCCAACACCGGTGGGGCCGAGAAACAGGAAGCTGGCAATGGGACGGTTGGGGTCGCTCAGCCCTGCTCTGGAGCGTTGGATGGCATCCGACACCGCGGTGACGGCTTGGTTCTGGCCAATCACGCGTTGGTGCAGGTCATCCTCCAACTGCAGCAGTTTCTCCATTTCGCTCTGCACCAGCCGCGCCACCGGGATTCCGGTCCACTTGGCGATCACCTCGGCGATGTCGTCCTCGCTCACTTCTTCGCGCAGCAGGCTCTTGTCGGAACCGTCTTCCTGGGCCAGCTGAGCCTCTTTCTGCTGAAGCTGGGTCTGGAGGTTGGCCAAGGTTCCGTATTCGAGTTCGGCGGCCTTGTTTAGGTCGTAGTTCCGTTTGGCCTGTTCCACCTGCAACTGCACGCGTTCGATCTCTTCCTTGAGTCCGGAGAGGTCATCGATGGCCCCTTTTTCTTGCTGCCACTGGGCATTCAGGGAACTTTGCTGTTCTCCGAGTTCCGCTAATTCCCGTTCGATTCGTTGAAGCCGTTCCTGGCTGGCGCTGTCAGATTCACGCCCGAGGGAGAGCTTCTCCATCTCCAACTGCAGGATCTTGCGATCGATTTCATCGATCTCCTCCGGTTTGGAGGTGATCTCCATCTTCAGGCGCGCGGCCGATTCATCCACAAGATCGATGGCCTTGTCCGGCAGAAAGCGGTCAGCGATGTAGCGGCTGCTCAACACGGCAGCAGCCACCAGGGCACCGTCGGCGATGCGGACGCCATGGTGCACTTCGTAGCGCTCCTTGAGACCGCGCAGGATGGAGATCGTGTCTTCCACTGTGGGTTGATCCACCAGCACTTGCTGGAAGCGTCGCTCCAGTGCAGGATCTTTTTCGATGTGTTGGCGGTGTTCATCCAGCGTGGTGGCCCCGATACAGCGCAGCTCTCCACGGGCCAACATTGGCTTGAGCAGATTGCTGGCGTCCATGGCGCCGCCGCTGGCGCCGGCTCCCACCACCGTGTGGATCTCATCGATGAACAGAACAATTTGCCCTTCCGAGGCCGTGACCTCTTTGAGCACCGCCTTTAGCCGTTCTTCAAATTCACCGCGGTATTTGGCGCCGGCGATCAGAGATCCCATGTCGAGGGCGATCAGCTGACGGTTTTGCAGGGCTTGGGGGACGTCGCCGTTGACGATGCGCTGGGCCAGGCCCTCAACAATGGCGGTTTTACCCACGCCGGGTTCTCCAATCAGCACTGGGTTGTTTTTGGTCCGACGGCTGAGGATCTGAATCGTGCGTCGGATTTCGTCATCCCGGCCAATCACGGGATCCAGCTGACCATCCCGGGCTGCTGCGGTCAGATCCCTGCCGTACTTCTCCAAGGATTCGTAGGTGCCTTCAGGGCTCTGATCCGTCACCGTTTGGTTACCACGCACCGCTTTGATCGCCTCGATGAGTTTGTTGCTGTCGACGCCGGCTTGGCTGAGCAGCTGTCGTCCGCAGCGATCATCGTCGGCCAGGGCCAGCAACAGATGTTCGATGGCGATGTAGCTGTCACCGAAGCCATCACGCCGTTCGGCGGCCCGATCGAAGCAGAGATTCAGCGCTCGGCCGAGGTAGACCGACTCCGGTGCGCTGGTCAGACTGGGCTGACTCTCGAGGTGCGTCTGAACGGAGGAGGTCAGCGTGCTGGGGTCGACCCCGAGTTTGCTGAGAATCCGACTGGCCAGGCCGTCCTGCCTGAGCAGAGCGAGGAACAGATGCTCGGTTTCCAGTTGCTGATGGCGTGAGCTCTGGGCCAACGACTGTGCGGAGACGATGGCGGCCCAGGCTTGTTCGGTGAACTGTTCAGCCGTGGGTTGCATCGCAGAGGAAAATCAATTGACCAAACCGTATGGCTGTTGACGCCGGTTCAGGGCAAGTCAACCGAAGCGAATGGTTCGGTCTGCCCCCCGCCGTGCGGTCAACCGGCTCGGTTTTTAGAGTTCTCCGATCCCTGTGGTGTCGATGACAACTCCTGATCCCGTCGTGGTGGCAGCGCTTGTGGAGAAGTCTTTGGGGCTTTTGGCGACTGCCCGTGGAGAGCTGGAGCGTTGCTGTTGGATGGTGGTGCATGAGCACCATCACGGTGTCAGGCCCAGCGAGTACGACATTCGGGAGATTGATGAGGCGCTCTATTTGGCTGTGCTGGAGGAAGCACGACGCAGCGTGACATGAGAGTCGTTTACAAAGCGAAATAAAGTCGTTAACATTGGTGAAGTCCTTCGGAGGTGTGATGACTGATTATTCCGCTGCCATTGCCGGCCTCGCCGTTGTCACGCTGGTTCTCACCTCTGCTGTGGTGTTTGCGCTTTGCCGACCGAGCGATCTTCCAGCACTTCCCAGTGATCGCTGAGAGCTATGACCTTCAGCCTTGATCTGATCATCAATCTGGCCGCCGGGCTCACCTCACTGGTCGGTGCTATTTCAATCGCCTGGCTTGTCTCAACCGATCGTCTTGCGTCTCAGCAGAACTGAGTCAAGATCTGAAGCCTTTGGGGGGAGTTCTGCGGCTTGAGGCGTCCTCCAGTAAGGAACGTCGCTCGTTGGGATGCCCGACGTGAGGGGCAATCTCAACACCAGCTCCCTTCATCTGCTGAAGCCAGTGCTCTTCCTGTTCTGAACCGGTGTCTGCAGCGAGATAACCCTCAAGGGCTTTGGCACCTTCCTCCGTCCGACAGAAGTACAGGGTCCCGGGTCCACAGCGTTTTGATGTCATCCCCCGGGACCGGCGCTTGTCTTGTACATCCGCCCACAACCGACCCTGACTGGCCGTCATGTAGGCATTCAGATCGGCAACGTCGGTCTCTTCCATCAGCGCCATGCTGGTTCCATCGATGAAATCGCTCAACAACGTGACTGTTGCCGTCATTGGTTCAGACGTGGCGTGCGGATTGCGTTGATTTGGCTGTTGTCGAACCAGGTTTGAAGCCTGCAGTTTTGTTCATCCAGCTGAAGATCCTGTTCGGTGATGGCAAAGCCATAGCGCTGAGCCACGTCCATGAGGTCACGTGAATCCTCGCAAAGCCGAACATCGCGTCTCAGCCTGCTGCTGTGATCAATGGAATGGAGGAAATCGTTCAGGCCTTCTCGGGACATGAATCACCACCCTTGTTCCGCTTGTTGTTCCACGTAGGTGGCAACCGCAATGATCTCCTCTTCGGTCAATTTGTCGGCGTAGGCGGGCATGGCATTTTTTCCATCCTCGATTTGATGTTCGATGGCTTCCAGCGGGGTTTGTCCATATTCCTCGAGGTGTTCATTGAGATCTCCGATCTTCAGCGTTCGGCTGGCTTGAATCACGTTGCCGCCGCCCATGTGACAAGCCGCACAGTTGCTGGCGAAGATCTGCTCACCTTGCTCAAGGGAGTCCGTCGTCAGGGCATGGCCCGCTGGTGCCAACCACAGAGCGGCGATCACGACGATCGAGGCGAACAACTGGGGGAGACGTCTCATGGGCAGAGCTGCATGGTCTCCACGCTATCGATCTCCACGTCCAAATGAAACAACCGCAGGCTGTGAGTGCAACATCACAACCTGCGGTTTTGTTGGTTCAGCGTTGAGCGCTCAACGGGTTCAGCCAGGGAGTCCCTTGATCTGACTCAGCTGAGGATCATTCGACGATGACTTTGCCGACCATGCCAGCACCACGGTGGGGCTCGCAGTAGTAGTCATAGGTGCCAGCGGCAGAGAAGGTCTCTTCCCAGGATTCGCCGGGGGCGAAGGCCAGATCAGAGTGACTCAGTTCGTCGTGGCCCTCAAAAACAGCGTTGTGGGGGGCCAGCTTGTTGTTGATGAACTTGACGGTGTCACCGGCACTGATGGTGACGGTGCTGGGTTCGAAAGCGAGCATGCCGGCATCGGTGCCCAGCTTCACTTCGACAGTTGCAGCCTGAGCGGAACCAACGTTGAGGCCGATCAGCATCAGGAGGGCGCAGCAAGCAGCTGCAAGCGTGCGAATCACGGACCGCATTGGGATCTAGTGGTTACTCAAATATTACGACTGCTTCTGGGCTGGCCGCGATTGGGCAGCCCAGAATCGATAAGAACTGTTTCCAGGGTGGGAGTGTGACTGGTCCCGCCAAAGCGCTCGGGTGAAGTGACTGGCTCGTGAATGAAGTGGCGTTGCCGAATGCTGAAGCGATCCCAGGCGTTGACTTCGATCGGTAAAACCCGGATCAGGGTTTCGATCAGCCATGGCCACAGCGGGATGCCAGGTGTGCGGCGCACGCCGCGCCAGCGGCAGAGCGTTGCCACAGCCTCGTCAACGCTGATGTTGGGCTGCCCCATCACGATGCGACGCAATGCTCCCTGTCCTGGTTCGCGATTCGCCGTGTGGGGATGCGTGGCCAACAGCCCGCAGATGCGAGCGATGTCTTCAGCATGGATGAAATGGAAGCTGGCATCGGCGCGAAGCCAGCGGGCCAGCCAGAGCCAACGGCTCACGTCCGAGAGCCCTTGCGTGAGGTAGCTGGTGGGGAAGGGGCTGGTGCCATCCACTCGGCCGCCGAACACAAGCGTTGGGAAAACGGCAATGATTCGATCGGCCAGGGGATGTTGTTCCAGATCCTCCAGGCATTTGGCTTTGGTTTGGATGTACTCCGTTCCGTAGGCCAAAGCCTCCGGTAACGGACGCAGGTCACGGTCAAGAATGCTGGCCGTGGAGAAGTAAATGATCTGCTCCACCACGGCAGGGTTCAACAGCTGAAGCATTCGCTTCACTGCCACAACATTGACCTGGTGGGCCCGTTCTGGATCCCCCCAGGCCGTAGCGGTGTGAATGACCCTGGTCACCGTGGCCAGATCAGCAATGAAACGGTCCGTTTCCCTGAGATCGCCGACAAGCAGTCGAATCCGTGGGTGGTCAGCCGGCACAGCAGTGAGCTTTGCCGGGTCCCTCAACCAGAGCAGAAGCTCTGCATCGGAGTTGTCCAGCAACCACCGCGAGACGTATTGACCGACGCAGCCGCTGGCGCCGGTGACCAGGATCCGGCTCAAGCGACTGCCCCAAGGCGATCCATCACGCTCTTGCCGGAGCGGAAGAAGGCCGCACCGTTCTCTTCAGGTGTCCCCGGGAGGATGCCATGCCCCAGGTTGAGGATGTGCTTCCGGCCACGGGCCTTGCGCACGCAGTCATCGATGCGGGCTTCGATCGCTTCAGGCGTGCCAAACAGCAGGCCGGGGTCAACGTTGCCCTGCACACCGATGTGTTCCGGCAGCCTGGCCAGTGCCTCGGCCATATCCACGGTCCAGTCCAGCGAAATAATGTCGACGCCGGTGGTTGCCATGCGCTCGATCACACCGGCGCTGCCGGAGATATAGAGGATGAACGGGGTGTCGGGGTGGGTCTTCTTGACCAGGTCAACCACCTTCTTCTGGTAAGGAGCGGCAAAGGTGTCGTAATCCGCCGGGCTCAGTTGGCCCGCCCAAGAATCAAACATCTGCACAACCTGGGCTCCGGAATCGATCTGATAACGGAGATAGTTGGCGATCGATTCGGCGAAGTGGTCGAGCAGCTTGTGCAGGAGCTCAGGCTCCTGGAACGCCATGGCCTTGATCACCGCGTAATTTTTGCTGCTCTTTCCTTCCACCACATAGGCGGCCAGGGTCCAAGGAGCACCGACGAATCCAAGAACAGCGGCTTCATTGCCGACGCTCTGGCGCAGTCGACCCAGCACTTCACCCACGAAGGGCATGGATTCCGCAGGATTCAGCGGGCGGAGAGCATCCACCTGGGCCATGGTGCGAATCGGATCACCGATCTGAGGGCCTTTGCTCTCGATGATGTCGAAATCGATGCCCATGCCCGGCAGGGGCGTGAGGATGTCGGAGAACAGGATCACGCCGTCGGGCTTGAAGGCGTGGTACGGCTGCATGGAGATCTCGTAGGAGAGATCCGGATTTTCCGAGCGTTCGCGGAAGCTGGGGTACTTGTCCCGCAGGTCCCGGTAGATCTTCATGTAGCGACCGGCCTGGCGCATCATCCACACAGGTGGACGCTCCACTGATTCACCACGTGCGGCACGCAGCAGAAGGGGCAGGGAGTCGCTCATCAAGCCGGTTCGGATCAGCCGGAAACCTACCCGAATCGGGATGACTGCTAGTGCTTCAGCCCCTAACTGTCATCTGGTTCGTCACATGACGACGTCGCTGGCGTTCGTGGGCTCCTTCAAAAGGGTCCGCTTCGGGTCGTGACGGAACACCATCAAGCTCAAGGGGGGCAGGCAGAGGCCGAGGGAATGGTCGTAGCCGTGGATGCCCCACTGGTCGGTTTCCTTACCGCCCATGTTGCCCATGTTGCTTCCGCCGTAGCGGCTGGCATCGGTGTTGAGGATTTCCTCGTAGTACCCCTCAAGCGGCACACCAACCCGGTACTCGGCGTGGCTCTGCGGTGTGAAATTAGCCACAACCACGAGCCAGGTTCCGCCACTGCTTTCCCGGCGCATAAAGCTGATGACCGAGTGACGGTTGTCGTTGCAGTCGATCCATTGGAAGCCGAATTGATCGAAATCGTCCCGCCAGAGTGCTGGTTCAGCCTTGTAAAGAACATTGAGATCGTCGACCAGGCGTTGGACCCCTTGATGGGGTTCGTAGTTCAGAAGATCCCATTGCAAATCTCCCCAGACGTTCCATTCAGCTCGTTGGCCGAATTCCATGCCCATGAAGATGGTTTTCTTGCCGGGATGTGTCCACATGTAGGCGAGTAGAGCCCTGGTATTGGCGTACTTCTGCCAGTCATCACCTGGCATCTTGTGCAGGAGATGGCTCTTCCCGTGGACGACTTCGTCGTGGCTCAGGGCCAACATGAAGTTCTCGGTGTAGGTGTACCAGATCGAGAACGTGATGTTGTTCTGGTGGAACTGTCGGAACCAGGGATCAAGCTCGAAGTAATCGAGCATGTCGTGCATCCAACCCATATTCCATTTGAGGTTGAAGCCGAGTCCACCGATGTTGGTGGGCTGCGTCACCATCGGCCAGGTGGTTGATTCCTCTGCAATGGAAAGGGCTCCAGGGAAATGCTGAAACAGCACATGGTTGGCCTGTTGAAGGAAATGAACGGCTTCGGTGTTTTCACGTCCGCCTTGATCATTGGCCAACCACTCCCCATCCGGTCTGAGGTAGTCGCGGTAGAGCATTGATGCCACCGCATCCACACGGATGCCATCGATGTGGAACTGCTCGAACCAGAACACAAGATTGGCAACCAGGAAGTTGCGAACCTCATTGCGGCTGTAGTTGAAGATCAGGGTTCCCCATTCCTTGTGCTCACCAATGCGGGGATCACCGTGTTCGTACAGATGGGTGCCATCGAAGAACGCCAGGCCATGGCTGTCCTTCGGGAAATGGCCCGGCACCCAGTCGATGATGATTCCGATGCCTTCGGCATGGCAGCGGTCCACGAATGCTCTGAATTCGTGGGGTGTGCCATAGCGACTGGTGGGTGCATACCAACCGGTCACCTGATAGCCCCAGGATCCATCAAAGGGATGTTCCGTGATCGGCATCACCTCGATGTGGGTGAAGCCCCGTTCCTTCACATAGGGAATGAGGCGGTCAGCCAGCTCGGCGTAGGTGAGCAAGCGGGCACCGGGCTTCATGTCGGCAGCTGGAACCGGGGTCCGCGCTGTGCCGTCGGGTTGAATCCAGGGCTGCTCCGCGGAGCCATGCATCCAGCTGCCCAGATGCATCTCATAAACAGAGATCGGCTGATCGAGTGGATTGCTGCTGTCGCGCGCCTGCATCCAGGCGGCATCCGTCCAGTTGAAGCCGTCCAGGCGAGAGACGATCGAGCTGTTATCTGGGCGGACTTCGTGTTGGAAGCCGTAGGGATCTGCCTTTTGGTAGCAGTGTCCTTCCTGGGTGCGGATTTCGTACTTGTAGAGCGATCCATTGGCCAGGCCGGGAATGAACAGCTCCCAGATCCCTCCCGTCCGCAATTGCATGGGGTGATGGCGTCCATCCCATGAGTTGAGATCCCCAATCACACCAACGCTCAGAGCGTGGGGAGCCCAGAGGCAGAACATCA
Organism: Parasynechococcus sp.; assembly: GCF_042954325.1. Lineage (GTDB taxonomy): Bacteria > Cyanobacteriota > Cyanobacteriia > PCC-6307 > Cyanobiaceae > Parasynechococcus. Next base: position 26,555 of record NZ_JBGKDS010000025.1, on the reverse strand, counting down.
CCCCGGAGACTCCATTGCGCTCGCAGTGGTGCGCTCCCATCCGTTGCCAGATGTGGTGGTGGTTGCCCTGGGCGAAGAGATGGCGATCTATTTCGCCCATCCACTCATCGCGGAAGGCCCAGGGGTCGTGTTGCTCGTGGGTGATTCCTCCACGCTCGACACGAACGCGATAGTCACTGCCAGGGTCGCCATCGACCGTGGCTTCAAAAACCCAGTTGTGGTGAGGACGCTCCATGGCGATCTCCCGTCCACCGAGCAGCAGAGTCACCGACTCGGCTTCCGGCATCCAGACGCGGACGACGGAGCCGCTATCCGTTGTTTGCGGTCCGAGAACAGACAACGGGTGGTCGTGTCGGCACTCAGCCAGGCGATGAGCGTCCTGAACCATCCAGTCGAGGACTGCGGTGACGCTCATGAAATGCCGAATCAGTGGGCGAGAGCTTAAGCGGAATTTTCAAGCCCTGATCGCTGTGTCGTCAGACGAAGTCGCGGGAAATGTCGACGTTGATGATCCGACCACTCTCATCGAAGATCACGAACAGATTGGTGGTGACGTCGGTGAAGGCAACACTGACCAGCACCAGTTGCTGCTCACCGCCTTGGCCGGCGATCACCGCATCCTTGACGGCGACGAAACCGCCGGAGGTTTTCGCCAATTTGCTCCACTTCCTCTCCAGATCACCGGGTTTGAGCTCTTGCTGGAACTGGAGGGAGAATTTTGATCGCGCTGCCACCCAGCGACCCTGGGCAAGGTCTTCAGCGAATTCCAAGGCGGTCGCTTGGATCGGGACAACCCGGTCACTCCATTTCCAGGCGAGAAGCTGGCCGTCGTTATCCAGAACCATAAGGAGGTTTTCCTCCCCCTGGTCACCCGTAATCACGGCGTCCACCGTTGTGGTGGCGTAGCCCGCTGTCGTGCCAGTCACGCGACCAGCTCGCAGGCGTTGGGCCTCGAGGCGTTGTCGCACCGCGGGGATCGTGGTGTTGGAGCGAACGTCGGGCGCCAGCAGATTGAAGACGGATGTTGCGTCCCGTGTCTCCAGGGCTTTCAAGAGGCGTTCTGCCGTCGATACAGCATCGGCTGCTGAAAGATCGGTTCGGGTCAGCTGCTGTGCCGAAGCAGGACTTTGCAGTCCGTCAACAACACCCAGTGGAGCTGCGAGGGAAAGAACCAGCAGAGCAGCGGACAGCTTCACGGCAGTTGGATCATGTCGTTATCCAGTCTGCCGGAGCTGAAAGGGTTCAGGGTGAGTGCAGAGTCAGCTAAATCCAGTGTCATGGTCACCACACGGTGGTCATGGCTGGGTGCACCGCATGGCACCTCCGGAGACCCAGAATTGACTCCAATGGCGGGCCACGCCGCCGGGGCGATCGAGAGACGCAGCTGATCCCCAGGTTTGAACGTCGCACAGACCGCTTGCAGGTCGATGTGTCTTGGGCGGTTGTGCAAGCAGGTTTCCCCCCGAAGGCGTCGTGTTCCCGTCGTCAGTTGTTCCACGCTTGTGCTGCCTGCCGGCAGGCGTGACAGGGCGACGCAGAGATCAAAACCGGGTTGGTCGGCCCAGGCCCCGAGCTTGAGTTGCGGCTGTCCGATCAGCAGACATGGCTCGTCCAGTGGCTGGCTCGTGAAGGTGACGACATCGCTACGGCCATCGAGTTGCTGGCGATCAACAGGACCGGGTTGGACACCGAGATGGCCGCCGATTCCGGGCACGGGTCGCCAGGGGTCATGAACCAGCGTGACCATGCCCTGCCCGGCACCTCCTGGCTCGAGGCCGCCAATGGCGTTGTCCATGTTGGCCACTCGATTTCCGCGAAGGGCCCAAGGTCCGCGTCGTTCCGGAACGGCTGTGTCCACTGTTGTTGGATCCAGCGTTTGCCAGGTCGCGTCGGTCACATTCCAGATCTGAGCCGGGTTCAGCCGGTTGGCCTCAGGGGGCGCCTGGAGATGGCGTTGGAAAAAGCGCAGCATCAAGGTTTGGGCCTCTGGCCACCACTGCAGATGGGTGGCTGGTCCGATGTGGAGCTCCGGGCGACCTCCGGCATGCCGAGCCCGCCTCCAGAGGTCGAGAATGCCGTTGAGATGGGGATCCCAGCAGCCTCCGATCAACAACATCGGTTGACGCAAGACCGCCGCTGCGACCGGATGCACTGTCCACTCCTCTCGACGATCCGGATCGGACGTCAACCACTGCAACGCCATGCCGTCTGGTGCATGGCGTTGCAGCAGGGCTGGGCCATCTCGGAGATAGGCGTTGCTTTCAAGGCTTGTTCTGAGTTTCAGCCAGGCCTGGTGATCGTTGCGGTGTCGCGCTTCCAGTGCGGCGAGCTGCAGGCCCCAGCCAAGGCCAAGGTGCCACCACTGCGCTCCACCCTCACAACTCCAGTGCTCACATTCATTGAGGCCGGCCATGGCCGGTGCCAGGCAATCCGGCGGGGGACTCTCCGCTGAACTCAGCAGCTGGGTTAATCCTTGATAGGAGAAGCCGTAACAGCCAAGGCGGCCATTGCATTCCGGAAGGGCTCGCACCCATTGCTGGGTTGCTGCGCCATCGGTGGCTTCCTGACGGAACCCCCTGAACTGTCCCGAGGAGTCACCCATCCCGCGGACGTCCTGGACGACGACCAGAAAGCCATGTTCGGCCCACCAGCTGGGGTGGGCATAGGTCACGGTTGAGGCGATGGCCCGTCCATAGGGCTGCCGCATCAAGAGTGCAGGCCAGGGCCCCCCACTGCTCGGGTGCCAGAGCCGAGCCATCAGAACGGTGCCGTCTTCAAGCTGCAGACTGGCGTCTCGGCAAACGACAGGCGGGTTGAACGGCGGGCCGTTAGTGGACATCCGGGCAGTGCATGCCGACCACATAGGTGATCAGAATCTCAGCATCTCCCATCGATATCTTGCGATCTTTCACCACCTGGCGCGTGGTCTTGCGGGAGTAGGGATCGAAGTTTTTGTTCTTGCTCTTGGCCGTCCGGAATTGACGACACATGGCTTTTGCTTCAGCAGGATTGCGCTTGATCGTCTCCAAAACATCTGCCTGAGCCAACGCCGCTGCAGGACCAAGACAGCTGATCAGGCAATACAGAAGTCCAAGAGCCGGTCTCATCCTTCAGACATCAGCTGAAGGTTGTCTACCAACGTTGATTGACGGACTGCGTCTAGCTGGGGTCAGTTCATGGTCCGCCTGGCGTGCTGGATCCAGGTCTGAGCAACCTTCAGATCCACCACGGCTCGCCTGCCACTGCCCAAGGCTCGCTCCAGTCGCCCGGTCTGTCGCACAAGGCGTTCCGGTGTGGAGGTTGCCAGAGCGCTCACGCTGGCAATCCCGGCATGCATCAGTAGCGCAGCATCCTGCGGGGCAAGGTTGAGATCGCAGACCAAGGTTGCGATCCCGCGGAGTCGTTTGAAGTTGCGAACCGAGGAGCGTCCTTGGCGCACCATTCGGCTGATGTCCTGATCATCCAGTCGCTTGAGTTCCCCCCAGCTGTTGATGCCGTTGTTGCGCAGTTGCTTGTGTTCGTCCCTGAAGGATTGCGGTAGATCGACCAGAGGCTGATCATCCATGGCTCAGCGGCACGCGGAAGTCACGTTCGAGTTCACCCCGCACCACCGGTCTGCTGCGGCCATCACCGCTGGTGTCAAAGCTGCGCAGTCGCACGGTGACGGTGCTGGTGCTGCGCCCTGATCCCCGCAGGTTGCCCGCCAGCTGTTGCAACGTCGGTTCGATCGTTGCTTCGCTTGCATCGATCGGAAGTTGCGCGACGACCAGGTCAGCTCCGTTATCGAAGACCACTGGAGCGCGGGTGGCGCCTTCGATGACCACCGGGGGTGTGTAGCTCACGCCAAAGGCCCAACAACTCACCGCAAGCAGCAAGGTGAAACTGCTGACGCCGACAAGGCGAAAGCGCAGCCCCCAACGGGCAAGAAAGGCAATGGCCGTCAGGCCCAGCAGACCGAGACCGCTCCAACCCAGCCAGGGGGCAGCGTTAAGCAACAGCTGATCAAGCGCCATCGAGCCTGGTGTTCGTCAAACAGTCTCCTTATATTGCGCGGGCTCCGGGGCTGGCGACGCTGTTGATGAAGCAAGCGCGTCGCCCACGCACCAGAGCTTTGGTTTCGATCGCTGTGACCGGTGGTGTCGCGGGCTTGGTTGCCGGTACCTGGGCCTTGGATCGGGCCGCAGCGTCGGCTGTTGCCCGGCTGACGCCGACGCTGGAGCGCAGTTTGAGCCGGCCATTGGGCCATCCCCTGCGTCTTGGTGCTTACAAGGGGCTCAGGGTTTGGGGAGTGGCCATCGGCCCTAGCACCGTCGGGTCTAGCGAGGGGGATCAATCGAGTCTGGCGGCGCAGGGCCTGACCGTTCGCTTTGCTCCACTCGCCAGCCTGAGCCAATGGCGACCGGTGGTGGCGGTTGATGTTGAACGACTTCGGCTTGATCTACATCGCAATGATCAAGGACAGTTTTGGCGCTTCGGCTCAGATCCTGATGGCGCTGAACCACCGAATCTCGGGGTTCGCTTTCGCTTCAACCAGCCGGCCGATGTTGTGTTCGCCGACAGTGGGGAGCGCCTTCAGGTCGAGGCCCGCGGCGCCGTTGGTTTGGCGGAACGATCGTTCACGACGCGGGCACGGATGTCCTGGAGTGATCGCCGTGGTGCCTTGGATCTCGATGGTGCCGGTCGCTGGGATCGCCCGCAGCTGAATCTGCGGACCCGGTTCGATGGTTTGCGGTTGAGTCGCCTCGCTGCCGTCGCGCCGTTCAACAAGGACCTGGATCTGGCCGGTGAGCTCAACGGTGACCTCCGCTTGCAGTGGACGGCGAATCATCTCGGGTGTCGGGGCTCGTTTCGGCTCAACGACCTGTCACTCCGCTCGGCGGCGTTGGACGACGCCGTCGCGTCCGATCGCATCCGCCTGACTTGCCATGACGACACCCTCACGGTCAAGCCGACTGAAATCCGTTCTGGTGCGTTAACGGCACAGTTGGGTGGCACCGTCACCTTGAATCAATCCTTTGATCTCACGGCATCGTTGCGTCGATCTGGCGCGCCCGAGGGTCTGAAGCTCAAGGTCCATGGCCCCTGGGCCCAGCCGCTTTGGACGGTCAACGGCCGCCTTGATCAGTTCGTTGATGGTCCGTGGACGGACCCGGTTGCCCTCACCGCCCGGCTGCGAACGCCCTGGGGTGTCGATGGATTGCGTCGCGTCCAACTCGAGAGGATGCAGCTCTCGTCAGTCGGATCAAAACTTCAATTGCAAGGTCAGCTTTTTCCCGAGTTGACCTTGCGCAGTCGTTCGCTTGTGGTGAGTCCTCAGCTTTGGGCTGCCCGTCCGGTGTTGCGGGAGCTGTTGGGGTCTGAGGCTTCGGTGTCTGGAGATCTGCAGGTGGATGGAGCGCTCGCTTCCCCTCAGCTGGCCTTGAGGCTTCGGCAGGAGGTCAACCCGGTGTTGCAACGCTGGGATCTTCAGGCCCGTTGGTCCAAAACCGATGAACTGCTGCTCCTTGAGCGTTTTGAAAGTCCAGCGCTCAAGGCCGGTGGGACGCTGCCGTTGGCGGTGACGACCGCTGGTTTGACGCCCGGTGCGTTGCAGGCAGATCTGGCGCTGTCTCGGTATTCCCTCGATCGCCTGTCAGGCCTGGCGGGTGTCGAGCTGAGTGGTGTCGCTTCCCTCCAGGGTCAGATCAACGGTCCTTTGTCTGCCCTCAGCCCTGAGCTCAGCATTGGTGTTGATCACCCAAGCGTGGCGGGGCTTCGGCTGCCGGAACGTTGGCGGGGTCGCCTGGAGGGCACTGCAGACGCGTCACTTTCCCTGCGGATGGCCTCGTTGGCCCCCAGTGTGGAAGGGCAGCTGTCAGCGATCATCCGCAGGGATGGTCGCCCCAGCTCTGTTCAGCTCAAGCGTCAGGGCGGAGATCTGAGCCTTCAAGGCGATGCGGATCTGGTGCGTTGGCGTGCCGATCAGCTGGCTCTTCTTGGCTTGCAGTTCCAGGCTCCGGGCAGCGAGCGCTTCGAGCCTGTCGTGGGATCGCTGTCGGGAACAGGGTCGTTGGCCTTTGCACCGTTGGTGATGCAAGGCGATTTCAGCCTCGATGGCCTTGGCTATCGAGGGGTCAGGGTTGCGCAGGTTCAGGCCAAAGCTCTGGTCAACACCAATCGCTTTCAGCTCGATGGAACGCTCCAGCCGGTGCGTGAGCAGCCCGGGGACGTGGCGGTGGAGCTTCGGGGCCAGCCTGGAGGTTGGTTGCGGGGCGGCTTGAAGGCACGGGGGCTGGATGCCGCCTGGCTTTCAGACACCCTGCGCCAGCTCAGACAGAAGGATCCACTGGCGGGTGAACCGCCGGGTCGTGCTGCCGATTTAGGTCGCTTGGTCATCGACACGTTCGGCGGTGGCCTCGATGGACAGTTGAGGGCCCTTCAGCGGTCCCGTCAGGCCCTTGTGGATGATGCGCTGGCCAATCCTGAGCGGGGGCTGTCCGTTGATGATCTCGATGGTCGCCTTGATGCCGATCTCACCGTTGCAGGGCCAGGCCTCGATCAACTCAACCTTGATCTGAAGGTCAAAGGCCATCTCTGGCTCACCACCGAGGACAGCGATCGTGTGCTGCAACTCGAGCCGTTTGTTGCCTCCATTCAAGGTCCGCTGCGTGGAGGTGAAGGCAAGTTCAGCCTGGAGCACCTTCCGGTCGGTCTGCTCGCGTTGTTCGTTCCAGTTCCAGCCTCCCTACGGGGTGCCGGCGGCGTTCGGGGGCGTTATGCGTTTGGCGAAGCAGGCCCGCAGATCGAGGCGGAGCTGCTGTTCGAGCAGGTCGCTCTTGGAGAGACCGACCTGTCCCTGCAACGGGATTCGCTCCGTTTCGATGCATCGGGTCTGTCCCTTGATCTCGCTCTGAAAAGCAGCGGTTCATCGCATCCGATCACCCTTGTCGGCACCGTTCCCCTGGCAGCCGACGACGGCCTGGATCTCACCATCGAGGCCCATGAGGATGCCTTGCGGTTCCTGACCGTGCTGACTGGTCCCGGCGTGGAGGTCACCCGTGGGACGACGGCATTGGACCTGTCCTTACGGGGGTCTCGACTGGATCCTGAGGTCAGCGGTTTTCTGGACGTGCAGGACGCTGCCGCCACGATCCAAGGACAGGAGCTGCGTCGCATCAATGCTTCGCTGCTGTTTGATTTCAACCGACTGGTCGTCAATGAAGGCTCGGCGGAGCTCGCTGCCGGGGGCAGCATCAAGCTGAGTGGTGCTCTGGCCCTGCTTCGCCCTGCGATGCAGGAGGAGCCACTCACGATCACCATCACCAAGGGGCGGGTCCGTCAGCCCAAGGCAGATTTTGTCGCCGATGGGAGCCTCGAGATCCGAGGCGCCATCACACAGCCGGAGCTGTCGGGTGAGCTCACCATCAATCAGGGCACAATCCGTCCGCGCGAGGGATTGCTGTCCCGTTCTTCGGGTGGGGGAGTCCAGGGGTTGATGCCCTTTCCGGACTTGGATTCCGGGATTCAGCAGTCGGTGGCCACGGTCTCGGAACCGGTTGGCCTTCGCGCTCTGATTGAAGAGCAGTGGGATTTCCAGGAGCCCCTGGTTCTGATCGGACCTGGAGCACCTCTGGAGGCGTCCGAACAGCTCCAGGATCTGATCCCCAATCTCCCAACGGTGAGCTTCCGCAACTTCCGGCTCCGTCTCGGTCCGGATCTGCGGGTGGAGATGCCGCCCATGATCAGTTTCCGTGGCAGTGGTCAGCTCCTGTTGAACGGTCCACTCGACCCGTCTCTGCAGGCCCGTGGGCTCGTTCGTCTGACCAATGGTCGGGTCAGCTTGTTCTCCACCACCTTCCGACTCGACAACAGCGCGGCCAACGTCGCTCTCTTCACTCCCTCGTTGGGCCTTGTGCCCTTTGTGGATATCGCGATGCAGACCCGAGTGTCCGACAACGTTCAGCAGGGAGGCGATAGCAGCACGACCACGGCGAATGTCTTCGAAACCAATGGCAGTGGTGCTCTCGGTCCCGGTGGGCAGCTTCGACTCGTCAAAGTCAGTGTTCAGGCTTCCGGACCGGCGAATCGCTTGATGGGCAATTTGGATCTGCGCAGTACGCCTCCAATGCCGCAACCGCAGGTGCTCGCCTTGATTGGTGGCAACTCGTTGTCGGGTCTCGCTGGAGGTGGTGGTGCCGCCTTGGCCACCGTGGTTGGTCAGACGTTGCTGTCGCCCGTGTTGGGCAGCCTCACCGATGTGATGGGAGAGCGACTTCAGATCGCCCTGTATCCCACCTATGTCAATCCGGAGGTCAAATCCGAGTCGGAGCGGACGTCTGGCCGTGTTCCTCCAACGTTCACCCTGGTGACGGAAATTGGGATCGACGTCAACGACCGCTTTGATTTCTCCGTGCTGTCAGCGCCGAACAACAGTGATGTCCCTCCCCAGGCTTCGATCAGTTATCAAGTCACTCCCAACACCACCGTGACCGGGTCCGTCGACAGCAACGGCACGTGGCAGAGCCAATTGCAATTGTTCTTCCGCTTTTAGGAATGAGCTCCACACCGCATCAGGTCATTGGTGTTGATCTCGGGGGCACGGCGATCAAGCTTGCCCGCTTCGACGCCGGTGGCACTGTGCTGGCGGAGTGCGAGCAAGCCACGCCTCAACCGGCGACCCCTGGAGCCGTGACCATGGCCATCTCCGAGGCGATTGAGCAGCTTGACCCCGATCGAGAGGCCGGCTGCGTTGGTGTTGGCCTTCCAGGGCCGATGGATGCTGCGGCCCGCGTGGCCAGGGTCTGTATCAATCTGCCTGGGTGGGAGGACGTCCCCCTGGCTGACTGGTTGGAATCCAGGCTCGACCGTCGTGTCACCCTCGCCAATGACGGCAACTGCGCGGTGGTCGGGGAAGCCTGGAAGGGGGCGGCCCAAGGATTTGATGATGTGGTGCTGCTCACCCTTGGAACCGGTGTTGGTGGAGGTGTGCTGCTGTCCGGTCAGCTGTTCACCGGCCACAACGGTGCAGCGGCTGAGCCAGGTCTGATCGGTGTGACCCCAGACGGCCCCCCATGCAATAGCGGCAACAGCGGCTCCCTTGAGCAGTACGCCAGCATTTCCGGCCTGCGTCGGTTGTGCGATCAGGACCCCCGTCAGCTCAGCCTGCTGGCCGAGCAAGGGGATCCAGAGGCCCTTGCCGTCTGGCAGCGCTATGGCACCACCCTTGGGGTTGGCGTCAGTTCCCTGGTGTACGTCTTCACTCCGCAACTGGTTCTGCTCGGCGGTGGGTTGGCCGGAGCGGCGGAGTACTTTCTGCCGGCGGTCCGTTCCGAGGTGACCCGTCGTGTTCAGGCGGTCTCTCGGGAGAACCTCTGCATTCAGGCCTGTTCCCTCGGAAATGGTGCGGGGCGTCTGGGTGCGGCGTGTCTTGCTCTGCAGAGGCTGGGCGGGATGATGGATCGTCTCTGACTCTTTCCGACCGCATGACCAGCGTTCCCGAGCCGTCGCCGGAACTGCTCCAGAGAGCCGGTGCTGTGCGTCTGGCAGCTGTGGACCTTGGTCAGACCACGGGCAGCCAACGCGCTCAGGCCCTACATGCCATGGCGGATGCTCTGGAGCGGCACGCGGACGCCATCGTTGCTGCCAATCAGGAGGACTTATCTCGATCGGCTGAGGCCGGTCTGGCCTCGGCCTTGATGGCGCGTCTGAAGTTGGATGCCGCCAAGCTCAGCGGCGCCATTGATGGTGTCCGCAAGGTGGCGGACCTGGCGGATCCCCTCGGTCAACGCCAATTGCACCGAGAGCTGGATCAAGGCCTTGTGCTGGAACGGATCAGCGTTCCAGTGGGCGTTGTTGGGGTGATTTTTGAAGCGCGGCCGGATGCGGTGGTGCAGATCGCCTCACTGGCGATTCGTTCTGGCAATGGCGCCATCCTCAAAGGTGGCAGTGAGGCCCGCTGTACCAATGAAGCGGTGATGCATGCGCTCAAAGATGGTCTCGTCAGCAGCGCCGTTTCACCGGAGGCGCTGACGTTGCTGACCACCCGTCAGGAGAGCTTGGCTCTGTTGCGCCTCGATGGCCTGGTGGATCTGATCATTCCCCGTGGCAGCAACGAACTGGTCCAGTTCATTCAGGACAACACCCGGATTCCCGTGTTGGGCCACGCCGATGGCATCTGTCATCTGTTTGTCGATGCAGCGGCCGATCTCGGCAAGGCTGTGACCATCGCGATCGACAGCAAGACGCAGTACCCCGCTGCATGCAATGCCGTTGAGACGTTGCTGATCCACCGGACCGTGGCCCAAGCGTTTCTGGCCCTGGCCTGTCCTGCCTTTGCGGACGCTGGGGTCAGCCTGCGCGGTGATCCGGCCAGTCAGGCGCTCGGCGTTCCATCCCCTGCGACCGATGAGGACTGGTCAACGGAATATCTCGATCTGATTTTGGCGGTCCGTGTGGTCGATTCCATGGCTGAGGCGATGGATCACATTCGCCGCTATGGCTCACGCCACACCGAGGTGATCGTCACTGAGGATCAAGCCGCAGCGACGCGTTTCCTCGCCGCTGTGGATAGCGCTGGGGTGTACCACAACTGTTCCAGTCGTTTTGCCGACGGCTTTCGCTACGGCTTTGGTGCGGAGGTCGGCATCAGCACCCAGACGCTCCCCCCCCGAGGGCCTGTCGGACTGGATGGTCTGGTGACCTATCGCTATGTGCTTCGAGGTGATGGACATATCGCCGCTGATTTTGCCTCCGGCAAGCGCCAGTTCAGCCATCGCGACCTTCCGCTCGGATGATGTCCCCGGATTCATCAGCGGATCAGGCGGTGATCCATGTCACGGATCTCCGGCTCTGGGCCCACGTCGGTGTGCTGGACCATGAGCGGCGTGATGGCCAGTGGTTTCGGGTCGATCTGCGGTTGTGGCTCGACGTCTCCCAGGCGGCTCAAAACGATGATCTCGCCGCCAGCCTGGACTACAGCAAGGCGATTCAGGCGCTGCAGACATTGTCCAGAGAGACCTGCTGTCTGACGATCGAACACTTCAGTGCCCTCATGCTCGATTGCCTGGAGAGGTTGTACGGCCCCTATCCCGTCTGGTTGAAGCTGACGAAGTGTGCGGCACCCGTGCCGGGTTTCTCCGGTGAGGTCGCCATTGAGCGTTGTCGCCATGGTGCGCCAACCCAAGTTCCATGACTCGTCCCCTGGTCCTAGTCCATGGCCTCTGGGACACTCCGCGGTTGTTTCGTCCCCTCGTGCAGGCCCTCGATCCCTCATGGGATCGGCCGTTGCTGATTCCTCATTTGCCCCATGGCCTTGGCGTTGTGCCGTTGCGACAGCTTGCGGCTCAACTGGATCAACACATCAGAGACCGTTTTGGAGACACCCAGGAGCTCGACCTGCTCGGCTTTTCGATGGGTGGTGTGATCGGTCGGATCTGGTTGCAAGAACGCAATGGCGCTGAGCGGGTTCGGCGTTTCTTCAGTGTTGGCAGTCCGCAGAACGGCACTCTGGCGGCCTTGCCGCTTCCTCGAGCGCTGCTGGCGGGCGCAGCGGATATGAAGCTCGGCAGTGCTCTGCTTCGCGATCTGAACCGAGATCCCTCGGCGCTCATCCGAATCTGCTGTCGGAGTTATTACTGCAGCTGGGATCTGATGGTGTGTCCCGGTTGGCGAGCGGTGTTGCCCACCGGGTCCAGGCAGCGCATCCCTGTCTGGACCCATCAACAGCTGATTGCCCACCCCAGAGCACTGGCCCAGCTCAAAGGGGATCTCGAGGCGCGTTGAATCAGGCTGCTGCCACGAGGCCAGAGTGACGAATCAGGGCTTCGGTGCTGGCTGGACGCCCCCGGAATGCGGCGAACACCTCGGCTGGAGATTGACTGCCGCCGAGGCTGAGCACCGTGTCCCGGAACCGGGCGCCCGTGGCCTGAATGTCGTCCTCGCTGTCGAGACCCACTTCTTCGAAGGCCGCGAAGGCATCGGCACTGAGCACTTCTGCCCATTTGTAGGAGTAGTACCCAGCGGAATAGCCGCCGGCAAAGATGTGGCCGAAGGCACAGAGGAAGTGGTCCTCCGGGATCGGTGCCATCACCGTGGTGGTTTCGGCGATCTGCAAGCGCAGCCCATTGGGCGTGAGTCCCAGATCCTTGGTCCAGCTGCTGTGCAGCCTCAGATCGGTCAGGGCGAAATGCACCTGGCGCAGGGTGGCCAGACCGGCATTGAACGTTCGGCTCTGTTGAAGTTTCTGGAATTCCTGTTCCGGGAGGGGTTCACCGGTCTGCCAGTGGCGCGCCATGCCCATGAGGGTGCTGCGATCCAGGCACCAGTTCTCCATGAATTGGCTGGGCAGTTCGACGGCATCCCATTCGACATTGCTGATGCCTGCGGCATCGGGTTCGTCCACGGTGGTGAGCATGTGCTGGAGGCCGTGGCCAAACTCGTGGAAGAGGGTTTCGACTTCCTCGAAACTCATCAGGCTGGGGGTGTCTCCGACCGGCGGTGTTTGGTTGCAGATCAGGTAGGCCACAGGATGCACGAGCTCACCATCGTTGAGCCGACGTCGTCCCAGGCATTCATCCATCCAGGCGCCGCCGCGTTTGCTGGCCGGACGACTGAAGGGATCCAGATAGAAGGCTGCGATCAGCTCGCCATCGGCGCTGAAAACCTTGAAGTAGCGGACGTCCTCATGCCAGATCGGTGCTTCACCATCGGCAGCTTGAATGTCCACCTTGAACAGGCGTTTGCACAGCCCGAAGAGTCCGTCGAGAACCTGTGGCAGTGGGAACCAGGGGCGCAGGGCTTCCTGGTCCAGGTCAAACCGTTCTTGGCGCAGTCGTTCTGACCAGAAGGGCAGATCCCACGGTGCGAGTTGATCGGCTTCTGAGCAGCCTTGTCGGGCCGCGCAGGCTTTGAGATCAGTTAATTCCTGCTGTGCAGCTGGGAGGGCAGCGACCCGCAGTTCCTCCAGCAGGGCTTCCACCGCCGGCACATCCTCGGCCATTTTGCTGGCCAGGCTCAGGTCCGCCCAGTGGCTGTAGCCGAGTCGCTCAGCTTGCTGCTGACGCAGCGTCAGAATTTCTTCGATCAGCGCGCGGTTGTCGAGCTCACCGGAACTGGCACGGCTGACATGGGCCTTGTAGGCGGTTTCCCTCAGGGTGCGGTTGGTGGCATGGGTCAGGAATGGCAAGTAACGCGGCATGTCCAGGCCCAGCAACCAGGGGCCAGCGGCGGCCGTGGCATCGGGATCACCGGCTTCACGGGCTGCGGCGGCCAGGGCTTCCCGCGCCCGCTCCGGCAATCCGTCGACTTCGCTGGGTTCGGTCAAGCGCAGGGTCCACTGCTGCGTGGCATCCAGGACGTGATTGCCGAATTGTGTGGAGAGCTCAGCAAGTCGCTCGGAGGCTGCATTGAATGCCGACTGCTTGTCGCCGTCGAGTCCGACGCCGCGCTGGTCCATCGAGAGCAGTTCAGCCTTCAGGATCCGGCTCTGGGCCGGATTCAACGGTTCCGCGGGCCGATCGCGCAGCAGACAGAGCGCTTTGTAGATCACACGGCTCTGCCCGAGCCGGTTGCCGAGTCGTACCACCTCCGGTTGCTGGGCGGCATGGGCTTGTCTCAGTTCGCTGGAATTACAAACACCATTGAGGTGGGACACCACACCCCAGCTCCACCGCAGTGCTTCGCCGATGGTCTGAAGCGGACGCATCACCTGCGACCAACGCAATGGCTCAGAGCTATCGAACCGCTGCTCGAGGTTCTGTTCCAGTGCCTTCAGTTCTGCCTCGAGCTGGCTGAGCAGCTGAGGGAGATCCGCCGACACCATGGCGGGCGTGATGGTCGAAAACGCGGGCAGACCTGAGCCAGCAAGCAGGGGGGAGGTGTTTGTCATGTCGATTAACCGATGCTCAGTTGTTGGGCCAGAGCCACAAGGCTGTGCTGGCTCAGCAGTTCGGCCAGGGCATCCGTTGATGACTCGTAGAGGTCCATGGCCACCCGTGGCCAAATCCCGATCACCAGGGTGGGAACGAGCAGGGTGAGTCCGATCACCAGCTCACGGGGACGCATGTCCTCGATCACCGCCAAGGCGGGAATCCTCGGTCCGAAGAACACGCGCCGGCACATTGAGAGCAGATAGATCGGTGTGAGCACGAGGCCGATGGCCGCCAGCAACACGGTGATGGATCGGAACAGGGAGGTGAAGCTCTCCTGACTGGTCACACCCAGGAAGATGGTGATCTCGCTGATGAATCCGCTCATTCCAGGCAAGGCCAAGGACGCCAGAGAACTGGCCAGGAAGAAGGCGAAGGTGATGGGAAGGGCTTTGGCCAATCCGCCCATGTTGGGGATCGACAGGGTCTTGGTGCGTTCGTAAAACACGCCAGTGAAGAAGAACATGGCCGCGGCGATCAGACCATGGCTCACCATCTGAAGCATGGCGCCGCTGATGCCAAGGGCATTGACCGCACCGATCCCCAGCAGCACGAAGCCCATATGGCTGACTGAGCTGCAAGCGATGCGGCGCTTGACGTTGTCCTGGGCAAAGGCGTTCAGAGCGCCGTAGACGATATTGACAATGCCCAGGATCACCAGCGCTGGTGCCAACTGAAGGTGTGCTTCGGGCAGCATCTGCACGTTGAAGCGGAGTAAGGCGTAACCGCCCATCTTCAGCAGCACCCCGGCGAGAAGCATCGAGACCGGGGCGTTGGCCTCACCGTGAGCATCCGGTAACCAGGTGTGAAGAGGGAACATCGGCAACTTCACCCCGAAGCCGATCAGGAATCCGAGGTAACACAGCAATCCAAAGGTTCCACCCGGGGACCGCGCGGCCAATTCACTGAGGTTGAGGGTGAAGGTATCGCCGGAGAGAGCCAGTGCCAGGCCACTGATCAGGATGAGCAGCGAAGCCAGCGCCGTGTAAAGGATGAATTTGGTGGCGGCGTATTGGCGGTTCTGTCCTCCCCAGATCGCAATTAAGAGATAAACCGGGACCAGCTCAAGCTCCCAGGCCAGGAAGAACAGCAGAAAGTCCTGTGAGAGAAAGACCAGGCCCTGGGCGGATGCCTGAACCAGAAGCAAGGCGAAGTACAGCCTTGGTTTGAGCTTGACCGACCAACTCGCCGCCACCGACAACAGCGTGACGAGTCCGCTGAGAACCACCAGTGGCGCGGAAAGTCCGTCTGCACCGAGCGACCATTCCAGACCAATGATTGGGACCCAACTGATCCGTTCGACGAGTTGCAGTCCCGGCAACGATGAGTCGAATTGGGTGGCGAAGGCCACCAGCATCAGGATCAGATCGGCCAGCAGCACCACCAAGGTGATGTTGCGGGGCAGTTCAGGATTCCGCTCCTCATTGGCCGGCAGCAGCGGCATCAGCAGTGCTCCCGCGATCGGGAGCAGCACAATCAGGGAAAGCCAAGGGAAGTCTGCGGTGGACGCGGCCAGCATTGGCAGATCGGCGTCCATGGCACTCCCAAAATTTGTAAACAAAGCTATCAGCCCAAGTGCCAAGTTTGGGTAGTTCTACTCAGGAGAAGCTGTCTGCCAATGGCTTCCCGAGGTCTGCAGGTTCAGCACCGGTGCGCGACTGGCGACGCCAACGGCCTCCCATGCTCGAACCATGGCACGACTGATGGCTGTGCCTTTGTCCGCTGAACACAGCGCCAGGATGCTTGGCCCGGCGCCACTGATGGCGCAACCCCAGGCACCGGCATCGATGGCTGCCTTGCGAACCTCTTCGCCGCCTTTGATCAGCCGCCAGCGGTAAGGCTCATGCAGCCGGTCGTGCATTCCATCGGCGATGAGATCACCGTTGCCCGTTCTTAACCCCTGCAGCAGAAGGGTGAGGGCGCCAAGGTTGGTGACTGCATCACTGACTGGGATCGTTTTGGGCATGGCCCGCCTTGCCTCACTGGTACTCAGGCGGATGGACGGGATCGCCACGACAGCTTTCACCGCGTGGGTCCACTCGCAGCGCACGACACGCCAGCGTTGGGAGGCTGCCTTGGCCGTCATGCAGAGCCCCCCCAACAGCGACGGAACCACGTTGTCGGGATGCCCCTCAATATCGATCGCCAATTCCAGCAGTTTCTCCTTACTCAGGGGCTCACCGACCAAGGCATTGGCACCCATCAGCCCGGCGACGATGGCTGTGGCACTGCTGCCCAACCCCCGAGCTGGGGGGACAGCAAGGCGAACCCGTGCTTCCAGTGCAACCGGTTCAATGCCCGCTGCTTTCCACACCCGTTGCGCGGCGCGATACACCAGGTTGTCTGGCCCTCCACGGAGGTGAGTGCCCTCGGAGCCTTCGATGATCAGCTCAAAGCGTTCGCCGCTCCCTTCGATCCGTTGCATGGCGAATCGGTTGTTGAGATCAAGGGCAGCCCCAAGGCAATCGAAGCCTGGACCAAGGTTCGCGGTGGTGGCGGGCACGTCCACCACGACTTTTTGGCCAATGCGCGGCTGCGCCATGCCTGCTGATCTACTCAGGACAGTGTCCCACCCGACTCCGCAAGCATCTTTGCTCGGCATGCAGCGCTGAACAATCCCGCCTGGGGGTCAATCACCGCGGTGATCTGCAGACCCTTCATCAAGGATTCAAAACGACCTTTGTTGCGCAAGGCGTCCAGGAATGCTGCGGACTGCAAGCCGGCCAGTTGTTTGGCAGCGGTCCCGCCACCAATCCACAACCCACCCGTGCAGAGCTCCTGCAGCGCGAGGTCTCCTGCGGCAGATCCATAGGCTGACAACCACAGATCGAGTGCGTGCTGCATCAGCGGATCCCCGTTTGAGGCGGCTTCACTGGCCTGGGCCGGAAGGTCGTGGGTTTGCGTTTGCGGCCAGGTTCGTGCCAGCTCCTGGAGCGGATGGGATGTGGACTCCGGTTGCAGGAGCAACCAGCGGGCGATGTGCCCCAGACCGGTGCCGCTCACGACCCTCTCCACGGACAGCCGCTCCAGGTTCAGGTCATCTTTCAGCCATTGGGCCAGTCGCCATTCCTCGTCACTGCGAGCAGCGAACTCTCGATGTCCGCCTTCGCTGGGAAGAGCGATCAGGCCATGCTGCGTTTGGAGGCCCTTGGCCATGCCAAGACCCGTTCCGGCTCCGAGAATGGCCATCGTTCCCGCATCCATGGATCCAGCTTGGAGAACGCTTTGCTGGTGTTCATCGAAGTTGGGTAGTCCGTAAATCAGAACGACGAAATCATTGACCAATTCGAGCTGCTGCATGTCGGCAGCCCTCGCCAGATCGTCTTCCTGCAACTGCCAGGGGAGGTTGGTGATGGTCGCCTGCCGGTTGCGTACCGGCCCAGCAACGGCGATGCATCCATGGACTGGTGCCGCGACACCAGCGGGTCGACTGTGAACGAAGTCGCTGAGCATGGGCTCCAGCGAGGACCATTCTCTGGAGACGTACCGCCGCTGATGGCGTTGAACGACACCGCTGGTTTGCACCTCATACAGGGCAAGCAACGTTTTGGTGCCACCCATGTCACCGGCAAGGAGCGTTGTGGCGACCATCGGCTGAACGCGGTTCAGGCTGCTCTCAGGCTGAAGTCAGCTCGGGGGATCGGCAACTAAAAGAAGTCGAGTGGCAATGGCCCCCATGTCTGCGACGGTTGGCTGGCGTCGTTGCCGTGGCCGCTGATCAGGATGCCTTCTCCGAGGCCATGCTCGATCCGGATGCGTATGGAACCACCGGTTTGATTGGCCTTGAGAAACACCGGCCCATCGTCAGTGGTGCTTTCCACAACGTCCATTGGCTCCCAGCCCTGCTGCTGTTCCAGACGGCGCAAGGCCGCCAGGGCCGAAGCGGCGGACGGGGCCATGACGCCGACGGTGAACCAGGTGGCCGCTGACATGGCTTCGATCAGCTGCTGACGCAAGCTCAGGCGTGTCGCATGGCTGAGCTCAGGGGCCGTTCGCAGGCGAGCGAGATCTTGCAGGGTTGGTGGGGTGTTGTCTGTCATCGGGATCAAACGGTGAGGCCCGGTTGACGGTTGGCATTGGCCCGTTCCCCAGCCCGGAGCAAATCCGAAACAGCCATCACTCCCAAATCACCATCCCGCCGGCTGCGGATACTGACGGCATTTTGTTCAGCCTCTTTCGCTCCGATGACGGCCAAAACAGGGATTTTCATCTGTTCACCGGTACGGATCAGCTTGCCCAGACGATCGCCACTGCGATCGATGGTCGAGCGGACACCTGCGGCATTGAGCTGGTTGTGCAGCGACTCTGCGTAGGGAAGAACCTCATCGGTGACGGGAAGCAGGCGGATCTGTTCCGGAGCCAACCAGAACGGGAAATCACCCGCGTAGTTCTCGGTCATGATTCCGTAGAACCGTTCCAGCGAGCCAAAGATCGCGCGGTGGATCATGATCGGGCGCTGCTTGCTGCCATCGGCGGCCACGTAATCGAGCTCGAAGCGTTCCGGCAGGTTGAAGTCCAGTTGAATCGTGGAGCATTGCCACATTCGACCGATGGCGTCTTCGATTTTGAGATCAATTTTGGGGCCATAAAAAGCACCACCGCCTTCGTCGATCTTGTAGGCCCAACCCTTCCGATCGAGAGCTTCGATCAGGCCCTTGGTGGCTAGATCCCAGACTGCGTCTTCACCGATCGATTTCTCAGGCCGCGTGGAGAGGTTGATCTCATAGGTATTGAAGTCGAAGGTGGAGAGAATCCGTTCGGTGAGATCCAGGATGCGCAGGATTTCATCGCTGATCTGGTCCGGCAGGCAGAACACGTGGGCGTCGTCCTGGGTGAATCCGCGAACGCGCATCAGGCCGTGCATCACCCCCGGACGCTCATAGCGGTAAACAGTTCCCAGTTCTGCCCAACGAATCGGTAGTTCGCGGTAGCTGCGCAGTTTGCTGGCATAGGTCAGCACATGGAACGGACAGTTCATCGGCTTGAGCTGGTATTCCCGCTCATCCACTTCCATCGGGCCAAACATGCTCTCGGCGTAGAAGTCGAGGTGTCCCGATGTCTTCCACAGGCTGATGTCAGCGACATGTGGCGTGTACAGAAGTTCGTAGCCGCCTTCGAAATGGGCCTGTCGCCAGAACTCCTCAATGAGCAGGCGCATGCGGGCCCCGCGTGGATGCCAGAACACCAGGCCCGCTCCGGCCTCGTCCTCAATGGAGAACAGCTCGAGATCCTTGCCGATCCGACGGTGGTCGCGACGGAGGGCTTCCTCCTTACGGCGCTTGTGTTCAGCCAGTTGCTCTGGGGTCTCCCAGGCGGTTCCGTAGATGCGTTGGAGTTGCGCTTTGGTTTCATCGCCACGCCAGTAGGCACCAGCAACGCTCTCAAGTTCAAAGGCCTTGGGATGCAACTCCTTGGTGTTGTCGACGTGGGGACCGGCGCACAGATCCCACCATTGATCCCCGAGCGTGTACAGGGTGATGGGCTCCTGAAGTCCCGCAAGAATCTCCAGCTTGTAGGGCTCGTTCTGGGATTCGATCCGTCGTTGCGCCTCTTCCCGGCTGACCTCGATCCGTTCAAGCGGCAGCTTGCGGCCGATGATCTTGCCCATTTCCTTCTTGATTGCCTTCAGGTCGGCTTCCGTGAAGGGATCGGGATTGTCGAAGTCGTAATAGAACCCTGTTTCGGTCCAGGGGCCGATGGTCACTTGAGCGTTGGGGAAGAGTTTCTGCACAGCCATGGCCATCACATGGCTCATCGAATGGCGAATCTTCAGCAGCTGCTCGCTTTCGCTGGTTTTTGGCAGGACTACCGGAGTTGAGGGGGCAGGGGTGGTGGCTGCTGCGCTGCTCAACGTTCAACGGTCGGGGCCCGCCATCCTATGGGCGTGCCTTGCGCTGATTGATGGATAGACAACCGGATCCGCAAGCCGGTGAGCTGCTCGAACAGCTTCTGGGGTCACTGCTGGATGATTTTGATCACTGGTTTCGACGGGGAGAAGAGCTGCTGGCTTGCTGCCCTGAGTCCGTGATGGATCCAACGGAACAGGCCCGTTTCCTCGACCGCCTTCAAGAGGGCCAGCGTGCGATTGCCGCGACCAGGGTGCTGGTTGCTGCGGCGTCGGAACCCATGGCTGTGTCGATGGACGCAATGACGCCCTGGCATGGTCTTGTCACCGAGGTTTGGGGCTTGTCGGCGCGGGTCGCAGCAGCTCGGCGTTGATTCGAATCAAGCGGAGAGGCTTTGGCGACGCAGAGATTGCAGGTTCTCGCGATAGAAGCGAGCCAGTTCTTGGTGTGATTTCACCGGTTGGCCGTAGGCACTGCGCCCACTGATGTTGGGGAAGGACGCCCATTCCGGCGCCAGTCGGGCCATGGCGGTTTTGGTAAGACCGCTGCGATCCACTTCCTTCAGGGCACCACGGCGTTTGATCAGGTGAAGAGCAGCTTGGTCTTGATGTTGGGGCTCAAAGGTTTTCAGGTTGAGTTCCTTGGCCACTCCTTTCCATGTTGCGGGAAGGAATTGGTATGCACCTGCCGCTGCACTGGCGTATTTCTTGACCACGACGGTCTCAGGATGGCGGGAGAGATCCCTGAACTGTCCGCCGCCGTACATCACCTGATATCCCTGGTCGGTGCCGTCTTTCCAAGTTCCCTCGGCATACCGGATCGTGTTGAGCAGAGCACGGCGTTCCGGGGTGAGGTCATAGGGGCCGTCATTGACAGCGCGAATGAGCTCTGCGCGGTGAACAGGACGCGTCTCACCCTTGACCCCAATGGAGGTCACCTTCGTGGGTGAGAGGGCTCCGGCGCTGACGGACATCAACAGACCTGCGGCAGCCAAACCGCCAACAACGCTGGAGTGAGCCGACAGGAAACCGAAGGACAGACGCACGCAATGGAATCGGAGTAGACGGTCACGTTGCTGGACCAGACACCCCTTGCGCGAGAACGTTGCCTTGGGGCTTGACGTTTGCTTGAAGGTGTGCGTAGCAAAGCCAAAGCTGGCCTTAAGACCCGTGAGACACGAGTCGTTGCAGAGGTCGTTGTGGCTGGTCGTCGCCGTGTGTGTCTAGGTCTGGATGCTTAGGGATTGATCAGCTCAGCTAATCGATCTCCAGTTGCTTGATCAGCGACGAGGGCTGAAGCCCAGGGCGGAGCGAACGCGCTCCAGCGTTGCATTGGCAACGGTTTCAGCGTTTTGGCGCCCCTGATCGAGGACCTTGTCAAGTTCATTGGGATCCTCCATCAGGTCTCGATGGCGGGCCTGAATCGGCTCGAGGGCTGCAACGGCGGCCTCAGCAAGCATTGGCTTGAACTTGCCCCACCCGATGTCAGCGCATTCAGCCGCTGCGGCGTCCCGACCCTGTCCGCTGAGGAGGGCGTAGAGGCTCAGCAGATTGTGGGTCTCTGGCCGCTCGGGATTGTCGAACTCAAGGCCCATCTGGGGATCGGTCTTGGCGCGTTTGATTTTTTTGGTGATCAGCTCCGGTGGATCCAACAGGGTGATCCGACTGCCTTCGTTGGGATCGCTCTTGCTCATCTTGCTGCGCCCATCCGTCAGGCTCATCACCCGGGCACCGTCCTTGAGGATCAGGGGCTTCGGAACGTTGAGCACCGGTTGTCCGTCGCTGCCGAAACGGGCGTTGATCCGTTGCTGGGCAATGTCTCTTGCCAGTTCGAGGTGCTGTTTCTGGTCTTCCCCGACGGGAACGAGATCAGCGTCATATAGAAGGATGTCTGCTGCCATCAGCACTGGATAGTCCAGCAATCCCACCGAGACGTTGTCGCCCTGTTTGACGGACTTTTCCTTGAACTGGATCATGCGCTCCAGCCAGTTCAGCGGGGTGACACAGTTCAGGAGCCAGCACAGCTCGCTGTGGGCTGCGATCTGGCTCTGGATGAACACAGAGCAGCGTTTTGGATCCATGCCGCAGGCCAGATACAGCGCTGCGGTGCTTCGGGTGTCTCCGGCGAGCTTGGCCGGGTCATGGGGAACGGTGATCGCATGCAGATCAACCACACACACGAATGTGTCGTGGGTGTCCTGGAGATCAACCCAGTTCCGGATGGCCCCCAACCAGTTCCCTAGGTGGAGAGCCCCGGTGGGTTGAACGCCGGAGAGAACCCGAGGCCGTGGCATGGATCAGCCCTCAGCGTCAGCGGGTTTGCTGTCGTCGCTGGCATCAGCCGCTGGCGCGGTCTCGACTGGAGCGGTGTTCTCGGCGGTGTTCGCCTCATCGGCAGAAACGCTGTCGGCCTCAGCCGCAGCCACAGGCTCGCTGGGCTGGGGTTTGGCTGGACGGGCGAAGGGGTCCGGACGGGAGCCACGACCCCCCTGGCGATCATCATCAAAGCGACGCCCACGGCCTCCACCGTCTCGGCCACCACCATCGCGACGACCACCGCCCCGGGGAGCTTGGGATTTCTGTTGAGCGACCAGTTCATCCAGCTGGCCGTCCTCAAGCATCTGACCGAGGGTCCGAACGGCAAATCCGAGAACGGCAACGGTGGACCGCAGATTGAAGGCCTCCTGCAGGGCCCGTGCGGAGCGCATTTCGTTGTCGCTCAGTCGGATGCGGAAGCCACCACCTTCGCGGCTTCCACCCCGGCCGCCGCGTTGACCGCCACGATCTGAACCACCTCGACCGCCTTCGGTCTGCCCCCCTTGGTGTTGGGGGTCGCTGTAGGAATCACTCATGGCCCCTTGGCCTGGAATCAGGCGCAAGTGTGACGCATCGTCGGGGAAATGTCGGCGATCCAGTGCAGATGGTGCCCCTCACCCTGGCTCCGACGTGGCAAAACGACCATGGGAATGGCCGGTTGCCCTGTTTCCACCTTGGTTCGATAGGTGCTGACGAGCTCGAGATAGTCGCGGAAGGTCCAGTTCTGTCCTGGTTGGTCGCGACTGCTCCAGTACTGGCGCAGCGCGCGACAGCAGTCCTCCATGCCGAAGTCCTGCCAGCAGCGTTGCTGTGCAGCTAAAGGATCCAGTCCGTCATCGACAAGAGCGCGAAAGCTGGCGAGTTCCGGTGCCTCTTCATGGACGTCAGCGGGAAGCACCTGGTTCAGGTCATGCAGCGGGACGTGGGAGAGCCGTAGCCAGCACCGTTCGTGAAGCAGCACCGGAAGCGACCAGCTCCAGACGGGCTGTTGTTTGAAGCGTTCCAGAATCTCCTGAAGACCACAGAGTTGTGTGGTTGTGAGAGAACGCAGCGGGTCCGAGCTGGTTGTCGCCTCAGCCATGGGTCCCGCTGTAGGTGATCTCCTGTTCCACGTAGTCCTTGGGTTCCAAGTGAATGGTGCAGCGCACCGGTCCGAAGCGTTGATCCAAGCGATCTTCGACCAATTCCGTGATTCGGTGAGCCGTTCTGAGGTCATCGGCTTCCACAATCATGTGCATGTCGATAAACACCTGCTGACCCAGGACCCCTCGGCTGGCGATGTCATGGCAGTTCAGGACTCCGGCCACCTGCATGGCCTCCGCGTGGATCGATTCCGGGGCGATCGCGATGTGGTCGACAAGCCAGGGCAATGTGCGTTTGAGCACTGACCAGCAAACGCGGATGAGGAGAAGCGCCATGGGAATGGCCAGGGCGACATCCAACCAGTTGACATCGAAAAACAGGGCTCCCGACATCCCGATCAGAATCACCACGGTCGTCCAGACATCGCTGGCCGCATGCTGCGCATCGGCCTTGAGCAACGCACTGTTGAGGCGTCGTCCCTGGTCGTGTTCATAGGCCGCCAACAGCAGGTTGAAACCAAGGGCGATCAGCAGGAGCACAAGCTCATTGGAGGTCACCCGGATCGCAGGTAGACCGTCCAGCAGTCGTTCCCCGGCCCGGAGCAGGATTTCCAGTGCTGTGAACAGGATGAAACCAGCGATGCCAAGGGCACCGATCCCCTCATATTTGTGATGGCCGTAGGGATGATCCCGGTCCGGTCTGGGGTCGGAGAGACGGTTGGTGATCAGTCCCGTCAGGCTGGAGAGTGCATCGGTCGCGCTGTGCATGGCATCGGCGATCACAGCAAGGGATCCACTGATCAAACCAACAGTGAGTTTGAGCAGCGACATCGCCAGGTTGATCACCAGGGCTGTGACCAGGACGCGCCTGACGGCCGTGCGTCGATCTGACCGGTCGCGATCAGGTCCCGCTGCCATGAGCATGCTCTGCCGTGATGTTCCTGAAGGGTATGGAGAAGTGGCAAGGCTGACCGCCCATGCTGGTGCCAGCGGCTTAGCTGAGCTAGGACGACTCACGCTTGATTGTCCACAACCGTCTTGAAACTGCCGGTTCCATTGCTCCAGCTTCTGCCTCAACGCACGACGGGCCTGAGTTCTCTGGTACTGGTCGGCGGTGGCTTGATCGCAACACAGTGGTTGGTGAGCGATCTCTTGCATGGGCCCGGTGGCATTGGATTGTTAGGCCTTGGGGCTGGGGTGTGGTGGCTGTCGCGCCCGTCGAAGCCATCCCGTTTCAAGCCTCCCGAAACCCTGGATGCCTGGATCAAGCGCTGCCGTGAGGTGTTGCAGCAGCTTGAGGCCTTTGAGGGTGGGCCAACGGCGCGGGTGGAGTCCTGGTCCCAGCAGTTGGCGTCCGTTGTGGAGCGTGAGGGTCCTCAACGCCTCGCGTTGGTGCATGGGACCACCGACGTCTTGATTCGGTCTGACGACCTCATTCAGGGGCTTCGCGGCACGGCTCCCGTCGATGTGTCGTTTGCCCACGGGCTTGAACTGGCGGATGGGTCGCGGCGCTGGCCCGAGGCCTTGATGGCCCACGACCGACTTCTCTATGTCTTGGATGCGCCATTGATGGCCTCGGATCTGCTGTGGCTTCAGCAGCTTCCGGATGACTGTCCAGCGTGGCTGTTGGTCCGTCATCCCGCCGATCAAGATGTGGATAGGCTCCAGACCGACCTGGCTCTGCAGTTGCCTGGGCGTTGGCAAAACCGCGTTTTGCTTTGGTCTGGGGATGTCCATCAACTGCGCAGTGTGCTGATGCCTGTGCGCCAGGCGTTGAAACAGCCTGAGCGGGTGCTCCATGAGACGGGTCAGCGCCAGTTGGCATCGCTGCATCGTCAATGGCAGCAGGAACTGGAGCTGGTGCGGAGGGCCCGCTTTAGCGAACTCCAGCGCCGCACCCAGTGGGTGGTCGCAGCCGGTGTGATGGCGTCCCCGCTGCCGAGTGTCGACCTGTTGGCGATGGCTGTGGCCAATGGACTGATGCTCAGGGAGATGGGCGCGATCTGG
Source organism: Parasynechococcus sp. (assembly GCF_042954325.1). Lineage (GTDB taxonomy): Bacteria > Cyanobacteriota > Cyanobacteriia > PCC-6307 > Cyanobiaceae > Parasynechococcus. Next base: position 1,401 of record NZ_JBGKDS010000025.1, on the reverse strand, counting down.
GGCACCGAGCTCAAGGGCGAGGCTCTTCAGTCGGCTGCGCAACAGCTCGCCCGTGCAGCGTTGGCCCAGGGTGTGGTCGAGTGGACCAGTCAGGCGTTGTTGGGTCTGGCCAAACTTGATGCCGGCAGTTGGCTTGTTGCCGGTGTGATGCAGGCCCTGAGCGCGGCGTATCTCACCAGAGTCGTGGGTCGTGCGATGGCCGATTGGCTGGCTTTGAATGCTGGTGTGGCTGAGCCGGATCTTGAGGCTCTGAAGCAGCAGGCTCCGTTGTTAATCGCCCAGGCGGCTGAAGAGGAGCGCGTTGACTGGGGAACCTTCCTTCAGCAGTCCAGGCAATGGGCGCTTAACACCACTTCATGAACACTTCATGGACTGCTTAATGAAGTTTGATTGAGCAGTGATTCGTAGTGTTGAGATGTGCGGTATTGAGCGGCCTTGTTCATAGGCTTGATCCGCCAATCTTCCTATTGGGAAGTGAGGCCAATCCGTCTTCTTTTCTCACATGTCCACCGCAATTCGCAGCGGACGCCTAAGCAACTGGGAAGCCTTCTGTTCCTGGGTCACGAACACCAACAACCGCATCTATGTCGGTTGGTTCGGTGTCCTGATGATTCCTTGCCTTCTGGCGGCCACCATCTGTTTCATCATTGCGTTTATCGCAGCACCCCCCGTCGACATCGACGGCATCCGTGAGCCCGTCGCTGGCTCCCTGATTTACGGCAACAACATCATTTCCGGTGCTGTTGTTCCGTCCAGCAACGCCATCGGCCTGCACTTCTATCCCATCTGGGAAGCAGCATCACTCGACGAGTGGCTGTACAACGGCGGTCCTTATCAGCTGGTTTGTTTCCACTTCCTCATCGGCATTTCTGCCTACATGGGTCGTCAGTGGGAACTCTCCTACCGCCTGGGCATGCGCCCCTGGATCTGCGTCGCCTACAGCGCTCCGCTGTCGGCTGCTTTCGCAGTGTTCTTGGTTTACCCCTTCGGTCAGGGCTCCTTCTCTGACGGCATGCCCCTGGGCATCTCTGGCACCTTCAACTTCATGTTGGTGTTCCAGGCCGAGCACAACATCCTGATGCACCCCTTCCACATGCTGGGCGTCGCAGGTGTTTTCGGCGGCAGCTTGTTCTCCGCCATGCACGGCTCCCTGGTGACCTCTTCTTTGGTGCGTGAAACCACCGAGACCGAGTCCCAGAACTACGGCTACAAGTTCGGCCAAGAAGAAGAGACCTACAACATCGTGGCTGCCCACGGTTACTTCGGTCGCCTGATCTTCCAATACGCCTCCTTCAACAACAGCCGTAGCCTTCACTTCTTCCTGGGCGCCTGGCCTGTTGTCGGCATTTGGTTCACGTCCATGGGCGTCAGCACCATGGCCTTTAACCTCAATGGCTTCAA
>NZ_JBGKDS010000024.1:0-2318 GCF_042954325.1 Parasynechococcus sp. | reverse complement strand
CCAGAGCCGACTCCAGAACCAACTCCGGACAAGCCAGAGAAACCAGAGAAACCAGACAAGCCAGAACAACCCAATAAGCCGAAGGATCCACCTCCAACGGTGATCGTTCCGCCCTGTTTCGGGCCCTGCACCCAATTCCCCCCAGCTCCGCCCTACCGCCAATTCCAAGAGGTGGTCGACGACGCTGCACCGGAACCCACACCGATCCCAACCCCAGTCCCCACCCCCGAACCAAGCCCGGCGGAACCGATCCGTCCGCTCTGGTTCAAAAGCGATGGGCTCGATGATGCTGACGCTGAGGCCTATCTCGAGGAAACCCTCGAGCGCTACGACATGGCCCAGCTCAGCGCCGCTGAGATCGATGCGGATCGCGTGGCCATCAACGTCGATGGGGTGCTTTACACGGAGGTTGCCGCCCCCCACGGTCTGCTGTTCACCAATGAGATCAATGAACCCGGCGTGAATGTCTGGGTGCGTGGATTCGGAGGACGCAGCAGCAACGGCACCACCGGCCATCGCACCGCCACCTTCGACAACGGCGGAGCGCAACTCGGTTTCGACATCCCCCTCAGCGACGAAACTCGCATTGGCCTCTTCGGCACCTACGCGGCGATGCATGGCGAGGACGGCTCCCGCTCCAGCTGGGATGCAGACGGCTGGGGTGGTGGCGCCTACGCCGAATACTGGACCCGCAATTTTTATCTGCGCGGCATGGTCAGTGCCGGGGGCTATGACGGCGATCACCGCCGCAAGGTCGGAGACGACACCGCCAAAGGCAACCGCAGCGGCAATTCCTGGACCGGGGTCATCAACGTTGGGGCACCGCTGGACAGCGGTGACTGGATCATCGAACCCCAGGCATTGCTCAGCTACACCAACACCAGTCTCGACAAGTTCAGCGAACACGGCGCTGACCCCCGCGATCGCCTGCGCTTCCATGAGATGGAGGTGGACCAGATCGGCAGTGAACTGGCCGTGAAATTCGCCCTGCCCATCCGCGATGGCGAACGCTCGCTGTTCCTCCCCTCACTGCGGGTGGGTTGGGCCGCCGATTGGGGCCTCAGCGGCGATGACCAAAAAGTGTCTTACCTCCAATCCGGCAGAAGCAAACGCTGGGACCTCAATGGCAGCGATGACCATGCCGCCCTGGTGGAACTTGGCCTCGATTACACCACCTTCAATTTCAAAGACACCTCGATGGGCGTGTACGCCCGCGGCGGCGCCTTGTTCTGGGGTGGTGATCGCGGCACCAGCTGGCAGGTGCAAGGCGGCTTGAACTTCAAGTTCTGAGTTCCGCGCTGTTTAAAAGCAAGTCCACCCCGACCCGCTCGATGAGCTCGAACCATCCGGGGTGGTCGATCAGACCTGCTTCAAGGCGGATCAGGCCTTCAAGGGCTCGCAGCAGACGGCAAACGCGGCACAGGGATCGTCGGCTTTGGTGATCGGCCGTCCGATCACCAACTGGCTGGCGCCCGCTGCAATCGCCTCGGCCGGACCCATCACCCGGGCTTGATCGCCTACCGCAGCGCCTTTGGGGCGAATTCCGGGGGTCACCAAGGCAAAGGGCTCAGGGTGCTGGGCCCGCAATGCCGCGACCTCCAGCGGTGAACAGACACAGCCAGCGATGCCGGCGGCCGCCGACAGCTGTGCCAACGCCGACACCCGTTCGGCAATGCCCTGGCCAATGGCGAGTTCCCGTTGCAGCCGTTGCTCCTCCCAGCTGGTGAGCACCGTCACCGCCAGCAGCGTTGGTGCCGGTTGACCGGCACGTGTCGCGCCATCCAGTGCTGCGGCCTGGGCCGCCTTCAGTGCTTCGCTGCCGGCACAGGCATGCACCGTGATCAACTCCGCCCCCAGCGCCGCGGCCCGCCGGCAGGCCCCGGCCATCGTGGCCGGGATGTCGTGAAATTTGAGGTCGAGGAACACCCGCAGCCCCTGCTCGCGAAGTTGCGCCACGACGTGCGGGCCGGCCTGCACGAACAGCTCCAGACCCACCTTCACCCAACGCAACCCCTGCACCTGGCTTGCAAACGCCAGGGCCTGCTCTGGATCCATGCCATCAAGGGCCACGATGATCCGATCGGCGGGGTCAGCGGAGAGCGACGGAGCCAAGGCAAACGGGGGATATGGCGTCCATCCTGTCGCGCCGACAGATGCATCTCAACTGAAGTTCAGGCTGAGGGAGCAAGCCTGAGGCCAGTTGCTTGCTCAATGAAGGTCAGATAGTCGCGCTGCGATTCAGGCTTTCGCATGAATTCGAGGCCAACACCAGTGGCACCGGCAATGAAGACTCCGAAGAGGTGAAACACACGACAGGC
>NZ_JBGKDS010000023.1:0-25503 GCF_042954325.1 Parasynechococcus sp. | reverse complement strand
CTGGGCTCCCCCCAGCAACACCAGCCGGCGGATGCCGGCCCGCTGCAATGCCTCCAGGTGCTGCGGCCACGTGCTCTGCAACGGCAACCAACGCTCGAAGCCCTCAGCGGGCGGCTGAGGTGCCAACAACCACCGCTGCAGTGGCTGCTGGAAAAACAACCAACCCTGGGGGAATGCGCTCTGGTGGCTCACCACCACCGCAATCGGTTGGGGTGGCCGTCCCTGCTCCAGCCGTTGCTGCTGCAAAACAGGATCGCGCAGCAGGCAGGTGGACTGATGAGCCCTCAAGGTGCCGGCACCCAGCAAACAGGCATCGGCCCAAGCCAGCGCCTCATCGAGCATCAAGCGGTCGCCGACCCCGCCGAGCTGAGCCGCACCCCCACCGGCCGGAGCCAGCCGGCCGTCGAGGCTGACGGCCAGAACCAAGCGAACGGTCAGCACATCCGTCGAACCACCGGACCCCGTGATGGATCAGACCACGGCCACGGCATCCAGTGCCGCTGGGGTCATCTCCAGGTTCGGGGCTTCGGCATAGACCTCCGCGGCATTGTTGGGGCTTTCCTGCAGCCGCACCTTGTGCAGATGGGCGCCGATGGCCTTGATCGGACTGGACAGCCGATCGGCGATGTGTAGCGCAATGTTTTCCGCCGTCGGAACACACTCCGCGAAGAACGGCACGTCTTTGTTCAGGAAGGTGTGGTCAAACGGCTCCACCACCAGATCATCCACCAAGCGCTGCAGGGCGGAGAGGTCACAGACCATGCCGGTGCGGGGATCGATGGCACCGCGCACGGTCACATCCACCAAATAGTTGTGGCCATGGCCATGGGGACGGGCGCACTTGCCGTAGATCGCTTCGTTCTCCTCCTGGCTCAATTCCGGCCGTGCCAGACGGTGGGCAGCGGCGAAATGGGTGCGGATGGTGAGGTAGGCGTCCATGGGATGTCCGAGATAGTCGGCCCAAAGGCCCGGTTGTTCGTAAAGGCGAAGTGCCGTGATCGGCAGATGGGGGGAGAGGCGCTGCCAGATCAAACGCACCAACGCTTCGGTGGTGGGCAGGCAGCCCTCCGGTTTGGAGACGTCGAATTCCGGCCAGGCCTCATTCAAGAAGCGGAAGTCGAGCTGGCCGGTGACTTCATGGCGGATCGCATGCTTCACCTCAGACAGGTTGAGCACCATGCCGTCCGCGTCGAGGCCGCCGGCCATCGACACGATCAGCTCATAGTTATGACCATGACCTGGCGCCAAAGCGCAGGGGCCAAAGCGCGCCGCATTGTCGTCCGCCGATAACTCCGGCAACCAGTAGCGGTGGCTTGCACTGAAGCAAGCCCTGCGTGTGATCACACACCCACGACCTTGGCCGTGCCGTGCTGACGACTTCATTTCAGTCATGTGACGTTCCGGCCGGGAGGCATCCTAATGAGCTAATGGCGATTTCGAGTCATGGCGGATTCCACCCCCTCCCTGCGGCAGCGCCTCAGCGGGCGCAGCCTTTACCTGATCGGAATGATGGGGAGTGGCAAAACCAGCACCGGACGCCCCCTCGCCGAACAGTTGGGCTATGGGTTTGTTGATGCCGACGCCGTGATCGAACAGGCCGCCGGCTGCACCATTCCCGAAATTTTCGAGCGCGACGGGGAAGCGGGCTTTCGCGCCCTGGAAAGCCAGGTGCTGAATGCGATCAGCCAACGCCACTCCTTGGTGGTTGCCACCGGCGGGGGCGTGGTCACCCAACGCGCCAACTGGGGCCTGCTGCATAGCGGCATCGTGATCTGGCTCGATGTGATGCGCGATCAACTGCTGGCGCGGCTCAAGGCCGATGCCACCGCACGGCCACTGCTGCAGACGCCTGATCCTGAGGCCGCTTTGGATGAGCTGCTGGCGCAACGCAAGCCGCTCTATGCCGAAGCTGATCTCACCGTGGTGATCGATCAAGAAGATCCAGCCACCGTGGCCGATGGGATCCTGCAGCTGCTGCCGGGCCTGCTGAAGGATCCGCGTCAGCGGCCCGAGGACCGCTGAGCCCTGCTCAGCCCGTGACCAAGGGCAACGTGTCGGAAGCCACCACGTCGTAACTCCAGGACGAACCGGAATTATCGAAGGTGCGGTTGCTGAACAGATCGCTGTAGATCGCAGGAAAATTCACCCGGTCGTTGGAGCCAAGACCAATCGCCTCCACCAGCAGATGCGTCTGAGGATGGTCCAGTTGCTGCGCCAGCTGGTCGAGCGCTTGATTGAGCGCGGTTTGGGTCTGGGTCCACTGATCCACACCCGCAGCGGTCGGAACAATCCGGGGGGCACCAGCATCGTCATAGAGCAGGCCGGACGCAGTGATCGGGTCGCCCCCAAGGGCCGCTGGAAGAGGTATCGCCACCCCTGCACCTCCATCCCGGGCATCCCACCAGGCCCGGCGCTCCGGCCGACCATCGGTGATCAGATCAATATCCACCCAATCAGCGGAATCGACCGTGGACGACAACCCCGTCAACAGGTCGGTCAAGCCGTGCAGCGCACCGAGCATTTCGGTGCCGGAATACAGGTTGGACGCCAGCTGACCCGTCCCTTTGAACAGGTCACGGGCCTCTGGGGCTGGCAGACCACGCTGCACCCAGTCCTGGTTCGTCGACAGTGAATCCCCATAGGTTTGGTCAGGGGTTTCTGTCAGCAGAATCGATTCCTCCACCGGCAACCCACTGCCAAGGTCTGTCGGTGTGATCTCCAGCTTTTCGTAGTCAACGAGGTAGCCATATTTGATCAAATGAACATGAACATCTCCAGGGGTCCTTGCATCACCTGGATCATCCGCCAGCTCATACCGTTTCAACACCTCAGCCACTGAGCGGGAACTATTGGAGCGGGTATCAATCAATGGAACGTCACCGATCCTTTTGAAGGTCTTGGAGCCAACCTTGCGGAAGCCGTAACCCGCCTGCTGCAAGGCAGATTCATAGGCCAAAAAGGCCAAACGATCCTGTGCCTCAATGCGGGTGTTCGTACTTGCCAACTCCACCAAAGGATCGGGATTGTTCATGGATGTGGATTGATCCATCAACAGGAACAAGTGCACATCAGGGAGGCTCCGACCCTGAGCGCAATCCGGCGTAAAGGTATCCACAACCGCAACATCTGATCGATCGTTGCTCAGCTGCAGCTCAAGCTGCTCACCGCCTTCGAAAACAGCATCTCGTACAGGCACACGCAGCGAGAATTGTTGCGTTCGTGCTGGAATCACAATCTGCTGTCGATCAACATCCACCGTGAGGCTTCCAGCGGCGGAATACGCATTCACCGCGGCTAAATCCACCTGACCAAGAGCCGCATCAAACTTGGGATTCAGTGCAACATCCAGACGCTCGTTGAGTGTTGATGGGTGGTCAAATGCGACATCGAAGAGAAAATAAGCCTGGCCCTGATCGTCCACACAGCCCCCCTGAGGCTCCAGCCGGTCAAGGGTCACCGCCACCTGCGGGGCACAATCCTCGGCAAAACCCTCTTGGTCGCTGAGCTCGCCGCCCTTCTCATCCTTCAGGGTGAGCGTGACGTGCTCACCGCCGGTGAATTGAGCACGCTTCACCGGCACTTTGACCGTGAAGTCACGCACACCAACGGGCACGACAATCTGATCATTCACCACGGTCAGCAGCTGCGATCCACTGGTGACCTCGAGCGCCCCAAGCCGGCCATCACCACGGCCCCAGCTGCGTTGCAGATCCAGCTGAATCCGCTCATTCACCTGGGTGGCTTTGTTGAAGCTCACCGAATACATCACATAGGGATCGCCATTGCTATCCACACAGCTTCCCTGACCGGTGATCGCCTTGAGATCCACATGGGCCAACGGTTCGCAATCGGAGGCCAGGGCCTGAACGGCACTGCTGATCTCCCCATTGGCGTCAGTGAGTTCCAAACTTAATGTGCCCTGATCAACCGTTTGTGATTGATCGACCACCACCTTGATTGTGAAAGCATCAACACCCGCCGGCACAGAAATCTGGTCGCCAAGCAACGGCAGAATCTGACTACCGGACGTCACCTCCAATTGCTTGAAATGGGCAGCACCGACCCCCCAACTGCGCTGTAGCTGGAAGGGAAGATAATCATCGGTCGCCGCAGGATTTTTCAGCTTGACGTGATAAAGAAACACAAAATCGCCGTTCTGATCAGCACAACTTCCTTCTGCTTTAGTTGACCGAACTTGCAGCCCGGTCTGCAAACAATCCTCCGACAGCTGCAGCTCCTTCTCCGCTGCTATCCCCAATCCCTGATTCGTTACACCCAACGACACCACATCCTGTTCACGAATCCGTTCACCAACGGGCACGCGCGCCGTCACACTCACCTCATAACTCGTCGTATCCACCGGCAACATCACACTCCCCTGATCACCAGTCAGCGCCACATCAATCGCACTCCCAGCCACTCCCTTCACCTTCGGGATCACACGCACATCACCAAAACTCAGTTGATCTCCTCCGCTCAACTTGCTCAGATTCAGCTCAAACTCCGTCGCCTTCGCTAGGCCAACACTGAACTGTCCCGTCCAACTCAGATCCGCCGTCTCCTTATCCACCACACACGCTCCACGCGCCAACAGCTCTCCACTCACGCTCGTTCCAATGCAATCCTCCGACAGCTGCGCTGGAGCCCAGGGCGTCAAAATTTCCAAACCATCACGATCGATCAGGCGGACAAACACCACATCGCGATTACGAATGCGATCGTTCGCAGGAGCACTCGCAGTGACCGCAATTGAATAGGAGGACGTACCCCTCGGGAAGACAACCTGCCCCTTTCCGCTTGCATCGAGAACAACTGAGCGCGTAAACGGACCAGCCGCAGACTGCCCTTGAATCTCAACGGTGGAGAAGAACAGAGCATCTGGCCCCTGTGGATCGAGCTCTAAATCGAAACTTGTTTGCGCCCGGAGCAACCCAGGCTGAAAAGTTCCTTTCCATAACAACTCCGCCTCACTCCGATCAGCCGAGCGCGCACAACTTCCAGAGGATGAGAGCAATGCCGCATGGCTCGCACTGCAGCTGGTCGTGAAGAATTCATCCCCACTGACCGGAGTTCCATTGCGATAATCGGTCAGATCAAGCCTTAGCTTTTCAGAGCCATCAAACTGGGCACGTTTGATCGGAATCTGAATCGAAAACCGCTCTACACCTGGAGGAACAGTGATGCGTCCGGTAGACGAATCAACTTGAATTGATGCATCGGATGCTGTGATCTGATCAAACGCGACGCGCCCATCAGAAAGCGACCAATTTGGCGTAAACACATAGTCCAGAACCTCTTCAATCTTCGTTGCCTCCTGAAAAACAACGTTGTACAGAAAATAAGGATCTCGACTAGAGTCACTACAACTCCCGGCACCATTGACCTCCAACAATGGAACATGCCAATTCAGATCCGTTAGCGCACCACCGCCGACATTTGTAACCGGATTTGGACTGACAACTGTTCCACCACCACCTCCAACATTGGAGTCAGTATTTGGCGAGCAGTGGGGATTATGGCCAACCGCTGAAGGGCCAGCATTCTTGCATCCATTGGAAACCCCAGGGTTATTACCACCATGCACAGAATTGCCACCCTTCGCCATCGTTCAACCACGAGAATCTCAATCAAGACTAGAAATATTCAGGAATTCAATTCGAAAGTGAAACTTGATTTTTACTTGCTCGGCGGCTCCAGGCGCACGGCGAACCACTGCAGTGACAGTCCGGGGCTGAGCTCCAGATCACACGCGGTATCCAGGAGCCGCTGGGCTGCATGCTCAACACTGGGCTGATCGCGCAGGTCTTCGGGCAGCTGCTCCATGCCGCGCAGTTGAGCGGCCAACCATGTCAGGGTGTCGGCGGCACTGAGCAACTGCTCTGGCTTGCCAGGCTCAAGCACCACGTAGTCGTCACAGGCACGAATCAGGGGATCGGACATGGGACGCGCGTTCCTGGCTATCTGCATCAGCCTCACCATCCTGCTCAGCGGCAGCCCCTGCTGGGCTAAGGACGCCAGCCCACTGCAGCAACGCCTGGAGCAATGGCCGGATTGGAGTGGACCCGCCGCCCTGACCCGGCCCGGCAACCGGGACGACCTGATCTACCCGCGCTGGTTTGAGGGTCTCTGGTCCGTCGCCAACGACGACCTCGACGCCCCGGAGGAGGACACCATTCGGCATCAGGCCCGATTCCAGCCGGATCAACGCGGTCGCATCGTCGGCGATCGAGCCTTCAATGCCCGCTCAATCGGTGACGCCGTTCTCGGCGAGCAGCTGCTGCGGGTGGAAGACGACCCCAGCTCAGCGAACCGCCAGATGGCACAGCTGAAAGGTGACCTGCGCCTGGAGACCAGCGTGACTGGGCGTGGCCAAGCCACGCCGGCCGACGACACCTTCCTGGCCGATGAAATCGTGCTGCAGATCCTGCACGTGCCCGGACCACCCCGACTCAGCCGGATTGAAACCCTGAGCCGCTATCAACGCTGTGGTGATCAACAGATCTGCGGCGAGCAATGGCAAGCGCGCTATCCAGCTCCGGGGCAGGCCATGGCCAACACCCCCCTCAGCCAGCACCACTTCCAGTTGACGATGACCAAGGTGGAACCGGGGGCCTAAAACTCGTCGCGAAAACTCATCCAATCCATCCGCACCTGCTGGGCATAGGTCTGGGCGATGCCATCCACAAATGCGGAGAACTCCTGCTCACGATCACGCAGGATCCGGTTCATTGTTGACTCAAACACCCGCGGATCGAGGTCCTGATTCAAGCGTCGTGCCGCACGCAGGTGCTTGGTGGCGATGATCTCCGCCCACTGCTTGGCCATCTGGCGGTAGCCCTTGGCTGTCGTCAACTTGTCGGTGGGGAAATCGTTCTTAAACGGCGAGCGCTCACGAACGGAGAACCAGGTGTCGTCCATGGCCAGCCAGCCCAAATGCGGATCTGGAAATTCCGACAACGCTCGACAGGCCTCCGCATGGCGCTGGGCATGATTCTCAAAGTTGTAGTCGTACTCGCGACGTTCTTCCTCACTCAGATAGGAAAAAGCCGTCGGTTGATGTTGCTGCTTGACATCCAAAATGATGTCATCAAAAGCTTGATCGGTCTGACCGGAAATCAACAGGTAATACCGCTTTAAGCCGAGGGATCCAGTACCGGCACCCAGCCGCTCGGCCACATCCAGCACCTGATCCTGCAGCTCAGAGCCAGCCGAAAGCTCACTGGGAATGGTCGCCAGGTACTGCTGATAAGCGCGCAACAAGGCATCACGAACCTCCCCCTGGACAGGCGCCAACTTGCCATCAACCGCTTGAAAACGCCTGGCACCATCGGCACCAACAACGGACCACTTCTCCAACATGCGGCGCCGACTGCACTTTTTCGCTGTCTTGTTCAGAAAGCCCGCCAAGGGCTTGCAGGTGTTGCTCTGATCAAACGAGCATGACACCAAATCGACACGCTCAAACGAGGCCATCGTCTTGAGATAGCGCTTGGCAAACGTACGCACAGCAGCGGCGACATCTGATGCACCGAAATGCTCGTTCTGCCAGGCATCCAGAACGATACTGACTGCAAACCTCCAAATATCGTACTGATAATCAGCAACGAGGGAGTCGTCATAATCATCAAAACCGAAGGCGATATTGCCAGCATTGTTTAAATAAGCCCCCATGTTGTACACATGGGCATCACCAACCAGCCACGTTCGAGAAAACGCGCTACCACCAAACGCGTGCAACGTCCAATCACCGGCAAAATCCGACCAAAACAGATGGTTGGAGCCCCGAAAGAAAGCCTACGGAGATGCCTTCATCCGCTTGAATTTTTCAGCCCTTAACGCAGGGTCAAGGATGGAATCATGGTGCTCAACAGCTTCGACAACCCTCCCTTTCCTGTCATAACTTCTTGAGGAAAAAATAATATTTTTCATCTCCAATCACTCCGAGCTCACTCGACTTGGTCTTAGCCAGCACAATTCGCCCTGTCAGCGGCAAAAGCGCTGATGACCCGCAAGGTTTAAACCTCCTCGAGGGTTCGCTCCATCAACTTCAACTCCAATTGATCTCTCCACTGGAACAGTGGTTGCAATTTCGGATGATCACTCAACCCGGGCACCCCTCGACCCGCCAGGGCTGACCCCGAGGACGACGGGAAACGAATTAACGACAACTGCGCCGCAACCGCCAGATCCGCCAGCGACATCGATTCGCCCACCAACCATGGGTTGGTTTGAACACTGAGAGCGAGTTGCTCAAGGCTGGCCAACAACTCAGCCCGTTCGTTCTGATTCACCAGTTCACTCACGTTGCTCACCCAGCCCCCGGGCAGCGCACCCATCACCGAACGCAGCGGATCCGGCAGATCGTCCGGCAACAAGGCCACGCGGAGTTCTGGATCCAACGCCGCCGCCTGGACCAACGCCGAACGGGCCGCCGCCGCCAAGGTGGTGTCGGCCCAGTCCTCCAGCAGATGCATCTGTGCCGCCGCCCTCTGCTCAGCAGGGATCAGAGCCGGAGAGGCTTCACGGCGTTCCAGATGGCGGGCGATGGCACTGGAATCCGCCAACACGAGGTCACCGTCCACCAGCACTGGCACCTGACGCTGACCCGACAGCCGGAACACCGCAACCTGACCGAGACCTGGGGTGACCTCCACGGTGCGGAAGCTCAGGCCCTTGGCCTGGAGCACCATCCGCACCTTGAGGCAAAAGGCCGAATGGCGAAATTGATGCAGCTCCAGCATGGCCAGTTCTTGCCTGGGCCCGGCAGAGTAGCCAGCAGATTCCGCCGAGTGCCGCAACCATGCGGGAGTTTTTTGTCAACGTCACCCGCTATCCCCGCTATCTCGTGGCCTTCAGCCTCGGGGTGATCAATTCCGTGTTTGAGCCACTGGCACGGCGACGCAGCAACCCCGTCACGGCCGTGGCCCTGGTTGGCGCCTTGATCAGCGGATTCGTCACCCTCAGCCTTGTACTACGTGCCATGGTGTCAACAGCACCGATGGCATGACCACTCGATGGCACAGGGGCGTCGCGTTGAACGGGTCGCAGCACTGATCCGCAAGGAAGTCAGCCAACTGCTGATCAGCGGCATTCGTGATGAGCGTGTTCATCAAGGGATGGTGAGCATCACCAATGTCGAAGTCGCCGGCGATCTGCAGCACTGCAAGATCTTCGTCAGTGTCTTTGGCGACAACGAGGCGCAGGGCCAGGTCCTGGAAGGTCTTCAGGCGGCCAGCGGCTTCCTGCGCGGAGAACTCGGCCGCCGGCTGCAGATGCGCCGAGCGCCCGAAGTGAAGTTTCAGCTCGACCGCGGCCTGGAACGCGGCACCACGGTGCTCGGCCTGCTGAACCGCCTGGAGGACGAACGCCAGGAACGCGGCGAGATTCCCCCCGGCAGCGATGAGCTCCCTGACGGCTGAACAGCTGCGTCGCCAGGTGGCGACCTTGCTGGTGGTGCGCGCCAGCGGCCATCTGGAGGACAGCCAACGGCGTTACCCCCGCTGGGAACTGGCCAATGATCAGCTCCAACGGCTGCTGAATGACGGCGTCGGCGGCGTGATCCTGCTCGGGGGCAGTGCCGTTGAACTGCAGCAACGCACCCAGCAGCTGCAACGCTGGAGTCCCCAACCGCTGCTGCTCTGCGCCGATGTCGAGGAGGGCGTCGGGCAGCGGTTTGAGGGTGCCAGCTGGTTGGTGCCACCCCTGGCTCTGGGACGCCTCTATCAAAGCGACCCAGTCCAGGCGATCAGCCTCACGGAACGCTACGGACGCTGCACGGCAGACCAGGCCCGGCGCTGCGGCCTGAACTGGGTCCTGGGGCCGGTCTGCGACGTCAACAACAACCCCGACAACCCCGTGATCAACGTCCGGGCCTGGGGAGAGGATCCGTCAACCGCTGGAGCACTGGCCTCCGCGTTTCAGCGTGGCCTCGCGGAGGGAGGGGTGATCGGTTGCGCCAAGCATTTTCCAGGCCATGGCGACACCTCCAGCGATTCGCATCTGGATCTCCCTGTGATCCACCACACCCTTGAACGATTGGAGCGGGTGGAGCTGCCTCCGTTTCAAGCCGCGATCGCCGCTGGCGTCGACAGTGTGATGACGGCGCATCTGTTGCTGCCAGAGCTGGATCCGCAACGGCCGGCGACCCTCTCCACCGCAGTGCTCACCAAGCTGCTGCGCGAAACCCTGGACTTCAAAGGCCTGGTGGTCACCGATGCGCTGGTGATGGATGCCATCGCGGCCCGCTATGGCGCTGCCGAAGCCGCCGTGCTCGCCTTTGAGGCCGGTGCGGATCTGATTCTGATGCCGGGCGATGCCGACGCCGCCATCGATGCGCTCTGCAGCGCCTTCGGCGAGGGAAGGCTTCCTCTCTCCCGCCTCGACCAATCACTGCAACGCCGCCACCAGGCACTGGCACGGACAGGATCAGCGCCCCCGCCAAGCGCGTTCCCCGCCATCGTCACCCCCGAAGAGCACCAGCTCGAACGGGAATTGGTCCGCCGCACGCTCGAGATCAACCCAGCCCCGAAAATCAGCGCATCCACGGGCCTGAATCTGGTGCGGGTCGACAGCGTTTTACCCAGCTGTCATCCACTCCATGGCGCTGCACCAGCGCTGACGCTGCCCGCTGCCCAGGGCTTCAGCACCGTGCTGATCCATGGCCAGGGTGTGTCCCCCTGGCAGGCCAACCCGGAGGCCCCGCTGGCCTTGGAACAGCTGGGGCATGGGCCCGTCCTGCTGCAGCTGTTCCTGCGCGGTAATCCCTTCCGAGGAACCCAGGACAGCCGTGAACCCTGGCCCGCCGCCATCCAACAACTGCTGGACATCAACCGCCTCGCTGGGGTGGTGGTCTACGGCAGCCCTTACCTCTGGGACAGCCTCCAACCCCTGCTGCCCGAGACCCTGCCCGCGGCCTACTCCCCCGGGCAGATGCCGGAAGCTCAACACCAGGTGCTGACGCAGCTGCTGCCTGGGACAGGGACACGGGCCGGCGCCTTCACCGACTGAACGACAGACAACCGCTCTAACCTCGCGCCCACTGCCCCGGCCGATGGTGATGCTGAGCCTCTCGATGATCGTGCGCAATGAGGAAACACGCCTCGCTGCCTGTCTCGCTTCCGTGCAGGGATTCGTCGATGAGATGGTCGTGGTGGACACCGGCTCCGAGGACAACACCATCGCCATCGCCGAAGCCGCTGGTGCCCGGGTGGAACAGATCCCCTGGCCCGGCGACTTCGCCCCAGCGCGGAACACAGCGTTGACGTTCCTCAACGGCGATTGGGTGCTGGTGCTGGACGCCGATGAACAGCTCCGTGCCGAGGCCATCCCCGAACTTCAACGGCTGATGGCTGATCCCAACGTGGTGGTGATCAACCTGCTGCGCTTTGAACTGGGTGCCGCCATGGCGCCCTATTCGAGCGTCAGTCGCCTGTTCCGTCGCCATCCCCGGATCCAGTGGAGCCGCCCGTATCACTCGATGGTCGATGACAGCGTTCAGGCCCTGATCGCCGACGAGCCGCACTGGACGGTGGCCCACTGCCAGACACCGGCCCTGCTGCACGACGGCTATCGCCCGGAACTGCTGCAGGGCAGCGATAAGGCAGAGCGGCTCCGGTCAGCCATGCAAGCGGAGCTAGAGCGTCACCCCGGAGATCCCTACGCCAGCGCCAAACTCGGTGGCCTGCTGGTCAGCGAAGGGCGCCACAGCGAGGCCGCCAACCTGCTGCGCACAGCTCTTGCCCAGAGCACCGCCGAGACCCCTGAACGCTACGAACTGCTGTTGCATCTCGGCCTGGCCCTGACACCTTCGGACTCCGATGCAGCGATCCGTGCCTACCGCGACGCTTTAGCGATCCCCCAGGACGTTCGCACCGGGCTTGGCGCACGCCTCAACCTCGCCGCACGGCTGATGGAACGGTCCCAGCTGGAGGAGGCCATCGCCCTGACCAAAACGGCGACGGAGCAGGCCCCTGAAGTGGCCATGGCCTGGTACAACCTCGGCCTGATGCAACGCCAAAACGGTGATCTCGCCGGGGCACTGCAGGCCTACAGCCGCGCCCTGACCCTGGCTCCGGAGCATGCCTCCTGCCACCAGAACATGGCGGTGGCTCAGCTGCTGGGCGGCAACATCGATGCGGCGCGGGGCAGCTTCCGCCGGGCCATCAAGCTGCTGCAGCAACAAGGTCAGCCCGAGGCGGCGGCTCAGCTGCGTGACCGCGCCCAGGCGCTGGTGAAACTCGATGCCGAGGTGCTGTCGTGACCGCGGCATTGAACGGACGCACCGTGATCGTGACCCGCGCCGCCGAGCAACAGGGGGAAGGGCGCCGGTTGTTGGAGGCCGAAGGCGCCCGGGTGCTGGATCTCCCCGCGCTGGTGATCGGCCCACCGGATCATTGGGGGCCCCTCGACGATGCCCTCGCTGACCTCGAGAGTTTTCACTGGCTGGTGTTCTCCAGCGCCAATGGCGTGCAAGCGGTGGAAGATCGCTTGCAGCGCCAAGGACGCAGCCTGGCGAGGCGTCCACCCAGCCTGAAAATCGCCAGCGTGGGTCGCAAAACGGCGCGGCTGCTCACCGAACTGGGCACTGAAGCCGATTTCATTCCACCGGAGTTCGTCGCCGACAGCCTGATCGACCACTTTCCCGTGTCTGGATGGGGGCTCAAAATGCTGCTGCCGCGGGTGCAAAGCGGGGGACGCACCGTGCTGGCCGATGCCTTCGGCGAAGCCGGTGTCCGCGTGGTGGAGGTGGCCGCCTACGAATCCCGTTGCCCCTCCGACATGCCGGAGAACACCGCAGCGGCACTGGCCGCCGGGGACGTGGATGCGATCGCCTTCAGCAGCGGGAAGACCGCCCAACACACCGCCACGCTGCTGGCCCATCGATTTGGTGAGCGATGGAGCGAGCTCGTGAAGGGGGTCCAATTGATTTCAATCGGCCCTCAAACCAGCCGCCATTGCCGGGAGTGCTTCGGGCGGGTGGATGGTGAGGCCAGCCCCCATGATCTGGATGGTCTGGTGCGCTGCTGCATTCAGACGATGCAGACCGGATCCTGAGCATCGCCCTCCAGGGACAGCTGGACACAAGCGGCGGCGATATCGATCGCGATCACCGACCAACCCTCCGGAAGCAGGGCATCGGCATCGCCATCACAGCGCCCGCCGGATCCGAGGCAAAGAACACTGGTGTTGTCGTTGACACGCACCAAGGCACGGGGGATTCCGCCCACCTCGATCACCCCAGTGAGCAACAGCGCTCCAGGTGCAGCAATCCCCGCATCTCCTGCACCATCACCTGATGCGCCAATTGCAACCAGGGGCAAAGGCTGAAAGGGATCTTGACGCCCACCGGGAGCAGCGGCCATCACCTCCGCAGGCGTCGGCAACGGCCTGAGGTCGATGTCGGGGGGCTGCTGGGGCTGAACCACTGGGTCCTCACTGACCTCCACTTCGGGTGCAATGGGCACAGCCGTGATCGGCGCCGGAGGATCGCCGGCCCCACAGCCACTCAGCATGAAAGCGGTCAGGACTGGGGCCAGGCCGACGCGCAGCAGCGGATCAGTAGCTCTCCTGCACAAGGTCGCGAAAACGATCAAGGTTTGCCTGCAGCTCTTTGACGACGATCCCCCCCAGGATGCTGGGCTCCATCAACGGTGCCAAGATCCCAGGCAGCTCGTAACTGACACTGAGTTTGACCACAGTGCGGTCCGGAGCTTCGGGATAGAAGCGGACCGCACCTTTTGTAGGCAACCCACCCACGGATTGCCAGTGCAGTTGTTGCGCTTCCACCCGCTGGGTGATGCGTGCCTTCCAGCTGAAACGAAAGCCTTGCGCAGCAAGGGTCCAATCGGTGAGATCCGGATCATCCAGTGTCTTGACGGATTCGATCCAGCGCATCCATTTGGGCATGGCCTCCAGATCACTCCAAACGACCCAGACCTTGTCGACGGATGCCTGAATCTCTGTCGTAACGGTGTGTTCGAGCCAACGTCCCATGGTCAGGCCACCGCTGCGTTCGAGGCCAACCGCACCGGCTGCTCAAGGATCGCCGCTGCGGCCAGATGTCCACTCATCGTCGCCCCCTCCATTGAATCGATGTAGTCCTGGCGGGTGTAACTGCCCGCCAGGAAGAAATTGCTGATCGGCGTGCGCTGGTCAGGGCGATAGGGCTCCATCCCGGGGGCTTCGCGATACAACGACTGCGCCAACTTCACCACGTTGCTCCAGGTGAGGGTGAGATTGCGAGCCGAAGGGAACAGCTCACGCACCTGACGATCGGTGTGGGCAACGATCTCCTCCACCGATTTGGGGATCCAGGGATCACCTGGGGTCAGCACACATTGCAGCAGGGAGCCTTCACCCTCCTTGCGGTAATCCTCAGGGCTGGCTAGGGCCAGATCAGCGAAGCAACTGAAATCCGCATCCGCGGTGTACAGAAGGTTGTTCAGGCCCGTGGGCTGGGCCAGATCACGCCGCTTGGATTCATTGGCCTCCCCCAGCTCAGTCACCCAGCCGTCGTAACGCAGCTGCACGGTCGCCACAGGCACCGCTTCCAGTTGATGGATCGCCTCGAACTGGGGGAAACGGCGCCAGGCCTCCGGGAGCAAGCGTTGAATCCCCGGCACATCACAGGCCGCCAAATAAGCATCGGCTTCCACACGAACATCGCCGTCGGGAGTGCCGAGCTGCAGGCCGGTCACCACGGGAGTGGTGTCGTCACTGAACTCGACCTGCTTGACACGGTGGCGCAGGTGAAGCTTGCCGCCACGCTGCTGGATGTACTCAAGGATCGGCCCGGTGAGCCAGCGGTGCGGCGACCCCTTGAGCAGATTCAACTTGGAGGCCTCGGTTTTGGCCGCAAACATCATGAAGATGGTGAGCATGCAGCGGGCCGAGATCGCCTCACAATCGATAAAACCCAGGGCATAGGCAATCGGATTCCACATCCGACGGATGCTCTCCGGGCTACCGCCATGGCCGACAAACCAATCCTGGAAACTCACCGAATCCAGGGCCCGGATGGTGCGCATCGCCCCCTCGTAATCCACCAGGCCGCGCACGATCGGACTCGTGCCCAGGGCCAGCGCATTGCGCAGCTTGTCGATCCAACTCAGCTGCGGCGTGGTGAAAAAGGCCTTGAGTCCATTGAAGGGTGCTCCGATCGGAAAGCGGAAATCCAGTTCCCGTAGATCTCCGCCTTGATTCACAAAGAGGTGGGTGTGCTGCTTGGGGAGCAGGTTCTCGAAGGCACCCACCTTGCGCATCAGCGCAAAGAGATTGGCGTAGTTGAAGAAGAAAACATGCAGCCCCATCTCGATGTGGTTGCCGCCTTCATCGACCCAGCTACCGACCTTGCCGCCCATGAACGGGCGGGCTTCGTAGAGGTTCACCTCATGGCCAGCATCAACCAGATCCACCGCAGCGGAGAGGCCGGCGAGACCGGAACCGACAATCGCGACCCGCACCATCAGGTGTGCAACTAAGGGCGACTCTATGAATCAAGCTCCATAGAGTGGGGGGACGAGCCTGCGTCGACCATGACCACCACACCCAGCACAGCGCCGGCCCATACCGCCAAGGACGGAAAGGGCATCCTGATCACCGAACCCGCCATGCAGCAGCTGGCCAAGCTCTGCGGTGAACAGGGCGACAACCAGGTGCTGCGGGTGGGCGTGCGCTCCGGGGGCTGTAGCGGCATGAGCTACACGATGGATTTCGTGCCGGCCACTGACACCCTCGACGACGACGAGACCTACGAATACGAAGCGGCGGGTGGTCAGCGCTTCCAGGTGATCTGCGATCCCAAAAGCTTGCTGTACATCTACGGAATGCAGTTGGATTTCAGTACAGCCCTGATTGGCGGTGGTTTCAATTTCACCAATCCCAACGCCACCCAGACCTGTGGCTGCGGCAGTTCCTTCGCGGTCTGACCCCGGAGATCGCCGTCACATGGGACTCTGAAGGGGCGTTCCACCACGCTCCGTCCCATGGAGTCCAGCCAGGACAGCCTGTTCGAACAGGCCATGGCCCGTTATCAGTCCGGCGCCAGCGCCGCTGATGTGCTGCCCGATTTCGAGAAGATCACCGAGGCAGCACCGCGTCAGTCCGCCGGATGGACCTGTTTGGCCTGGTTGCAATTGCTCTGTGACCAACCCGAAGAGGCTCTGCGATCCGCCCGCTTTGCGGTGAAGCTGAACGGCCAGGACCCCCAGGCCCGCGTCAACCTCAGCCTTGCGTTGCTGGAAACGGATTCCAAGGGAGTGCGTGATCACATTCAAGTGGTCCAGCAGGTGATGGCTCTCGCCCCTGAGATGGGGGATGACCTCAAAGCTTCGATCGATGATGGGCTGCAGCGCCGACCGGGCTGGAAAGCCTTGGAAAAAGTAAAAAGCTGGTTGAGCCTTTAAGCCCCTGGGACTCTGCTCCCAGTCGTCGTCGCAGACCACACAACCACGACAGGCTGCGGAGATTGGATCTGTCATCAGCCACAGACCTGCTCACTCCACAGCCTCAGCCTGTCCCCATGACCATCGACACTGCGCTGATCAAGTTCCCCGAGGGCGAGCTGGCGGGACTGCAGCAATTTTTTCCCGTTCATCACGATGGGAAGCACCTGGTTCGATACAACCTTGTGGCGCCCGGTCAAGACACGGAACAGCTGCTGAATGGTGATTTCAAAGGCACCACGTCCGTTGCCTTTAGCGACGACGAAGCCGCGTTTATTCATTCGGTCTTTGATCGCCTGAGCGAGACCATCGCCATCGCACCGCAGGCCGTTGACAGCTTCAACGCTCCGCAACAACTGGACCTGGCCTCGGTGGAGCGCATCCCCGGAGGCAAC
Organism: Parasynechococcus sp.; assembly: GCF_042954325.1. GTDB lineage: Bacteria > Cyanobacteriota > Cyanobacteriia > PCC-6307 > Cyanobiaceae > Parasynechococcus. The sequence goes on along the minus strand of NZ_JBGKDS010000023.1, from coordinate 8,666 downwards.
AGCACCGATGGCATCCTGGACACCTGGGTTCCGGTGAACGCAGCGAACGGACAATTGAAGAGCGATGAGGCCTACGTCACCGCTCACTTCGAGTTGAACCATGAACCGGGCTTGAGTAACTACGAAGAGCATCTGATCGTTCATGAACTGGGCCATGCCCTGGGCTTAGAGCACCCAGCCGGGAAACCCAATTCCCGCAAGTACAACGACCGCGACACGGTGATGTCGTACAACAAAGGTGGTGCCACATACGCCACGTGGTTCAGCACGGCCGACCTTCTGGCACTGGGTGAAATCTGGGGAACCAACGACGATCTTCCTCAAACAACAACCCCGCCGGTGATCAACACATCAGCCACCACTCCAGTCCTGATTGATCAACTCATCAGTGGCGGCGTGTCCCTTCCAGACTTCGATCCAGACTCCGGCGATGTACTCAACATCGATCAGACGCTGTTACCCAAAGCCTCCAGAGCGCTTAAAATCGTTGCCTCCAATCGTGGCCTCAAAAAAGCAGCTTCAGGACGCAAGCTGCTGGTCTTTGATGATCGCAGTCACCAGCTCTATCTGAACCACAATCGCCGGTCTGAAGGATGGGGAAGCCAGGGTGGTGTGCTCGCCACATTTGCCGATGATGTCTTCCTGATCCGCGACGACATCCAGCTCGTCTAAATCAACGGCACGGCCAGCTGCCTTGCCAAACTCGAACAGATGTGGACCATCACACGGCTGCCTTCTCAGGCCAAGGCGACACCACCGATCCATCGCGCCAGTCAGTTGCGTGACGAACGCCTGGCCAGCGAAGCCAAGCGGCTGCGACTGATTCGGGAAGCCAATGGCATTCCCTGTCCCAACACCTGGATGTGGTGAATGGCACGTCTTCTCCTGTTAAGCAATGGCCACGGCGAGGATCTGTCCGGATCCCTGCTCGGGCGACGTCTGCAAGACCTCGGCCATGAGGTGACAGCCTTACCGCTCGCCGGCCTCGGACAGCCGTATCAACAGGCCGGCATTCCTTTGCTGGGCAGCAGCCACGAATTCACCACAGGGGGCATCGGCTACACCAGCCTCAAGGGACGACTGACCGAGCTGATCCAAGGGCAGCTGCTCTACCTGCTGCGGCGCCTGATCCGGCTGCTGCGCCATTCCGACAACATCGATCTGATCGTTGTCGTCGGAGATGTGATCCCTGTGATCGCAGCTTGGCTCAGCCGCCGACCGGTGGCCACCTATCTCGTGGCGTACTCCAGTCATTACGAAGGCCGACTGCGGTTGCCCTGGCCCTGTGGCCAGCTCCTGGCCAGCCGTCGCTTCCGCGCCGTCTTCAGCCGCGATCAACTCACCGCGGACGACCTCAGCGAGCAGCTCAAGCGAAAGGTGAGCTTCCTGGGCAATCCCTTCATGGACCCCGTCCTGGACGACGGCGACGGCGACGGCCGAGCACCAGCGAGCGGCCCGGTGATCGGGTTGTTGCCCGGTAGCCGTCGACCCGAACTGGAACACAACCTCTGCCGGCTGTTCCAGCTGGTGGAACAGCTGCCCGTCACCGCCGAACTGTCCTTCGAGCTGGCCCTGGTCTCCAGCCTCGATGACATCGAGCTGGCAGAGCTCACCAGAACGGCGGGTTGGACGCTGACCGCCGGCTGCCTGCACCGCAACGGTGCTCCCAGCATCCAGGTGCGGCGACAAGCCTTTCGCCGCGTTCTACAGAACAGCGATCTGATCATTGGCATGGCCGGAACCGCAGTTGAGCAGGCCGTCGGTCTGGAGAAGCCTGTGCTGCAGGTGGCTGGCGATGGCCCCCAGTTCACCGCCGCGTTCGCCGAAGCCCAACGGCGCCTCCTCGGACCCACCGTGTTCTGTGCCCCCGGCGAACCCGACCATCCGCAGACGCTCGCCGCCGCCGCCGACCTGGTGATGGAGCTGGTCGAACGCAGTCGCACCGATCCAGACCTGCAACGGCAATGTCGTCACGAAGCGCAGCGCAGACTTGGCAGCAGCGGCGGTGGCCCGACAATGGCCGCAGCGATCAGCGCCCTGTGCGGCCCTGTCAAACCATGACGGCAAGCGCCGAACCTTCCTGGAAACGCTGGCTGGATCGGCTGTTGATGCTGAATGTGCTGGTGGTGTTCCTCGGCGCCGGCTTCTTTGCCGTTGCCGTGGTGACCCAGAGCCAGGGCAAAAACGCCCCCATGGATTTGTTTCAGCAGCTCTGGCAACCGCTGTTCACGCCAGCGATCAGTGTGCTGATCATGGCGGCGCTGACCAGCGGCATTCTCAGCTGGTGGCAGCGTCGAGTGCAGAAGCCACGGTCGGATAACGAAAGCTGAACCCAAGCGTCTGCAGGCGTTCGGAACAGACCTGTTGACCTTCGAGCACCACCTTGGCGCCGTCTCCCAACAGCACCTGCAGCACCGGGCCAGGAACGGGCAGAAGGCTGGGGCGCCCCAGGCTGCGGCCCAGCTGCTTCGAAAACACCGCCATGGAAACGGGCTCCGGAGCCACCGCATTAACGACACCACTCACAGCGTTGTTCTCCAGCGCTTGCTGCAGGAGCGCGCAGAGATCACTGCGGTGAATCCAACTCATCCACTGCTGACCGCTGCCGATCGGACCGCCGAAGCCAGTGCGGAACACCGGCAGCATCTTGCCGAGGGCTCCACCATCAGCAGCCAGCACAATTCCAATCCGCACGGTGACCAAACGCGTGCCCGATGGCACCGCGGCCGCCGCGGCTTCCCAGCGCTGGCAGAGCGATGCCAAAAAGTCCGTTCCAGCCGCGCTCGATTCGACAAAGCGGGCCGTGGCGCTGGTGCCGTAAAAGCCAATCGCCGATGCATTGACCAGCACACCGGGAGGCGTCGGCAAGGCGGCCATCGCCTCCACCAACAGACGGGTCGTCTCAAGACGGCTGTCTTCCAAGAGGCTCAGGTGGGTCGGCGTCCACCGCTTTTCAGCAATCGGCTCCCCGGCCAAATTGACAACGCCATCGGCCTGCTTCAACGCCTCCAGCAACTCGCCGTCCTGCCAGGACGTTGGGCTGGCGGGGTTGAGCTGTAACCAGGTCAACGCACCCGACGCCCGCTCGGTGTCGTAGCCGCGCGCCAAACGACGACTGACCAGGGTGAGCTGATGGCCGGCCTGCAGCAGCGCAGGCACCAGTTCACGGCCGACGAAACCGGTGCAGCCGAGCAGCAGCAGACGCATGGGTGCAGACAAGTCCAGAGCGAGAGGCTAAGGGGGTTCGGCCCCCCGCGAGGCCCGGCTGGGGATTGGTTCTAGCCTGACCCGATCCGTTCGAGCTGCGATGGCCGAAACCGAGACTTCTGCACCTGCCAAAGCCAAGCCGGCAGCCCTGCGCAAAGGCGCCCTGGTGAAGGTCAACCGCAAGGCCTACAGCGCCAGCGTGGAAGCGTCAGCCAGTGACCCCACGCCGCCGGATTACATCTTCACGGGCCCCGGCGAACTGCTGGTGGTGAAAGGGGATTACGGCCAGGTGCGATGGAACCGACCGGTTCCCGACGTCTGGTTGCGGATGGATCAGCTGGAAGCCTATTCCTGAGTTGAGGGCGTCAGCTCCTGCTCCACGCGCTCAACAGCCGCAGGCACCGTTCGCATCGCGCTGGGCCATCGCCACAGCGCTCCCCCCAGGGCACCGCTGAGGTCACCCAGCGCCTCCAGAAGTGGATCAGGCGTGCGCTCCTGGGCGGCATCGGCCACCGCTGACGCGGACCAGACATTCCAGCCCGCCAACAACACAACACTGCGATAGGCCGCGGGCCAAGGGCTGTCCGGATCCAGACGCTGCAGCTCGCCAAACTGATCGGCCGCTTCGGCGGAGCGATTGGACAACACCGCCAGCAGGGCCAGCGTCCATCGCGCCTGTGCATCGTCGGGATTGTCGCGAAGGCGGGCTAGCGCCTGCTGGCGGACCGGTTTGCGATAGCTGAAGTGGCCTTCGAGCATGTGCTCCAGACCAACTGCGGCGAACACTGGATCAAGACCGGCAGGGCCATCGGCTAGGCCCTCGGCGAGCCGGGGGAACTGCTCTGCAAAGGACAGGCCACTGGGCGGTTGATCGGAACGGCGGCGCCAGAGCGAATAACTGCCCCCACGGGGCCGCTCCATTTGCACCACCTGCTCAAAGACCCCACTGCGTCGCACCGCGCGATCGAGTTTGAGGGCCGCCTTGCGCACGGAGCCCTGCTTCCCCTCCGCCAAGAGAACCCAGTCGGCACGCTCCAAGACGGGGGTGCGATGCGCACGGCTGCCACCCAGCTGACGGCCGACGAGCTGTCCGCCCTGGCGACGGCCATAGAAACTCACGTTGTGCTGATTGAGATCCGGTGTGCTCGGCACCACGATCAACGTGCGCGGCGCCAGCGATGCGTCGGCGCCACCGGCGGCCTCAACCAGGGCCTCAACAGGGCCCCTTGGACGATCCTCCAACCGATGCAGCTGGTGCGACCAACCCGCCGGAACGGATGCCAGACAGCCCAGCACCAAGAACGGCACCGCCGTGGCAGGCCGATGGCGTTGGAACCAAAGCCCCCATTGCCACCAGCCGCGCGCCAAGAGCAACACCAACATTGGCAACAAGGGGGCGATGTAGCGATCGCCTTTGTTCGGACTGAGGGTGGTGAGCACCCAGGTGCTGAGCAAATTGATCAACAACCAACGCCAGCCCGAACCTTGATGATCTGAGCCGTCACGACGCTGCCACCACCAGAGCAGGAGCCCCGACAGGCCGATGCTGAGCAGAATCACCCCGAGCTGTTCAGGAAGCAGACGCAGATACCAAAGCCAGCTGTCGACACTGAAAACCCCAGGATCTCCCTCCCGGGCCGCCGACTCAAACACCGCTCGATTGGTGCCTCCAAGACTGGTGATCCAGTTGTGCTGCAACCAGGGGCCGATCAGCACCCCAGCGCACAAGGGCAGCAACAACAGCTGCCAACGTCGACCAGCCCCCGTGCGCAGCGCAGTCCATAGCGCCCAAACCCCCGCCGGAACCAAGGCGAGCAGGGCACTTTGCTTCACCAACAGGGCCGCCAACGCTGCCAAAATGGCCAGCCAGGCCTGATGCCAGCGACCACCCTGGTCTGGATCACACCACACCTCCAGCCGCCACAGGGCCAGGGTGCACGTCGCCGCCAGCGGCATTTCCAACACATAATCCGCCCGGAGCTCAAGCAAGGCGGGGGCAAGGGCCGTAAGTCCACAGGCCAGAAGGGCCAGGCCACGCCCATGCAGTCGCTGGCCCCAGCCTGCGACTGCAAAGAGCAGCAGACCATGCCAAAGGCTGAGGGCCCAAGCCGCCTCGGCGGGCTGATCTCCCGCCACGGCCATCACGGTGCCGTTCACCAGAGAAGCCAGAGGCGGAATCTTCGGGGACAAATCCAGCAGGGCCTTCCAGCCCTGCCAAGCACCACCCGGAAGCAGCCCGAGGGCCCGCCCATGGTCAAGGGCACTGTTGAGGTAATCGGCCTGATCCCAGGCCGGAACGCCGGTCTGAAGCGACCACCAGCAACGGTCCGCAACGGTGGCCAGGCACCAAATTCCGACCACCCACCACCAGAAGTGCGCGCGCCTGATCACACAATCTCCAGCCGGCGGCGTTCATTCTGCAGTCGCTTGCGGCGCTGTTTGGCTTCGCGCAGCATCTCGCGACCATCGTGGAGATAGTTGTCGACATAGCCCATCGTGTAGCGCTCCAGTTCCTTCAAGGCATCGTCGACCTCTGACAGACAGTGGTAGACACTCAGCCCGAACCCCCTGGCCGAGTTCGGGGTGGGCAGCGATTGAAACAGCGTGGTCACCCGCTCCATCTTTTGCTTGCTGCGCTCCAGATAGGCGCAAAAGTCCTCCATCAGAGCGTCGTCGTAGGGATCGGCCGACAAGGCCTTGAACTGAGCGGGGAAAGGATTAATCACCTCACCGAGCAGCCGATCAATCGGGCTGTAGACCCGTTGAAGCCATGTCGCCAACGCAGCGTCCTCTGCCACAGCCTGACCATGGGCACGGTCGGCCCGTCGCCAGGAACCGGCACCGCGGGCCGAGTCGGCTGGAGTCGGTCGCCGCGTTCGGTCAAACGCCTCGCGACGGTCCCGGTCCCCCAGCACTTCCCAGGCCGCATTGAGGGCCAAAATTTGCTGGTCATCACCGCCAGCGTCGGGATGATGCTGTTTCACCAATTGGCGATAGGCCGACTTGATCTCCTCAGCACTGGCCTGAGTGCTCACACCAAGAACGGCATAGGGATCGGTCATGGCCTCACCGCGCTGCATCCATCGTCACAGCATCCCCTCAGAGGTGGCCATCCCGACGGGCCAGCAGCGAACCCGATGAACTGAACATGGGGGTGGAGAGGTAACGCTCTCCGGTGCTGGCCAGCATCACCACCATCCGCTTGCCGGCCATCTCCTCAGAACGCCCAATCCGCACAGCGGCGGCGACGGCGGCACCACTGCTGATGCCACAAAGCAGGCCTTCATCACGGGCCAGACGGCGCCCCATCTCCATGGCCTCCTCATCCGTCACGGTGATGATCGAATCAATCTGATCTTGGTCGAGCACCGCCGGGATAAAGCCTGCACCGATGCCCTGGATGCGATGGGCCCCAGCAGGTTCCCCGGACAACACCGCACTGGCGGCCGGTTCCACCGCCACCACCTGCAGTTGGGGATTGCGCTGTCGCAGAACACGACCACAACCGGTGATGGTGCCGCCGGTGCCAACTCCGGCCACCAACACATCGATCCGCCCCTCGCAATCGGTCCAGATCTCTTCCGCGGTGGTGCGTTCATGCACCGCAGGATTGGCGGGATTATCGAATTGCTGCAGCAGATAGGCCTCCGGGATCTCCTCCACCAGTTCTTGGGCCAGGGCAATCGCACCGGCCATGCCATCGGCGCCATCGGTCAGCTGCAGTTCAGCCCCATAGGCCCTCAGCATCGAACGCCGCTCGGTGCTCATCGTGTCCGGCATCGTCAGGATCAGCCGGTAGCCACGTGCAGCGGCAACCATCGCCAGGGCAATCCCGGTGTTGCCACTGGTGGGCTCAACGAGCACCGTGCGACCCGGCACCAACGTGCCCTTGGCTTCTGCCTCAAGAACCATCGCACTGGCCACTCGGTCCTTGACCGAGGCCGATGGATTGAAACTTTCCAACTTGGCGAGCAGCTCCGCCTGACAACCGTCCTGCTGCGGCAAACGATTGAGTCTGACCAGCGGTGTTCGACCGATCAGATCTGTGATGTCCCGAGCGATGGCCATGCCTGCAGCCTGCCAAAACCAGAGCAGAAAAAAAGCCCCCCTTCCGGGAGGCTCGGCCAACGATGCTGGCGAAAGGGCGTGAATCAGAACTTGAACACGGTCTGCACAACGCCACCAATCCCACCAACGCTCTTGTCGTCGGGTGTGAGGTCGCCCATGGGACGGGACAGCCAAAAGACACCCGGGGTGATAGCGATGTTGTCGGTGACCTGGAACTGGTACCAGAGTTCCAGGGCGTAATTGCCATCGTCCGGAGTGCCCTTGTCCAGAGCGCTCACGAACTGGGGCTGACCCACCGCAAAACCGAGATCGTTGCCTTCGAGGAACACATCGCTCCACTGAAGTCCCACCATCCAGGACGCCAGCTTCTCAGCGTTGTTGTAAGCGAAGTCGCCACTCAGATACGACTTACTAAAGCCAGCACTGATCGACGGCACCCAGCCGGACTCCTCCGGTGCCCAGAAGCCGTTCACCGACCAGCTGTGGGCTTCGGCTTCACTGCGGAAGCCATCGCCGATCACGCTGTTGCAGTTCTGATTCCAGCTGTTCACAGCAGCAAAGCTGGTGCCGCTCTTGAAGCTGGTATCGCACTGGCTGTAGCGGTATCCGGCAGCAAGACCCCACTGCTTGGAGCCATAGGCCAGCTGTGAAGTGAAGGCTCCATTGGCGTTGTCGGTCATGATGCCGCCCGCGTTCGGGTTGCTCAGGTTGCCGTTCTCCGCCACGTAGTTGGCCGCAACGGTCCAATAGGCATCACCTTTGGCATGGTCGGAGCGGTAGATCGCACCAAAACCGGCGCCTGTGGTCTTGCTCCACACACCAGGGGTTCCCAAGAAACCACCGAAAAATGCCAGCTGTGTTCCGGCTCCCCGTGCGTAGGCCGTGGGCTTGTAGCCCATCATTTCGGTGTTACGAACCAGGGGACCGGCGACCACCGTGAAGTTGCTGCCCAGAGGGAAGCGGTAGTACAGGCGATCGATTTTGACGGTGTTGTCGGTGTTGGAGGCAACATCCAGGGTCGTCAGGTTGACACCCTGCCCCTTGAACACGTTGTCAAAGTTGCCGGACCGCAAACGCGTGAACAGCAGATCCTTACCGGTGAAGGACGTCTTCAGGCCAAGACGCAGGTCGTAACTGAAGTTGAGCGCACCCTGACTGGCGTTGTAGTCATCACGGATATTGCCGGGGTTGTCACCCTTGGCATGAACGGCACCGAGCACGAAGGTGGCCTGTCCCTTGAGCTTGGTGGTGGTGGAGAACTGAGTTGCTTCCAGTTCACCAACGCGGGCTTCCAGACCGTCCACGCGGCCGCGCAGCACAGCCAGTTCGGTTTCGAATTCCTTGATCAGGCGACGCAGTTCGTCGGTGATCTCAGTGATGCGGTCGAGGCA
>NZ_JBGKDS010000022.1:0-13304 GCF_042954325.1 Parasynechococcus sp. | reverse complement strand
AGATTCTTTTTGCGGTTGACCTGTTTTCTATTATTGAAACGATTGTAGACTGCAATCGGGAGATAGACGGGAAAAGTCAAAAGGGCAATGACGAAAACGTAAACGATGGTGTAACCAATCAGGCAGCCCACAATTTTTTCTCCGGGCTCACAACGCTCGGAAATCGCGAAGGCGAGATACAACGTTGACCAAAGTCCTACCCAGCCAAAAACAACAAATGACTGGATGCGCCCCAATGACCACATCACAACGTCCTCGTTAGAGCTGTTTGTCGCTTGCTTTCAATCGAAGGCAAGATGCGCCCGGGAGCCATGGAACATTTAAGGATGCCATTGCTTGCAGGGATGCTCTCTACGCGTCCTGAAGCATAAGAGCGCCTTCAACAGCGCGGCACAACATGCGTCACGCAGTCGGCGTTGACCCAGCGGATTTCACCTGAATCAACATCGGCGATTTGAAACAGAGTTGGCACCCTCGGATCTCTGGCGCCGCCATCGACACTGATGACGTCACCCATCCACCAACCGCCATCGCTGTTCTGACCCACTGTCGGAACGTCTTGAACCACAACGGTCATTCCAGGATTCACGCTTAAAAACAGTGGTGGTGGCTGGCTCTCGGTCGGCCGTGGCGCTGCAGGCCCCTTGCTCTCGCTCATGGAACTACGATTAGTGCAAATGTTCTAGCCCATTCACCACGTTCGTCCAGCCGCTGGCTGCACTCACCATTGGCTCGATGGCCTTCGCAGCCCATGGCATGCCTCGATCCAGCCCAAGCACTCTCCTGACCAGCAACGATTGAAGATTGGAACCGCCACGGACCCCAAGCATCAGATCGTGGACGTCTCAACCAAAATCATCGTCCCAAGTCCTATCGGAATCTGGCAGCGGGGGATGGCATCAACATCACCGACTTGAGGAGACATGGCGGAATAAGAACTCAGAGTCGTCCAGTCACGGCTCCAACCAGACATTGGCACACTGGACGCAACCTTGATGATCACGTCTTGAAATCGGAGATTTCAGCAGAACGAATAACAAGACTAAAAATCCTTAGGCATAGGACCGATGGTTTTTAACGAAAACCAAAGCCGTCTTGATGAATCGGCCGTTGTTGATACTTCTCGGCCAATCGTCCCAACATCACTGCCACTGCCGCATCATCTGCACCTGTTTCAGCTTGGAAGCTGCAAATCAGAGCATTGACCTGTTGAAAAAAATGAGGAATCTGATGGTCTAAATGCTCTTTTGTTGGCAAGTAAGACACAGAACAAACCGATCAGAGCTCAGCTTACGAACTTCGTGCTTGTGGCGTGAAGACATGAGATCCACGCGCTCAGCCAATCTTCAGCACGCACACCGGACAGCATCAGTGACTCCTGCCGGCAACATGCCTAGAACAAGTAGAGCGAGATGTGCATTCGATGGACCTCAATGATCTTCTGCACCGGCGTGACCAACTCAACCAGCAACTTCTGCTGAACGACTCGCGTCCCCATGGCCAAGCCATCCGTTCGGAACTGACAACGATTGAAGGTGCCTTCGCCTATCTCCGGCATCACAAGGGTCTGGACTGTCCTGCACCCTCCATGCTCCGTTGCGACATCAACGAGCGCTAGGCCTCAGGCCGGTGTCCAACTGAACGGAATCACACTCCACTGGTGCTCCTCAGCACCGGGTAGGACCGCAAGAACAGCGATTTTTTCGGGATAAGCCGTGCGGGATTGATTGACAAACGCAGCCAGGTCGTCAGAGCCGATGAGACAGCCACCCTTGCGGATTTTTTCATCCTGAAAATCGGCATAGGCATCGGAGAAGTCGCTGGCGTAGCGGCTCAGCATCTCGTCCATCGCCTCCTGGGGCTGAGCCACTTCTGCACTGATCTCCAGCCATTCCCGGATCAGAGGGTTTTCAATTGCGGTGGAGACAGGGACCACACCCCCAACACCACCCACACCGATCTGAACCTGCCGCGGGGGTTGATGCCTGGCATCTACAACGACGACCGGGCAATTGAGATCCCAACTCGCCCGATTCCTCATTTGCAGATAGGCATCTTCCAGGACCTCACGACAGATCGAAGTCAGCTCGGTGATGGTGATCTCGAGGTTGGCCATCTCAGAAGCTCTGACGGGTGATCACCACCACGCTATGAACTCAGTCGCAACGCCGCAGCCCCGTCTTACTGCCGCTGAGACTCTCGCCACTGCACCAACTCAACGGCTCCACGAACCGCTGCTGTTGAACTGCGCAGAATGGAGCTGCCGAGGGAAACCGGTGTGAGCCGGCCCGTCGTCATCAGGGTTTGCTCCTCAGCACTCCAGCCACCCTCAGGCCCCACCACCAGCCAAGTCTTCTCTGGGGCGTCACCATCCATCAACCAAGCAGACAACGGTGACGCTTGGTGCTGCCGTGTCACCGCCATGGCGATCCGGGCATCGGATCCCGAGAGGCAATCGATCAGAGAAACCACAGGATGGAGCACCGGAGCCCAGAGCCGCTCACACTGTTCCACTGACTCCTGAACAATCGATTGCCAACGCTCTTGCCGTTGCTCGGCTTGGGGCACACAACGCTCCGTGATCACGGGATGGAGGTCATCGATGCCCAATTCACAGGCCATCCGAATCCAAACATCGGTATCCCGACGCATGAGCGCGACGACCAATCCAAGCCGATGGCTGGGTCTGGGTTCATAGTCCTGCGGTGTATCAGGGTCAGAGGCGAGCATCAGTCGATCGGAGCTGTCCAGGCTGGCGAGCCAAAGTCCACCCTGACCATCAACAACATCCACCTGATCCCCCACCCGCAACCGCAGCACACGCCGCAGATAATGCCGTTCGGACTCCGACAAAGGGATTTGACGTCCATCCCCAACCCGATGGACTGGATCCATCAGGAGGCGCCGACGTTCACGACCCACCGTTGGGGAAGACGCTATCGGGATGTTCCTCGACGGGCCAATCCTCGTTGATCCCACCGATCACAAGCTCAGCAATCTGAACAACGTCAGAATCCAGCTGGCGCAGAGCGTTGATCAGGACATCCAGGCCGATGCCGTCACTGGTGCCGAGATCGATCCAAAAACGCCCCCACATGCCCTGGTATTCCATCTGGCCCATGTTGTGCATCAGGGCCGGCAGTGCTGATTGAGCATCGTCGTTGTCGTAGCTCATCCAGCTCAGATCAGAGCTGTTGTCATGGACCTGCAGATTCTCCGCATTGAATCCACCGAGGCGTCCAATCACGTACCAACTATCCAGAACACCATCGACATAGCTGATTTCACCGGAACTGGGAGCCTCTGGAAAACGAAGCCAGATCCAGCAATTGAATGGGTCAATCTCGCGAAAACGAACGTCCATGGGACCAGCGCGTCCTTCGCATCATCGGTCAAGCTGTGACGGATGCTTGAACTGCAGAATCTCACCTACGCGCCTGCCACGGCGGCATCTGCCGTCCTACGGGACGTCAGCTTTGTGGCACGTGCGGGCCAACCTGTTCTGATTTCAGGCGCCAGCGGGTCTGGAAAGACCAGTCTGTTGGACATGATCAGCGGCCTCTCCCGCGAGCGCTCTGGACAGGTGCTGTGGAATGGGGAAGCGTTATCTCCACGCCAGCGACGCTGGATCACCGGGATGGTGTTTCAGTTCCCGGAGCGTCATTTTCTAGGGCTCACCGTTGCCCAGGAATTGCGTTTGGGTCTGCGGCGTCTGAGTACGGAAGCGCAGGAACAGGTACTGAATCGCGTCGGGCTGACGGGCATCGACCGCAGCACCCAACCGGAGCGCCTCAGTGGAGGACAGCAACGTCGGCTGGCCATCGCGGTGCAGTTGCTCCGGGGCGCCAATGTGCTGCTGCTCGATGAACCCACAGCCGGACTGGACTGGTCAGTGCGCGACGACGTGCTGCAGTTGTTGGCCGAACTGGCCCGTGAGCAGGTGCTGATCGTGGTCACCCATGAGCCCGAACTCTTCAAAAGCTGGGCTTGCCAACGGCATCAGCTGAAAAACGGCGAGCTGATGCCGATGTCTACATTGCCCTGAGCGGAACGATTAATTTGGCCGACCGGTTGGTCCGAGCAACGGCTGCGGGGGGAGGAATCCGCCTGGTGGCGGTCTCAACAACGGACACCCTGCGGGAAGCACAGCGTCGCCATGGGCTGTCATATCTGACCACCGTGCTGCTGGGCCGCTCCATGAGTGCCGGGCTGATGCTCGCGAGTTCGATGAAGGTGCGGCACGGACGGGTGAATTTGCGGGTGGGCTCCGATGGCCCCTTGCGGGGCTTGATGGTGGATGCCGGTCGGGACGGCACCGTCCGCGGCTACGTCGGCAACCCTGAACTGGAGCTGGATCCGGTCGCTGATGCCGATGGCCACTACGGCTTTGACTTCAAGGCAGCGGTGGGCACCGGTTATCTCCACGTCATGCGCGATGACGGCAAAGGGGAACCGTTCAACAGCACTGTGGAGCTGGTGAACGGCGGCATCGGTGAGGACGTTGCCTCTTACCTTCTGCACTCCGAGCAGACACCATCGGCGGTGTTCGTCGGCGAAACGATTCGCAGCGACGGGCTCGAATCCAGCGGTGGCCTGCTGGTTCAAGTGCTGCCCAAGGCCGCTCAAGAACCTGCCCTGGTGGAGCTCCTTGAAATGCGCTGCCGCGAAGTGGAGGATTTCAGTGGACGTCTCAGCCGTTGTCAGAACTCCCTGGAAGATCTCCTGATGGATGTCTTTCCTGACCTTGATCCCAAACCACTGGATGGCGCTGAATCCAATCAGCCGCTGTCGTTTCACTGCCGTTGCAGCAGGGAACGCAGCATCGGCGCTCTCAAGATGCTCGGACGGGACGAACTCCAGGACATGCTGATTGAAGATGGACAGGCTGAACTGACCTGCCACTTCTGCAGCAACCGATATGTGGTCGATCGAGAGGAGCTGAGTTCCCTGATCGATGAATTTCCGAGCGCGGCCTAAGCCAGCAGTAGAGCCGTGAGCCAGAGCAGCACTGCTGCGGGAATGGCTTGGATCTGATCGGAATTCAAGTTCAACTGGTCCACGGCTGACGGTGACAGGGCTGCGGCCAGCACACCACCGGCGACCAAGCCCACCACCACAGAGGCAAGGGTCCAACCCAAGGACGATAGGGGGCGCCGACCGCGGCGAACGGCACTGACGTAGCCACCGATCAGACCGAGGGCAAGGACCAGCTGAACACTGTCTGAGCTCAGCAGCAAGGCCACCATCGCCAAGGAACCAATCCCGAGCCTGATCCACAGACCTGGCCCTTGAACCAGGGCCACCTGAGGCCGCATATCGCTAATCGCCTGACCGGCATCCATCAATTTGGGCTGGAGCTTCTGCAGGACACCGGTGGCCTGGAACGCCGTCGACTTGTTGCCCGACTCCTCGCGGACTGAAGCGTCGGCGGCCGCTTCGCTGAGCTGACCCTGTTGGCGCTCACGCAAGCGCGACATCAACACAGCGTCGTAGGCCGACTCCACGCGAGCGCGGGCCTGTTGATCATCACCGACTTGATCGAGGCAGGCTTGTCTGGCCTGCTGCACCTGCTCAAAGCTGGCGCCCTGGGACAGGCCCAGCCTTGCGTAGGGATCTTCAGCGTTCTGATCAGGACCTGAATCACCTACCGCTGCCATTGCACTGAAGCCTCGACTTAGGCAGAGGCTAATCAGCTGCGATCAGAACAGCGGTGCTCCGTGGCGAAAGCCTTCGCTGTGTTCGAGTCGATTGAGGCGAGTGGTCGCATCGTCGGGATGAAGACGTTGCCGACGCTTGATCAGAGGCATTTGTGGAGGAAGGTGATATCCCTCCAGGATTTCGATGAGATCGTGTTGAGGTCGGAAACAGACGTAATCAGTTCCCCCATCGTCGCAGCTGCGCAGCAGCCAGAGAGTTCCCATCCAATGCTCAGCTCGCTGAACTCAGTCTGGCGGGGCCGAGATGCAGCCGTGGCTGACAACAACGGCCAAGGTTCCATTGCGTCGATAACCGGACAGATCCGGCGCAAAGCAACCATCAAAGACTGATCGGTTCCACTCCGCTCACCACCGGTGCAACGGCACTGAGTTCGAGGTCAGGGTGATCTTCATTGAGTTGGTTGAGGTTCCACTCGTTTTTAAACAACAGAACCGGACGATCCCAGGCATCACGCACGGTCTTGCAATTGAAGATTCGACCAATACGCTCCAATTGTGGCCAGCCACCACTCACCCAACGCGCCACCTGATATCCCAACGGTTCCAGCCGTGTTTCAACACCGTATTCGTTTTCCAGGCGGTGCTGGACCACCTCGAGCTGAAGCTGGCCAACGGCCGCCAGAATGGGATCGCGTTTGCTTTCATCGGTGTCGTACAAAATCTGTACGGCACCTTCTTCCCGCAGTTCATTCACTCCCTTACGGAAATTCTTGAATGCTGAAGGATTGGGGTTTCGCAACCAGCTGAAAATTTCAGGGCTGAAACAGGGGATCCCCTCATACTCAACCTTCGACCCCACATACAACGTATCCCCGATGGCAAACATGCCTGGATTGTTCAGGCCGATCACATCGCCGGGATAGGCATCTTCCACAACGGCACGATCCTGACCAAACAACTTTTGTGGCCTGGACAAACGGATGGCTTTGCCCGTTCGCGCATGTTTCACGGTCATGTCTTTTTCAAACCGACCACTGCAAACCCGCACAAAAGCCACACGGTCACGGTGACGCGGATCCATGTTGGCCTGCAGTTTGAACACGAAACCGCTGAAGCCCTCCCGCAACGGATCGACCAATCCTTCACTGCTGGACCTGGCAATCGGCCGTTGTGCCATTTCCAGAAAGGCATCCAGAAAGGGACGCACTCCGAAGTTGGTCATGGCGGATCCAAAGAACACCGGCGTGAGCTCACCGGCATGCACGAGCTCAAGGTCCAGTTCGGCCCCGGCCGCCTCCAGCAAATCGAGCTCCTCGACAGCCGCATCGAGCAAGTCCTCCTCCACCAATTCCCTGAGCTGAGGATCGTCCAGCTTCAGGCGCTGCTCCGTGGCCTGTCGGCCGCGTTCCGCCCGACTGAACAACATCACATCGCGGCTGCGTCGATCGATCACCCCACGGAATTGTTCACCGCTCCCGATCGGCCAGTTCACCGCCCAAGGGGTCAGCTCCAGCTCAGACTCAATCTCGTCCAGAAGACTGAGTGGATCCCGACCGGGACGGTCCATCTTGTTGATGAACGTGAAAATCGGGATCTCTCGCATGCGACAGACCTCAAACAATTTGCGTGTTTGAGGCTCAAGTCCCTTAGCGGCATCTTCCAACATCACGGCGTTGTCAGCCGCCGCCAGGGTTCGGTAGGTGTCTTCTGAAAAATCCTGGTGACCAGGGGTATCGAGAAGATTGATCGTGGTGGCGTCGTAGTCGAACTGAAGAACAGTGGAGGTGATCGAGATCCCGCGCTGTTTCTCGAGCTCCATCCAGTCGGATGTGACCTTGCGTTGTTCGCCGCGGGCCTTGACAGCCCCAGCCTCTTGGATGGCGCCGCCGTAGAGCAACAACTTCTCAGTCAGCGTTGTCTTGCCCGCATCAGGGTGGGAAATGATCGCAAAATTGCGCCGCCGGTCTACGGCGTTGGCAAGCAGGTCTCCCAGGCCCTGATCCGCGGCTGTCGGGGCAGCTGACTGACTCATCTCGTCCTCACAGTGACCCCAGCCTGCCAGGGCAGAGTCCAATGGCGATGGCGATCATGGGCGAGATCAGAGCACTCCAACCACCGTTAAATAACGGTCGTCCTCTGCCTGCACGGTCAGATGGTCCAGGTCAAGCCGTTTCAACTGCGCCTGCACCTCCTCGATGGTGAAAGCGGCCCGCAACGACGCGCGGTAATCGGCAATCAAACAATCCGGTGCTGACGGGAGATAACGCTGCTGAAGCCGGTCAAGCTCAACCTCGGAGTCGGGGCGACGCAGATCCCGATGCACGATCGCCGTGCCAGACCCACCGCAACAACGAACCAGGCGCCAGAGCTCGAGGGGATCGTGGAGGTGATGCAACAGGCTGTTGCTCACCACAGCAGCGGCAGGAGCTATCGATGTGGGCAGGGACATCGCGCTGAGCTGTTGCAGGGAGGCCTCAAGGAACCGAGCGGCGACGCCCTGGTGCTGGGCTCGCTCCCGAGCGACGGTGAGCATGGGAGCCGAACCATCGATCCCGATCACATCGGCTTCAGGCCAGTGCTCGGCCAGGCGCAGGGTGATGTTTCCGGGGCCACAACCAAGATCCACCAGCCTCAGCGGACCAGGACGGCCCTCCAATAACGGTTCCAGGAGTTCGATCAGAACACGATCGCCAGCACTGAAATCAGCTCCGGCATAGGCACGAACCTGATCCGGGTCCGTCATTAGCTCCGGCTCAGGACGACGCTGCATCAGTTCGCACCGTTTTCGGAATCAGCATGATTAAAGCGCTGTAACTGGTGGTATGGAACTCTTGCCCACCCCATCTGTGGCGTTAGTGTGACCGCACCTAAGTGCCTACGCACGTGACACTGACTCCGAGTCGCGCTGAAGTCGCCGCGAACGCGAGCGCCAAGCTCGGCGACTTCCCCATCAGCGCTCCAGCTGCAAATCCTGTCTTTTATCGGACCTACAGCCGTCGAACCCCCGGCGGACGAGAAAGTTGGAGCCAAGTGGGCCAACGCAACCTGAGTGGACTCCAGAAACTTGGAGATCTGAGTCAGGAAGAAGTTGATCTGATGGCACGGATGCAGGCTGAGAAAAAGGCCCTGCCGTCCGGTCGTTGGCTGTGGATCGGTGGCACACCCTGGATCGAACAGCAGGAAAATTTCTCAGGTTCTTACAACTGCACCTCCACCAATCTCATCGATTGGGAAGCCTTCGGTCTGATGATGGACCTGGCGATGATGGGCTGTGGAACCGGGGCGATCATCGAACCCCATCTCATCAATCGCCTGCCAGCGATTCGCAACAGGCTGGAAGTGGTCTCAGTCAGCGAGATCGGCGTGACTCCTGAAGGTGAACGCCAGGAGAGCTGCACCCATGCGATTGACGGCAATACGGTGCGCATCAAGGTTGGAGACACGCGACGCGGGTGGGTCGACAGCTACCAGTTGCTGCTCGAGTTGTGCAGCGATCCTCGCTTCGACGGTGGAACCGTATCGATCGAAGTCGATCTCAACGACGTGCGTCCCGTCGGCGAAACCCTGAAGGGCTTCGGGGGGATGGCCAATCCAGTCAAGTTGAAAGACCTTTATGGCCGCGTGGCACGGCTGCTGAACAAAGCCATCGGCCGCCAACTCACATCCATCGAATGCTGCTTGCTGATCGATGAAGCCGCCGTCACGATTGTGGCCGGCAACATCCGGCGCAGTGCGGGGATGCGGCAGTTTTCCTCCGACGACACCAGCGCGTCATCCGCTAAGGACAATCTTTGGCAGCAAGACAGCGAAGGCAACTGGCGCATCGATCCGGAACGGGATGCCCTACGCATGGCCAACCACACCCGTGTGTATCACACCCGACCCAGCAAAGACGTGGTTCTTGCGGCTGTCACCAAACAGTTCCACTCCGGGGAAGGTGCGATTCAGTTCGCCCCTGAAGCCATTGCCCGCTCGAATGCTGATCTGCTCACCACACCGGAACTGAGGCAGGAATTCATCGAGATTTACTGCGATCAGGGCCGAGACGAAGCCGGCCGCTGGTTGCAGACCAACCACGGCACGATCAGCGATGCCGAACTCGAGCATCGCCTTGGGCGCTATGGCCTGAATCCCTGCGGCGAAATTCTGGGTGCTGATTTCCACTGCAACCTGGCGGAAATTCACCTCAACCAGATTGATCCGAACGATCTCCAAGCGCAGGAAGATGCCTTTAAAGCGGGTGCTCTTTCCGTGGCTTGCCTGCTGAACCACCGCTTTGAGGTCGAGCGATACCGCCAAAGCCGTGAATGGGACCCGATCGTCGGGGTCAGCTTCACTGGCCTGTTTGATTTCTTCGTTCATGCCTTCGGCACCGAATGGCTGCTGTGGTGGCAAGCCGGACGGCCGGACACCGAAGCCGGCCAGGCCTTCAAAGACAAGGAAGCGGCTTATCTGAGCCGCTGGAAGTCAATCGTCAATGACACCGTTTGGGATTATTGCGACCGCCACGGGCTGCGTCGGCCCAACCGCTGCACAACGGTGCAACCGGCTGGCACCAAGAGCTTGCTCACCGGCGCAGCCCCCGGCTGGCACCCCCCCAAAGCACAGCGCTTCATCCGACGGATCACCTTCCGCAAGAACGATCCCGTGGCCATGGCCTGCATGGACTACGGCTACACCATCGTTCCGTCGCAGTCGGACAAAGATGACGACGGACGTCTGCTCAACGATCCCTTCGACCCCCGCTGCACTGAATGGCTGGTCGAGATTCCAACCGAAGTGAGCTGGGCGAATCTGCCGGGAGCCGATTCCGTTGACATCAACGCCTTCTCAGCGATGGCGCAGTTCGACTTCTATATGCAGGTTCAACGGCATTACACCGCCCACAACACCTCAGCAACGATTGAATTCCGTGAGAACGAAATCGAAGCGCTCTCCGAGGCGCTGCACCAGGCGATGCTGAACGGTGAGGGCTACATCTCTGCAGCCCTGCTGGCGCGCTTTGACGCCAATGCCACCTTCCCGAGGCTCCCGTTCGAGCCGATCGATGCGGCCACCTATGAACAGATGCAGGCTGATGTGGTCAAACGACGCGTCAGCAGCGACTTCTTCGAAGCCCTGCAGCGTTATGACCAGGGTGAACTGACCGAAGCAGGACCTGCCGGCTGTGACTCGGACAAGTGCCTGCTGCCACTGGCGAAGCCGGGCAACTGATCAGCGGACGACACACTAAAATCAGGACGGATTTCGGTTCAACCGGGATTCGTCCCACCTGGAGAGGTGGTCGAGTGGTTGATGGCTCTGGTCTTGAAAACCAGCGATGTGAAAGCATCCGTGGGTTCGAATCCCACCCTCTCCGTTGCAACCAACCCATCACCGACATCCCTGACAGGATCGGGATTTTTGATGGGATCTGGGAGCTCCAGCCAACTGAGACGGCTGGATGTCAGCAGTCGGTGATTTGACCTATTGCAGCCTCGGTTCCATTGCTTAAATTGCAGGCGCACCACCGAAAGCGCCGCCAATGGGCTGCCATCGGATTTGCACAGATTTGCCTTGAACAACGCCTCACTCATTCGCGAAGCTGAGCTTCAACGCCTCGAAGCCTGTCTGGCACATGACAAGGCCCTTCCGACAGCAAGACAAGCTGCTGAGGATGAGAGCCGCCAGGAGCTCAATAGCCAAGACAACATCGAGACTCAGAGCTGATCAGCTGGACTCAACGGCCCCACCAAGGCCATGATGAAGAGAACCTAAAGGAGGCCGTCATGACGATGGGCCCATCCTGTCCCCTACGCCTCGGAACGCTCGACAGTCCTGATTACTGGACCGACGATGCGCTTATCGCCGCTGTACGCCCCCTCTCAGCTGCTGAACTCCACCGTCTGGCGGTTGGCTCCAATCAGCAGCAACGGCGCCAGCGATCCTGCAGCGAGCGCAACATCGCTCCTTGATCCAGAGCCAATGTCAGGCGTCGGGCCTTGCGGGAACGCTTGCATGAAACTCAGCACTATGCGCTCGGATTGACGAGGTCGAAACGACCCAAAACCACTGATCAAGACGGAACGAACCGGAGTGATCACGATCACAGCGGGACTTGAGGCACGTCATCGCGATGGAAGCTCGATCCAGCGATGGTTTGTGCATCGGCGAGAACGACCGTCATGCTCCCAACCGGTGCACATCAGAATCAAGACAACCATCCCCAAGGCCGACGAAGGTGGAAACATCGAGTGCTCCGATGGTTCGCCAATGTCTGCGATTGGCTCTATGGGTCGATGAACGTGGCCGCCCTTGGGAAGCAGGGAGCCCATCGAACGCGCAAACAAGGCATGGCAAAACTTGGCCATAAAACGGGAAAGACGTATGCCTTATCCGAACAGGGAGGGGACCCCACAACTCACTATCTTCTTTATTCCATCAAAGCGGTGGAAGATGGATGCCAGACGGCAGGCCCAAAACAATGTCGAAATAAGAAAAGCTTGGGCAATCGTTGAAAACGAGTGTCCAAAGATCAGGCTTCAAATCAGCTCAACAACACAGTCATACCGGGGCAAAAGACGGTCAACCAAGGTGAGCCCAAAGAGTGCTTTCATAAGATGATGGTCGAGCTAAGAAGACAAACCCACAACCAGAATGCATCAACCGACTGAGAACTAGTGCGGCAGACCCCTCATCATCAAGGATTCGAACACGAAGAACGCAAGAAAAAAAAGAACGATTCCAACCACCAAGAACTTACCGTTCATCAAAACATGCCTTTCGACTCAATTGTATCGATTCACACAGGATGGACCAGGTCAACTAACAGCGCTCCTACTCTGATTACAGATTTATCAGAGTGCGGCGGCCATCTAAAGACTCGTAGCAATAAGTACAAGCTTCCAGATAACTACAGATTTAATTGCCCCCAGAAGCGCACGGCATGCCAGCGAAAGCACTTATGTTGGCCCGAATCGTGCACACTCCATGTCCCACTCAGAGTTGTCGTCACTGAAGTGGGAGTCAGACGGAGAAATGTCTGCTCACGACACATTCAATCTTGTCAAAAAACTGACCAAAACCGAAGAAGACGACAAAGCATCAAATTTGCTGCATCTCTCCTCCAAACACAGCCATTCAAAAGCCAAGAAAAGTGCACACCACAACAATTAAAGCGTAGGCCTAGATACAACTCGCACACAGAATCGGTTGCAACGGTGCAAAGCGAGCAATTTTATCGCTCGAAATTGCCAACCAAGAGCACCATAGAAGCCTCAAAATATCACTCTCTCGACGCATTAGGGGCAATTCAAAGAGATCCTCTTAAGACAGTCAACGCAATCAACAGGACAAGCTGATGATTGAAAATAAAATCAAATACAGAGCCAGGTCTGTCACCAAAGTGATTCTGCAGTGGATCTTCATTTCTACGCTGTCAAATTATCCGTTAGTTCATAATCAAACACTCAAAATACCCTCATCAGAACAATCGAGCGAGCACGCAACCAAGCAGCCAGGAAGATGCGAATGGAAATTTCAATTCGTCGTGCCACTTGCGACCACGGCATTCAACGAGGCGATAACACTGTGGTGCAAAAATCCGACCAGATTAAAAGCATCAAAAAGTTGACAACGGTAGCTTCCAACCCAGCATCGAATAGCGAT
>NZ_JBGKDS010000021.1:0-35732 GCF_042954325.1 Parasynechococcus sp. | reverse complement strand
TGTCCTTGTTCGGACAACAACCAAGCGGTGCCGAGGCCGACAGCCCCAGCACCGATGACAGCAATGGATCGACTCAGCTCAGAGCCTCAGGAATCACGTCGGAGTAAGCATCGAAGCTGGCGGCCACGGCGCTGTAGGCCTTCTGCATCTTGCCGGCATCCTGAAGACGGGCCGCTTCATCAAGGGCAGCCAGGGAGTCTTTCAGCGCATTGGCCAGCTTGTCGGCTTCCTTGCGCTCCTTTTTGTCCAGGCTTTTGTTGATGTAGAGCATTTCGCGACCCACTTCCTGCATGGGGCCGTGGATCAGGTTGCGGGTGAAGGTCCAGTCGCCTGCGCTGACCAGTCGTGCCAGTTCGGGCAGGCGCGCCTTGGTGTCGGCAAATGCGCTGGCCTGACGCTGCAGGACAGCAGCATCGTCAGCAGCGTGGACTGATGCCGGACTGATCAGACCGGCAGCTCCAAAGCTGAGCGTGATGCAGAGACACAACGCGGCAACGCGACGCAGGACGCTCAGCATGGTGGGGTAAAAATTTCCAAGCGACTTTAACCAGCTCTGTTCGCACGGGAGAATCTGCTTTTCCAGGCTTCACGTTGGGCGCTGCCACGGTCATCCTTCAACTGATCTGTCCGGACCGTTCGGGTCTGGTGAGTGATCTCGCCGGCTGGGTTGCCGCGAATGGCGGCAACATCCGTCATGCCGACCATCACACCGATGCCGGTGCCGGTGTCTTCTTGAGTCGGATCGAATGGGATCTGGCTGGTTTCGGCATTCCCCGGGCCGCCTTACCCGCCGCCGCCGCTGCCCTCGCTGAACGGCTGAAGGGGCAGGCGCAGTTGCATTTTTCCGATGAGCTCCCGCGTGTCGCCATTTTTGTGAGCAAGCAGAGCCACTGTCTGCTCGATTTGCTCTGGCGTGCCCGCAGTGGGGAGCTGCCGATGCAGGTTCCACTGGTGGTCTCCAACCACAGCGATCTTGAGCCGTTGTGCAGCGATTTCGGCGTCGCCTTTGCCCATGTTCCGGTCACCGCTGACACGAAGTCAGCGGCCGAGGATCGGATGCTGGCTTTGCTGGAAGAACATCAGATCGAACTGGCGGTGCTGGCCAAGTACATGCAGGTGCTCAGCGGTTCGTTCCTCGAGCGTTTCCCGGATGTGATCAACATCCATCACTCGTTTCTTCCCGCGTTCAAAGGTGCACAGCCTTATCACCGGGCTTGGGAGCGGGGTGTGAAATTGATCGGGGCCACGGCCCACTACGTCACGGAAGATCTCGATGACGGTCCGATCATTGAGCAGACCATTGCCCATGTCAGCCATCGCGACGAGGTGGAGGATCTGATCCGCCGGGGTCGGGATACGGAACGGCTGGCCTTGGCCAGAGCCCTGCGCCTGCATCTGCGCCGGCAGGTGATGGTCTACCGCGGTCGAACGGCGGTGTTTGCGTGACCGGTGTTTGCGTGACCGGTGTTCCCGTGACGGGCGATCGATTGATCGGTTGGCGGGCGTTCCAGCTGGGTTTGTTTCTGTTGCCTTCCAGCGCTCTGCTGGCGGGTCTTTGTCTGCTGATCACCTGTATCTCCGGTAGTCGCCATCGCGTTGCGGCCATTTGGCGCGATCCCTGGACACGCCCTCTGTTGGTCGCCGCTGCCCTGATGATCGTGGGTTGCTTCGGCGCGGAGGATGCAGCTCTGGCCTGGGCAGGACTGGCCAACTGGCTGCCCCTGTTCTGGGCGTTCTGGGCCTTTCGCTGCTTTCTGGATCGACCGGAACGGCGTCAACGGGCCGCCACTTTGCTGTTGGCTGGCACCGTGCCAGTGCTTGTGACCGGGTTCGGTCAGATGCACTGGGGTTGGTCCGGACCCTGGCAGTTGCTGGGGGGCGGGATCATCTGGTTCATGGAAGCCGGCGGGAAGCCCGATGGGCGGCTGTCCGGCTTGTTTGATTACGCCAATGTCGCCGGTGCCTGGCTGGGGGTGGTCTGGCCGTTTGCCCTGGCTGCTGTGCTGCGTTCCGAGAGGCCGCGGCGTGACCGGGTCCTGGCTCTGTTGTTCAGTGCTGCCACGGTGGCTGCGGTCCTGATGACCCGTTCGCGCAATGCCATGGCTGCCTTGGTGTTGGCGCTGCCCGTTGTGATTGGTCCGGGGCGTTGGATCTGGCTGCTCCCGGTGCTGCTGGTGCTGGCCCTCCCCCTGCTGCTGGCCGTTCTTCCGGGTGTGCCTGCGGCCCTTCAGCAGTGGTGTCAGGCGCGCCTGCCTGAGGTGGTGCAGCAGCGTTTGCTGGAGCGTCAGACCACCAACAGCCTGACGCGGCTGGCGCAGTGGTCGTTTGCTCTGGATCTGATTGCGGCCCGACCCTGGTTGGGCTGGGGGGCATCAGCCTTCAGTGTCCTGTATTCCCTGCATGCCCAGCGCAATTGGCATGGCCATTCCCACAACCTCCCGTTGGAGCTGGCGGTGAACCATGGTTTGCCGGCGGCCGTTTTGGTGGTCGGCACCGTGCTGGTCCTGTTGATTGTGTCCTTGCGGCGGGGACTGCTGCAGCGCCATCCGGTGGATCGGGCCTGGTGGGCTGCCTCATTGGTGTTAGTGGGCATGCACACCACGGATCTGCCGTTCTTTGACAGCCGGCTGAACATCTTGGGTTGGGTGTTGCTGGCCGGTCTCTCCGCCGCTGTTGAGCAGGCTGCGTTCAACCCGCCAACGCAAGGGCTTGGTCGTGGTGTTCCCTCAGCTTCTCCGGGGCCAGGGGACCTCTGAGATGGGTCCAAGGCAGGATCCGTGAGGCCTCCCAGACCTCTTCGACCACCTCGGCCCAGGGTGGTGGTGGTGGCAGCGCTGGTCCTGGAGCGGAGTCGAGTTCGCCGTTGAGGGCGGCCCGGTAGGTCGTCTTCCAGCCCCCCAAGCTTTCACGTCGATCACCCACGGCGGCGATCACCGGCGCGAGGCGGCGATCACTGCGTGACAGCAAGGCCTGGATCACACTCCACCCGTAGCTTTCCGGCCGGAATTCAATGCCCTTTGGCTTGAGTGCTTTGGTCAGGCGTTTCAGCCGTTTGTCCGCTTCCGGTCTGACCCCTTGCCACTGGAAGGGGGTCTGGGCTTTGGGCACGAAGGTGCTCACCCCCAGGGTGAAGCGCAGGCCAGGGGTTCCCTTTTTCAAGGTCAGCAGGAGCTGAGCGGTCGCATCCACGTCGTCATCGGTTTCGGTCGGTAGGCCGACCATGCCGTACAGCTTCAGCCCTTTGAGCCCGCCCTGTTTGGCGTGGCTGGCGGCGGCATGGATCGCTTCGGTGGTCAGCTTTTTGTTGACCACATCGCGCATGCGTTCGCTGCCGCTTTCGATTGCAATCGTGAGCGAGCGGCTCCCCCGTTTGGCCAGAATTCGTCCGAGCTCAGGGGTCACGGTGGCGGCACGAACGGAGCTCACACTCACCCGAGTGCCCTCGAAGCGGTCGTGATCTAGCCACTGGAGCAGGTCGCTGAACTGCGGGTGTTGGGTGACCGAGGCCCCGAGCAGCCCCAACCGTTTGGTGGCCTGCAGGCCCTTTTCCACGGCCGGAATCAGTCCGTCGTCCAGGGACGGTGTGCGGAAGGGCAGGGTGAGATAACTGGCCAGGCAGAAGCGGCAGAGCTCTGGGCAGCTGCGCACCACCTCCACCATGTGGATGTCCGGCCAGGCGGCCTCCGGCGTCACCACGGTGGAGTGGCTGAGGGTGTTGCCGCGCCAGGTCTGTTTCTCAACAAGAGCGGGCACCCCACTTTCGATGGGCTCCACGGCCAGCAGGCTGCCGTCGCCGTCGTAGCGCGGGGCGTACAGCGACGGAACGTAGACGCCAGGCACCCGCGCCAGTTGCCGCAGCCGTTCAGGCCGCGGGGCGTCGCGGCAGGCCTGCAGCGCATCGATGAAGGCCGGCAGCAGCAGTTCGCCGTCCCCCAGCAGCACGGCATCGAAGAACGGAGCCAGTGGCTCGGGATTGGCGGTGAGCACCGGTCCACCGCCGAACACGATCGGATCGTTGTCGCCGCGTTCCACCGCCCAGATCGGAATGCGTTGGTTCTGCAGCAGCTCGGGCAGGACCGGTCCATCCAGTTCCCAGCTCAGGGACAGTCCGAATAGATCGCAGTGGCGTGGCAGGGGATCCCCTTGATCGGTGAACAGCCGGCGCACATCCACATCACTGCGTTGGGCGAGGGTGGCCCACACGATTTGATAGCCGAGGCTGGTGATGCCGATCGAGTACGTGCTGGGGAAGGCCAGCACGGCTTTGAGGGCATTGGGGTCCGGAGTTGCCGGATCAAACAGCAGTGTTTCTTGGTTCAGCTGGAGCCTCCGGTGGGTCCTGTCGGTGGGGGTGGGGCATCGAAGGGGCGGCGGTGGCGGTTCAGTTGCTGCTGCATCCGTCCTTCAGAGTCGAGTTCCATGCCCATCTGCCGCTCATAGATCGAGTGGTGGTTGAAGCAGCGGGCGACGACAAAGCTGGTGAGGCAGGCCACCAGGATCGGTTTGAGGATCAACAGATCCTTGGTGAGGGCAAAGGCGAGAAACATCGCCGAGATCGGCGTGCGTGAGCAGCCGGCCACGAAGGCCCCCATTCCCGCGAACACATAGGTGGTGGGGACATGGCCAGTGAGTGCCTCCACGCCGCTTCCGCAGGCCAGGCCGATGGCACCGCCCAGGGTGAGCATCGGCATGAACAGACCCCCCGGTGCTCCGGAGCCGGCGGCGAGTCCTGTGCTGAAGAACAGCACCACGAAACTGGCCAGGGCCAAGGTGATGTCTGCCTGTCCTCCAGCGATCAGGTGTTTCAGTTCGGTGGGGTTGTGAAAGGTGTCCGGCAGGAAGGCGTAAACGCAACCCAGCACCAGACCGCTCAGGGTCATCCGCAGCACGAGGTGATCTCCGAACCAGCGGTTGCCCATCCGCTGCATCGTCAGCACATACCGGGTGTAGAACTCCGCGAGTACGCCGATCACCACGCCCAGGGCGATCAGATACAGCAGATCCACCGGCAGGAACCGCACCAAGGGGGTGTAGGCGCGTTCCACCTGGAAGCCCAGGGTGCTGCTGAGGCCACCACCACCCAGGACGTCCGCCCAGGTGTCGGCGGAGAAGGCTGTGATCAGCACCAGCAGCAGCACCACGGGGCGGGCGGAATGCAACAGCTCTTCGATGGCATAGATGAAGCCGCCGATCGGTGCGCTGAACACCGCTGCGATCCCTGCGCCGCCACCGGCGGCGACGATCACACGGCGAAAGGCCACCGGAGCCTTCAGCCAGCGCGACATCTGCCAGGCCACGGATCCACCCATCTGCACCGCCGGTCCTTCAGGGCCCAGGGGGAAGCCACTGCCGATGGCGATGATCCCGGCCACGAGTTTCACCAGGCCGACCTGCAGCCCCATGGGGACAGACCGGTGGCGCAGGAACCCCATGATGTGCGTGATGCCTGCGCCGCCTGCCGCCGGTGCCAGGTTGGCCACGAGCCAGCCGGACAACATCCCCCCGAACGCGCCGAGGGCGGGCAGCACCAACCAGGCTGGAAATTCATTGAGAAGATCGAGCCGCCAGTCGCGCAGCAGGGTGATCCCACTGGTGAACAGCAGCCCTGCAATCGCTGCTCCCAGGCCTGTGAACGCGAGTGCAAGCACCACCACAAACCAGCGGCGTTCCAGCAAACGGCGGATGCTGTTGCTGGACCCCAGCAGGTGACGGCGCTTTTTCGGTTCGCTCAGAGCGGGCATCCGATGATCAGGATGCGGCGAGGAGGGCCGCTTCTTCGTCGTTGCTCAGCACGCGCCCTTGATCTTCGAAACCAGAGATCTGGTCGAAGTTCAGGTAGCGATAGAGCTCGTCGGAGAGAGGATCGATTTTCTCGGCGGCGATGGTGCGGTACTCCTCTGCGGTTGGGATTCGTCCCAGGAGGGCGCAGACCGCGGCGAGCTCGGCGCTGCCCAGATAGACCTGAGCCCCTTTGCCGAGGCGGTTGTTGAAGTTGCGGGTGCTGGTGGAGAACACCGTGGTGTTGTCGTCCACCCGGGCTTGATTGCCCATACAGAGCGAGCATCCGGGCATTTCCATCCGCGACCCAGCCGCTTCGAAGGTGGCGTAATAGCCCTCGGCCTTCAGGGTTTCCTCGTCCATGCGGGTCGGTGGGCAGACCCAGAGACGGGCCTTGTTGCTGCCGGCGCCTTCGAGCACCTTGGCGGCCGCTCGGTAGTGGCCGATGTTGGTCATGCAGGAGCCGATGAACACCTCCTGAACCGCATCACCGGCGACCTCGCTCAGCAGCTTGACGTTGTCCGGGTCGTTGGGGCAGGCCAGCACCGGTTCGGTGAGCTCATCGAGGTTGATTTCGATGATCTCCGCGTACTCGGCATCGGCATCCGCTCCGAGCAGCTGCGGATTGGCCAGCCACTCCTCCATGGCTTTGATCCGGCGGCCGAGCGTACGGGCGTCGCTGTAGCCCCGCGCAATCATGTTTTTGAGCAGAGCCACGTTGCTCCGCAGGTATTCACTGACGGTCTCTTCCGACAGCTTGATCGTGCAGCCGGCGCAGGAGCGTTCCGCGGTGGCATCGGTGAGCTCGAAGGCCTGCTCCAGCTTCAGATCCGGCAGACCTTCGATCTCCATGATCCGGCCGTTGAAGACGTTCAACTTGTTGGACTTCTCCACCGTGAGCAGGCCCCGTTGAATCGCCACCCAGGGGATGGCATTCACCACGTCGCGCAGGGTGACGCCGGGTTGAAGTGAACCGCTGAAACGCACCAGCACCGATTCCGGCATGTCCAATGGCATGGCGCCGATGGCCGCGGCGAAGGCCACCAGGCCGGAGCCGGCCGGGAAGGAAATCCCGAGGGGGAAACGGGTGTGGCTGTCTCCGCCGGTGCCCACCGTGTCGGGGAGCAGCATCCGGTTCAGCCAGCTGTGGATGATGCCGTCGCCGGGTCGCAGGGCGACACCGCCGCGCTGGGCGAAGAAGTCGGGCAGATCCTTCTGGGTCTGGAGGTCAACGGGTTTGGGATAGGCGGCGGTGTGGCAGAAGCTCTGCATCACCAGGTCGGAGGAGAAGCCCAGACAGGCCAGTTCCTTCATCTCGTCTCGGGTCATCGGGCCGGTGGTGTCCTGGCTGCCGACGGTGGTCATCAACGGCTCACAGCTGGTGCCGGGTCGAACGCCGGGGAGACCGCAGGCCTTGCCGACCATCTTCTGAGCCAGGGTGAAGCCCTTGCCGGTGTCCGCCGGGGCACTGGGACGGATGAACAGGTCGGAGGCGGGCAGGCCGAGCTGCGTCCGCACCTTGTCGGTGAGTGCGCGACCGATCATCAGCGGGATGCGGCCGCCGGCCCGCACTTCATCGCTGATCGTGCTGGGCTTCAGCTCGAAGCGGCTCACCACAGCACCATCGCGTTCGATGGTTCCGGCATGGGGGCGGATCGTGATCACATCACCGGTCTTGAGGTCGGTGACGTCGCATTCGATCGGCAGGGCGCCGGAGTCTTCGGCGGTGTTGAAAAAGATCGGCGCGATCTTGCCGCCGAGGATCACGCCGCCGGCCCGCTTGTTGGGCACGTGGGGAATGTCGTCGCCGGTGTGCCACAGCACGGAGTTGATCGCGCTCTTTCGGGAGCTGCCGGTGCCCACCACGTCACCCACGTAGGCCACGGGGTGCCCGTTCTGCTTCAGCTTGGCGATGGTTGTCAGGCCATCGGGGTCGCGGGTCTCCAGCATCGCCAGGGCGTGCAGGGGGATGTCCGGCCGCGTGGTGGCGTGGGTTGCCGGGGACAGGTCGTCGGTGTTGGTTTCGCCTTCCACCTTGAACACCGTGACGGTGATCTCTTCAGCCAGGTCCGGTTTGGAGGTGAACCACTCCGCAGCAGCCCAGCTGTCGACCACCTGTTTGGCGAAGCGGTTGCTGCCGGCCAGCTCCATCACCTCATTGAAGGCGTCGTACACCAGCAACGTGCGGCTGAGGCCGTCCGCTGCGCAGCTGGCCAGGGTCTCGTCGCTGTGCTTCAGCAGCTCGATCAGGGCGGCCACGTTGTAGCCACCGACCATCGTTCCCAGCAGCCGGGTGGCCTCGAGGGGGGGCACCAGGGGTGAGCTGACCTCGCCCTGGGCGACGGCACTCAACCAGGCGGCTTTGACGTACGCGGCTTCATCCACACCGGGAGGAATCCGTTCGCTCAGCAGGTGCAGCAGGGTCTCGTCTTCGCCCGCTGGCGGGTTCTGCAACTGCTCAGTGAGCCCCTTGGTCTGTTCGGCATTCAGGGGCAGAGCGGGAACGCCCTGGGCTTCCCGTTCAGCGGCCAGCTTGCGATAGGCGCTCAGCATGCGGATTCAACCTCAGGGCGACGTGGTCTCCGCACCATTCTTCATGGAGACCGATCAGCCGCGCTGTTCAGAGTTGCGTAGCCTTGGTCGGATTCGGGTTCAGGGGCCATGACCACCACATCTGATCTTCATGTGGTGGAAACCCGGCCGCTGGTCGCTCCGGCTCTGCTTCACCGTGAATTGACGATTGATGCGGCGGCCACTGAAACCGTTGCATCGGCCCGTCGGCGCATTCAGGCCATCCTGCGCGGTGATGACGATCGGATGCTCGTGGTCGTGGGTCCCTGTTCGGTGCACGATGTCAAAGCTGCCCGGGACTACGCCCAACGACTCGCGCCCATTCGCGAACGGCTGAAGGGTCAGTTGGAAGTGGTGATGCGTGTGTACTTCGAGAAACCACGCACGACGGTGGGTTGGAAGGGTCTGATCAATGACCCTCATCTCGATGGGTCCTATGACATCAATACCGGTTTGCGTCGGGCCCGGGGTCTTCTGCTGGAGCTGGCCGGCATGGGCATGCCGGCTGCAACGGAGCTGTTGGATCCTGTGGTCCCTCAGTACATCGCCGATTTGATTAGTTGGACGGCGATCGGCGCCCGCACCACTGAAAGTCAGACCCATCGGGAGATGGCGTCTGGGCTGTCGATGCCGATCGGGTACAAGAACAGCACCGATGGCAGCGCCACGATTGCGATCAATGCCATGCAGGCCGCCTCCAAACCCCATCATTTCTTGGGGATCAATGCTGATGGTCAGGCCTCGATTGTGAGCACCACGGGCAATCCCGATGGTCACCTTGTGCTCCGAGGCGGAAATCGCGGCAGCAACTATCACCTTGAAGCGGTTGAAGGGGCTGCGGCTGAACTGGCTGAGGCGGGTCTCAAGGACCGCTTGATGGTGGATTGCAGTCACGCCAATTCCAACAAGGATTTCCGCCGGCAAGGGGAGGTGCTGTCCGCGGTTGCGGATCAGATGAAGGCCGGGTCACGGCATGTCATGGGCGTGATGATCGAGAGCCATTTGGTTGAAGGCAACCAAAAGCTCAGCTCGGATCTCTCCCAGCTCACCTATGGCCAGAGCATCACGGATGCCTGCATCAGTCTCGAAACCACCGAAGAGCTGCTGGTCCGCCTGGCGGATGCTGTCGCTGCCCGTGCGGTGGTGTCGGCTTAACGAACGAACTGCTGCCAGAGCAGTCCGACGCTGATCGGCACCGTCAGGTTGTCGACGCCCCCTGCGCTGAATTGTTCCAGCAGCACGGCGCTGGAGGTCATCAGGGTGAGGGTTAGGGGACTCGGTACACCGTTTCCCAGCCAGCCGACACCGACCAGCACCGTCAAGGACACAACGGCCATGGTCAGGGTTCCGGCAAGCGACTTCCGTTGGCCGCCCACGGTCCATTGCGGAGAGGTCAGTCCGCGTCCGATCAGTCCCGCCAGGCCGTCACCAAGGGCCATCACCAGGACGGCTGCACAGACGGCGTCGGGACGCTGGGGCCAGAACAGAGCCAGCAGAACCGTGATCGCGGCCGCGTAGGCAATGGTTCCAACACTGGTTCTGTCGACGTCTTCCATCGCTGCGAACCAACGCCAGCGGTGATTCAGCGCAATCAAAACGGTGACGGTGCCGGCCACCCCAAGCGCCATCGGTTTCGGGATGGCGAACCACCAGGCCATCGGAAGAACGGCACCGGTGCCGATGTGAACGATCTTGCGACTCAGTTCCCGTTGGCCCGGCCATTGGCTCCGGCAGGCGACTGCACTGAGCAGGATCACCAGAAGCCAGAGCGCGATCACAGCTGGGCCGAGCAGGACGGTCAAAACCCCATCAGGCGGCTTGCTGATGATTGGTCATCATCCGGAGCTTCAGAATCGCCTTGGATTCCAGTTGACGGACCCGTTCCCGGGAGACATTGATCTGTCGGCCGATCTCCGCCAGCGTCATTGGCTCTTCGCCGTTGAGACCAAAGCGAAGTCGGAGGATCTTCTGCTCGCGCTCGTTGAGCTGTGAGAGCCAGCCACCGAGATGCTCCTTCTGGATGCTGCGGTCCATCCCTTCCATCGGCTCTGCACCGTTGGGATCGGGAATCAGTTCACCCAGGGTGCTGCGGTCTTCTTCGCCGCGGGCATGGGCGTCCAGTGAGGCACAGGGCGCGCTCTGAGAGATCAGGTCTTCGAGCTCCCGCGGTTCGATGCCCATGGCATGGGCCAGCTCGAGTCGATTGGGTTGCCGTCCAAAGCGATGGGAGAGTTCCCGGGTGATGCGGCGCATCTTGGACAGCTTTTCGCTGATGTGGATCGGCAGCCGGATGGTCCGCGCACTGTTATCGATGGCGCGCGTCATTCCCTGGCGAATCCACCAGTAGGCATAGGTCGAAAATTTGTATCCCATGGCTGGGTCAAATTTGTCGACGGCACGTTCCAGACCGATCGCGCCCTCTTGTACCAGGTCCAGCAGCTCCAGGCCTTGGTTCTGATACTTCTTGGCCACGCTGACGACCAAGCGCAGATTGGCAGCCATCATCCGGTCGCGGGCGCGCTGTCCCATCCGGATCTTGTGACGCTGGCGTGGAGTCCGCTCGTCTTCTGGAAGCTCCTTGAGCTGCTTCATCTCCTGGACGTGGTGCGCCAGTTCGATTTCCTCGGCTGCGGTGAGCAGAGGAACGCGACCGATGGAGCTCAGATAAAAGCCAATCGAATCGGTGGCCAGACGTCCGGTCTGGCGCGTTGATGAACGGCGGCCACCTTTCGGCAGCGCAGGTTGCTTCCGCTCTGGCTTTGCAGCCGAAACGGAAGGTTCCAGAGGGATCCCCATCACCCTGGTCTCCTGAATTAGATTTGCATCGAAATTAGCACTGACTCCCAACAAGAACAGGCGAAAAACCAAAAGTATTCAGCTTCTTGTAAATCACTATTTCGGCCCTCCTTTTCTGTTCGGTTGATAACAAAAACGTGAAGAAAATTGCCGCCGACTTGTATCCGTAGTCACAGTCAGGAGTTGCCGGGTATGCCTTTAGCTCATCGGCGGGAGGCCCTGGCTCCACTGGGTGATCAGCTCGGTCTGGGAATTGCGGGTTGGTTCGTTGTCCTTGGCTTGCCGCGCCGTGAACTGTCCATTGCTCTGCATCGTCCAGGACCCGCGGTTGTCGCTGAAATAGAGATCGAGCAGGCGTTCGAGTTTCTCGCGAAGTGGGTGATCTTCAACTGGCGTGACGGCTTCAACGCGACGATCGAGATTGCGGGTCATCCAGTCGGCGCTGCCGATAAAGACTTCGGGGGATCCGCCATTCTCAAACCAGAAAATTCTTGAGTGTTCCAAGAATTGCCCGATGATGCTGATGACGGTGATGGATTCGCTGAGTCCTTTTTTTCCTGGAATCAGGCTGCACATGCCCCTGATGATCAGTTCGATCTGCACCCCTGCCTGCGACGCTTCGTAGAGCAGGGCAATGATGCCCGGGTCCACCAGTGAGTTCATCTTGGCTCTGATCCGGCCGGGCTTGCCGGCGTGCGCGTGGTCGATCTCTCGACGGATCAGGTTTTCCATGCCCTTGCGCAGGGTCACAGGCGCGACCAGCAGGCGTCGGAAGCTTTGTTGTTTGGAAAATCCTGTGAGGTAGTTGAACAGTTCAACCAGGTCCTGACCCAGTTCTGGGCGTGCGGACAGCAACCCAAGATCGGTATAGAGCTTGGATGTTTTGGAGTTGTAATTGCCTGTGCCGATGTGGACGTAGCTTCTCAGTTTTTCGGCTTCTTTGCGTACGACGAGAACAATTTTTGTATGGGTTTTTAAGCCTAAAACTCCATAGACAACGTGCACCCCTGAGCGCTCCAGTTGCTTGGCCCACTGAATGTTGTTGTCTTCGTCAAAGCGCGCTTTAAGTTCTACAAGGGCCATGACTTGTTTTCCATTTTCCGCGGCGCGGATCAGCGCGGCAATAATGGGTGAGTCCTTCGATGTTCGATAGAGCGTCATCTTGATCCCCGCGACCAAGGGGTCATCGGCGGCCTGATTGATGAATTCTTCGACGGTGGTCGAGAAGAGGTCGTAGGGATGGTGAAGCAAGATGTCTCCTCGGCGAATCACCGAGAAAATGCTTTCAAATTCCTCTGCTTTGATCGATCCTGCTTCGATCAGGTGTTGCTGCGATCTCGCCATCACAGCTGGTGTTTGTCCAGAGTGGGACTTGCTTTTCAGCTTTGCTAGAGGAAGGCTTGTCAGGCCAAAGAGATCGTCCAGGCCAAGTGGTCCGTCAATCACATAAACATCATCCTGTTCAATCGCCAAGCCCGATTTCAGGAGTTCGATCACGTCCTTGGGCATCTCATTGGGAACTTCCAGGCGAACCACCTCTCCACCAATGCGTCGTTTTCGCAGTCCCTGTTCCAGGGCCAGCATCAGGTCATCGGCTTCGAGGTCTCTCAGTTCGAGGTCGGCATCGCGGGTGACGCGGAAGAAATAGTGGCCTTCAACACTCATCCCGGGAAACAGCATTTCCAGGTTGAAGGCGATCACTTGTTCCTGTGGGATTGCCGTATGGATTGGCTTCTGTCGGCTCCCGCTGAGCTTGGGGGGGATCGAGACGAAGCGTGGGAGATTCTTCTGGGGGACTTTCACCCGAGCAAACTGTTGCTGACCTGTTTCTGGATCGCGAATCACCGCCGCCACATTCAGGCTCAGGTTGCTGACGAACGGAAAGGGATGGGCGGGGTCAACGGCGAGGGGTGTCAGGACCGGAAAGACGGACGTTTGGAAATAACTCCGTACCCAATCCCGTTGGGCTTTGTTGAGCTGCTTGTAGTCGAGCAGTTGAACGTTGTGCTCGCGTAATCCGTTTTTGATCTGTCGGCGGTAATGATCTTGTTGTTGCTGCAGAAGCGGAATCAGCTTCTCGCGGATGGTCAGCAGCTGTTCGAGTGGTGTCTTGCCGTCTTCGCTTTGGGTCGCCACGCCGGCTTCAACCTGAGATTTCAGGGAGGCCACACGGACCATGAAGAATTCGTCGAGGTTATTGCTGAAAATCGCGCTGAATTTGGCCTGATCCAACAGTGGTGTGCGTTCATCCAGGGCCTGAGCCAGGACGCGTTGGTTAAACGCCAGCCAACTCAGCTCCCTGTTGATGTATTGATCCGGTGTGAGGGCAGCAGAACACATGGATGAACGTTTTATGTCCACATCGCTGTTTGAAAGGTAGCAATCAGTTCTGGGGAACCATGTCGTTTTGCCGTGGACTTCCTGCGATCAGAAGGCCAACCCCCAGCAGCACGATTGCACCGATCCAGAACGGACTGGTCTGACCCAGTCGGTCGTAGCTGAAGCCGGCGGCGGCGGCTCCGAGAAAGCTGCCGAGGCTCTGCAGCCCCTGCAATCCGCCGAGGGCGGCTCCTTGGCCATCCCGCGTGAGTCGTCGGGACACCAGGGCCCGCAGGCATGGAGTCACCAGACCCGTGCCGAACGCCAAGAGAGACACCGCGCTGTAGATGACGGGCATCGATGTCTCCTTCGTGGCCAACGGCACCAAGAGGCAGCCCACCGTGAGCAGCCCAAGGCCGGTCAAGGTGAGACGCAGCTCGCCGAATCGTTTGACCAGGGGACCGATCAGTCCCCCTTGAACCACCATCGCGATCACACCAACAAGGGCGAAGGCTGCACCAGCCATCCCTTCGGTCCACGCGAAGGCGCTTTTCAGATACAGCACGAGAATGGCGGTGAAGCCGTTGAATGCCAGGAAGAAGCCGAAGAACGCCAGGGCCAGACGTCGCACGTCCGGATAGGCGAAGACCCGCTGAAGCAGCGAGACCGGGTTGAGGGCGCGTTTGCGCGGAAGCGGTTGGCGTGCCTCCACGGGATGCGTTTCCGGGAGGAAGACGCTCACCATCAGCAGGTTCACCATCGCGAAGCCGGTCGCTCCCCACGCGGGGAGGATGCGATTCATTTCTCCGAGCACACCACCGAGGCCTGGACCCAGGGCAAAGCCCAAGCCGAAGGCGACACCAATGAGTCCAAAGGCTTTGGCTCTGTTTTCGGGTGGGGTGATGTCCGCCAGCACGGCCGTGGCCGTGGGGGCGGTGCCACCGCTGATGCCATCGATGATGCGGGCGGCGAACAGCAGGGCCAACGGCAGGCCGGCGGCCGATGCCGAGGGCCAGATCTGCTGCCAGGGCAGCGACAGGGTGATCGCGAACAGGCCCATGCCCAGCACGGAGCCCCCCACGCAGATGGTGATTACCGGTTTGCGTCCGAAACGATCACTGAGGGCCCCGATCAGTGGCGCCACCAAGAACTGAGACAACGCATAGGTTCCTGACAGAAGTCCAAGGGTGCTGCCGCTGCTGGTGAACTGCGCCAGCAGATAGGGCAAGAGCGGCAGAAAGATGCTTTCGCTGAGGCGGTCGTTGAGCAGCGTGAGAAAGGCGCTCAGCAGGGTCGGTATCCGGAGGCGCTGCAAAGCTCCCGTCTGTTGAAGGAAACTCACACTCCCATAGCCTCCGTCGATGGCTCTGCGTCTGGTGTTTCCGGCTGATCACGGTTTGCTGAGGGAGATCTATGCCGATGCGATCGAAACCCAGGCGCCTGCTCTTTACACGAGGGATCA
The DNA here is from genome assembly GCF_042954325.1 of Parasynechococcus sp. Classification (GTDB taxonomy): domain Bacteria; phylum Cyanobacteriota; class Cyanobacteriia; order PCC-6307; family Cyanobiaceae; genus Parasynechococcus. The sequence continues at coordinate 20,806 of NZ_JBGKDS010000021.1, read as the reverse complement.
GGTGCAGGCCTGGGCCGCTTTGGCTTGGTTGCCCGGCGTGCTCGATCGGACGCTGGCCGAGGGGGTTGGCTGGATCAGCGGGGTGGATGAGGCCTTTGCCATTCGCTACCCCGAGGATCGTCTGGCCTTGCTCTATTGCCGGGGTCGCGCCGCGCGTCAGGGGCACGCGCGGGCCCTCTTGGATCAGATCGAGGCCGATGCGCGAGCCCAGGGCATCGCCAGCCTCCGGACCGAAGCCAGTCAGCTCAGCCGTCCGTTGCTGCAGCGCAGGGGTTGGCGGCTTGTGGCACCGGAAACGATTGCGATTGGAGGCATTCCTTTCGAGCGTTATTCCATGGTCAAGCCGTTGCGCCAGTCCTGCAGTTGATGGAGAGCCCGCAGGGCTGCACCGTTGCTGAGGGCATCGCTGGCTCGACGCAGGCCTTCCTCGAGGGTGGGAGCCTGACCGCAGAACCAGAGATAGGCACCGGCATTCCACACCGCTGCTTTCAGCAGCGGGCCGGTGTTGTTGAGGGCCGCAACAGCCTGTTGGCTCCAGGTGGCTTCATCGACCCATTCCACATCCGCTTCGTGGCAACCATGGTCCCGGGGATGAAGGATCAGCCGTTCGGCCTTGCTTCCGGACACTTTGGCCGTGATGCAGGCTCGTCCGATCGGAAGATCCGTTCCTCCTTCCAGACCTTTCACGGTGATCAGATTGGTTTCCCCTGCCAGTCGAAGGGCTTCCCAGGCACGGCTTTCCGTCGGTGGGTGAACGAACCCACTCACCAGAAGATGCTCGCCTTCGTGGGCGGTCCACATCAACTCCAGGCTGGCGACGGGGGGACGTTTTCCGAGTTCTTCGCGATAGCTGATCAGGCTTTCTGCCAGGGGAAAGTGATCGGGTTGATGGATGAGGGCAAAGCCGAGATGGTCGAATCCCTCCTGCACCTGGTTCAGGCTTAAGCCACGGAGCTGGAGGTTGAGGGCCTCGAACAGATCAATGGCGGTTGTTCCGTATTTGATCGGCATGCGATCGCCACCCTGGAGAACCACTGGCTGCGCGCAAGCCAGCAGAACCAGGGTGGTGATGGGATAAATCGGAGCCGTGCGGGTCCGCCCGTCGAAGGGCATCCCGAAACAGACGGGGGGATGTGCTCCTGGTGTGGAGCGGAGGACAGGACCGCGGTCTCGGTAGGTGTCCAGCATTCCCGTCAACTCCTGGGGTTCAGGCCGACGGATGCGGTGTGCGATCAGAAAAGCGCCGATTTGTGCGGGTGTGGCGTCTTGATCGAGGATCAACTGGAGTGCGTCGGCAGCTTCCTCCCGACTCATTCCCTTGCTGGTGTGTTCACCACTGCCGACTTTGCGGAGGTGGGCCTTGAAGCGTTCTTTCCCGGACGTTTGAGAATTCGTCAAAGGGCAGCTCCTGCATGAACTGAGTGTTCAGCAGCGAAGTGCCCTCAAGGTGTTGCATTTGCTACCAACCGGCTCAGCCGGCGATCAGGTTGCTGAGCCCTTCGAAGCTGCCGTGGCGTGGATGCTCGGGGTGATGGCGACCGTCGGCGTAGTAGAGCCTCTCGAGGACAAGGCTGGTGGTGTTGCTGCTGCCGATGCGCTGGCTGGCGAGGAGGCTTGTGATGGATTGGAAAAACTGACTCATCACTGCAAGTTTCACTATCGATACTTCAGCAGTTCGGGTGATGAAGAGCTGTGTTAATTGATGCGGAATCGGTTTGATGTTTGGTAGCAGTGGCTGCTTTTTTGGGCCCCATATCCAGCAACAGTCATCCCACTGCTAAGACGTTCCAACTTCGGAATGCTGCATTAAAGCAGTGCGTTCCTGTCAGTAATCATCATGACTGTTTCAACAATGACCCCGTCTCTCGCGGCTCCTTCCCAGGAGACTGTGACGGCCTCTTTGATGGCAGCAAAGAAAGCGAAAGGACTCAGCTTTGCTGATCTTGAGGCGGCCATGGGCCTCGATGAGGTGTGGATTGCCTCGTTGTTCTACGGGCAAGCCACAGCCTCGAAGGAGGAAGCCGAAAAGCTGGCAGAATTGTTGTCTCTCGATCCTGCAATCACCGCTGCTCTTCAGGATTACCCCACAAAAGGCAGCCTCGATCCTGTGATCCCTACTGATCCACTGATCTACCGCTTCTACGAGATCATGCAGGTTTATGGCATGCCTCTCAAGGATGTCATCCAGGAGAAGTTTGGCGATGGCATCATGAGTGCCATCGACTTCACTTTGGACGTCGATAAGGTTGAGGATCCCAAGGGTGATCGGGTCAAGATCACCATGTGTGGCAAATTCCTTCCCTACAAAAAGTGGTGATGGAATCGGTCTGATTCACCCACGCAGATTGTTCAATTTCATCAGCCTGGCCATATGGCCAGGCTTTTTTGATGTCTCAACGGCGGAATTGTTGGCTGAGTTGTTCGTTGGCCATGGCCCGCCGTCCGTCGTTCTCGAGCGATTGACTTAACTCCAGCAGGCAGCGTTGGCTGGCTGGTGTAGCGATGCACCCGAGGGCACGAAAGGAGGCTTCGGCAATGGCGTCAGCGCTGTTGCTGCACAGCTCCATCAGCCGTTCGGCAATCGCGGTTCCATCGCGGCGTTGCAGCAGTCGAATGGCTGCAATCACGACCGGTGCACGGAAATCATGCAGGACGCCTTCGCAAAGGTTGAGCAAGGTTGCGTCCGTCAACGTGTGGGCACGGAAGGTGAGCAACTGCAGTCCAGCGAGTCGATTTTGTTGAGCTGGATGCTCCAGGCAGCGGATCACAACCTCCTCGGGAACGTCTGCACCCCAGCAGGACAGGGCCTGTGCCAAAGCAAGACTTTGCCCATCATTGATCTCGCTGGATGTCAGCTGATTCAGGAGCCAATCGCGGGCCTCAATCTGGTGACACAAGCCGGCTGAGAGAATCAGTTCCTCTTGCAGACCATGGGTTGTGAGCAGGTGATGAATCACCGGCCATCCCGTTTCGGCGAGCATCCCGAGTTTTTCGCAAAGTGCTCGTCGCAGATCAATAGAAAGGCTGGGAGAGTAAACCTCCCCCAGCCAGGAGGGCTCCAAGGGAGCCCGTCTTGATTGCGCGAGCCTGTCCCAAAGGACGGTCTCGTCGACAGTCATCATTCGGTCAGCGTGCACCCAGCTCAGCGGCCAGTTCGCGTTCCAGCTTGTCATCGTGCTCGGTGGGAAGCACGTTGTCCATGGGAGTGCGGTGGGTGCTGTAGAAGAGCATGCCGATGAACACCATGCCGCCCACGATGTTGCCAAGGGTGACGGGCAGGAAGTTCCAGAAGATCACCTTGGTGAAGGGAACACCGGAGCCGAGGATCGGACCGGCCGTGTGCAGGAACTGATTCACAACGATGTGCTCCATGCCCATCGATTGGAACGCGGTAATGGGCAGCCAGCAGGCCAGCAGTTTTCCAGGAACGCTCTTGCTCACCAGGGCCATGGTGACGCCGAGACAGACCAGCCAGTTGGCGACGAGACCACGCAGGAAGGCAAGGAAGAAGCCAAGACTTCCGAGGGCTTCGTACTTCTTCTCAACGTTGATCTGGTTGAGGGCGATGATTTTTTGGGCAACGGCGTCCCAGATCGGAGGACCAACGTTGTCGGCGGCTCCATCCATGGTTCCGCTCGTCAGGCTGATCGCCATGATCAAAGCGACAACGGCGGTGCCGATGAAGTTGCCGAGCCAGACCCAGGCCCAGTTCCGGAATGTGGCGCCCCAGGTGCTCTTGCCAGCCCAGGTGGCCATGGGCAGCAGAGCGAAGTTGCCGGTGACGAGCTCCATGCCGAACAGCACGATGCTGGCGAAACCGAAGGGGAAGAGCAGCGAACCGACGAAGGGCAGCTTGGTGAGAATGCCAACGGTCAGGGCCAGGATCACAGCCAGGCCGAGGATGGCCCCTGAGTAAAACCCGCGAATCAGCAGGTTTTTGACGCTGACGGTGGCTTTCTTGCCGCCGGCGGCAATCATGCCGTCGACGAGCTCATTGGGAAGGACGTAATCCATTGATGATGTGAGTCGTTTCGGTGGCGCGTTGACTTAGCCGCTGATGCGATTCATCAGGCGGGAGAACAAATCGGGACTGCCTCCCTGACGGTTGGTCACGGCTCCGTCCTGACCACTGGTGCTGAGCCAGTTGACGAAACGCGAGAAAAAGTCGTTGCGGTTGGCCATGGTGATGAGTGAGTGGGGGTGCGAACACCCAGTAGGACGGATCCGTGGCTTCAAAAAGAAGCGCCACGACCGAATCACCGGGTTGGATGGACGGATTCAGGCCTTGGGGGTTGCCCCGAATTGCTCGATCAGAACCTCTTTGAGGACTGATTTGATCTCCTCAGCAGGAATGGCCTTGCGATGGATTTCGCCAACGGTTGGGTTGGGGCCCTGGGATCCACCCAGCGTGAGTGTGTAGCCCTCACCCATGACGCCTTCGCTGTTTTTGGCCTTGGTGCCGGTGAGTCCGATGGCCCCCATGTAGGCCTGCCCGCAGGTGTTGGGGCATCCGGTCCAGTGGACTTTGATCTCCTCAGGGAGATTCAATTCAGCATCGAGCTCACGGGCGGCTTCGAGGGCTTGGTCCTTGGTGTTGGTCAAGGCAAAGCCGCAGTAGGTGTTCCCCGTGCAGGACACGGTTCCTGCTGCGATGGCACCGGGCTCCAGCGGGAAGCGCTGAAGCAGAGGATCGGCCTGGAACGCGGCGAGTTTGTCGTCGCCGAGACCAACAACGATCACGTTCTGATCTTCGGTGAGGCGAATTTCACCGCTTCCGTAATTCAGGCTTGCCGTCGCTAGATCCTGGAGATCTTGAGCGCTGAGCCGGCCAACGGGAATGTGCAGACCTGCGAAGGAGAGTCCCTCTTGTTTCTGGGGATGGATGCCGTAGTGAGACCTGGGTGTTTCGTTGAACACCGAACCAGGATCGGGTGTGAGCGGGCCGAAGAGTTCTTCAACTTGGCCGCGGAATGTCTCGAGGCCAACCTGATCGAGATAGAGACGGAAGCGACCTTTCGGACGCTTGTCCCGTTCACCGTTATCCCGCCAGAGACGAATGACGGCATCGGTCATTCGGCCGATCTCATCGGGCTTCACCCAGACATTCAAGGGAATGGCGTAGGCATTCATCTGTGATGACAGGATGCCGCCGATCCACACGCCGAAGCCCATCTCTCCGTTGTGTTCAACCGGGTGGAACACGATGTCGTTATGCAGAAGGAAGTTGTCCTTGGCACCTGCGACAGCCGTATTCCATTTGCGTGGAAGGTTGGAATATTCGGGATTCCCCTCACAGTTCTTGGTCAGAAGGTTCTGAAGTTCTGTGGTGTAGGGACGGGTGTCGACAATCTCCTTGGGGTCGATCCCGGCCAATGGATTACCGGTGACATTGCGGGGATTATCGAAACCGGACTGAATCGTGCTCAATCCAGCTTCCTTGAGACGCTTCAGGATTTCGGGTAGATCGCCGAGCAGAACACCCCGCAATTGGAGGTTCTGTCGGGTGGTGATATCACAGCTGCCATTTTCTCCATACCGCTCAACAATCGAAGCCACGACCCGGACCTGCTGTGCAGACAGCACACCGTTGGGAACCCGGAGGCGCAGCATGAATTTGCCCGGCGTTTTGGGACGCCAAAACATGCCGTACCACTTCAGTCTGAGCTGAAGATCGGTTTCGTCGACCTGTTCCCAGCCGAGCTCTGCGAAACGCTCGATTTCGCTGCCAACCAGAAGGCCATCTTTATCTGCTTTGTTCTGTTCGATCTTGTTGAGCTTTTTACCGTCCAGGTATGGCCTGGATGGAGAGCTGATGGTCATGATCTTCGGTCAGATAGGAAAGACAAATCACTCAAATCAGGAGAGGTGATCGTCGAGATGGCCTGCGAGCAGGCAGCGCTTCAAAAAGAAAATGTGCGCCGAGATGAGGTTTTTTACGCGGCCACTCGTGACAACGTCGGTAACAAAACGAACACTTTTGTTGGCACGGGCTGATTGATCAGTGCCGTTGCGGTTTTGTTGCTTTGGCTACATCGAGGGGTTCTCGCTGAGCCGTAAAAGGCAGCTTGCTGAAGGTCAGTATTGGCGCCCAACCTCGCCAACCATGCGCACGGCGCCTGCTCGGATCATTTGCCAGACCCGCTTCATGGCAGCGAAGTCTCGATCGAGTTCGCTCTGGATGCGGGGCTCGTCCCGGCGGTACCGCGACCGTTGAACCGGCTCCCGGTAGGGCTCTCGATAGGACCGACTGTTCAATGGGGCACGATCGGCAAAACGTCGAGCAGGCATGACTGCGATCACGGGGACAACAACCTGATGACATCAGCCGACGTGGGCATTGATCCGTGGCCATTGCTACGGAACCGCAGTTCGGTTGGCGCGTCCTTTGCGTTGCGTCTGGTGGTGCATGGCCGTTCCGGCGGTGTGGTGCCAGTGGGTTTGACCACCCTTGTGGAGCAACTTCAGGCCAGGCGTCAGGCGCCGGTCCAGCTTGAGGTCCTGACCGCTGAGGCGTCACCGGCGACTCCGGAACAACCGCTGTTGTTAATCCCGTTGTTGCTCTGGCCAGGCACCCATGTCCGGGAGGACATCCCTCGCATTCGTCAACGGCTGCGAGCTGAGGGTGCCGATGTCACCCTGCTTCCTTTTTTGGGAGCTTGGCCCCTCTGGTGGGAGCTCGTGGTCTCCGCGCTCACGCTCCGATCGGATCCATCGATGGTGCTGGTGCATCATCCCCTGCGTGCGGGCGTGGCGGATTGTTTTCTCCGCACCCTGTCTCAGAACCTCGGTTTGCCCCTGGTTCCGTTCGATCGCTGGGCCGAGCATCACTTGCATCAACCGACCCACCGCCCTGTGCCCCTGGCACTCGCGCCCAATCGCATGACGGAGGCGCTGCGCGACGCTGAGGGCGTTCCCCCTCTTTTGGACCACCCCTTGATTCGTCAGGGCTTCATCGACTTGCTGGCTGCACTCCCGTGACTGATCACCAACCTGGAACTGTTTATCTCGTCGGTGCTGGCCCAGGGGACCCCGAGCTGCTCACGGTGAAGGCCCACCGCCTGCTGCAGACCTGCGATGCCCTGGTCTACGACTCCCTCGTGCCGAAGGAAGTTCTTGATCTGGTGTCACCGGCTTGTGAGCGCCAGTTCGTGGGCAAGCGTCGGGGCCATCATTCGGTTCCTCAACCCAGCACGAATGCCGTGTTGGTGGAGATGGCGCAGAAGCATCGCTGTGTTGTCCGCTTGAAAGGTGGGGATCCCTTCCTTTTCGGCCGCGGTGGTGAGGAGGCTGCATATTTGGCCCAACGCCAGATTCCCGTCGAAGTCGTGCCCGGTGTGACCGCCGGGATCGCCGCTCCGGCCTATGCGGGAATCCCCGTGACCCACCGCGCCGCCGGCTCTTCCGTCACCTTTGTCACCGGTCATGAGGAGATCGATAAGCGCCGCCCCTCGGTGAATTGGCGGTCACTGGCCGCAGCCAGTGATGGTTTGGTGATCTACATGGGTTTGCACAACCTCCCGCGGATCGCCGAGGAGCTCATGGCTGGTGGGTTGAGCCCAGAGACACCGGTGGCCGTGATTCAGCAGGGCACCGTCGCTGGTCAGCGGTGTTTGAAGGCCCAGCTGGTGGACGTGGCCGACAAGACCCGTGCCGAGGCGTTCAAGTCGCCGTCGATCGTTGTGGTGGGCCAGGTGATTGATCAACAGGTGGAGGCCTGTCGGCCCATGCCGGCGGCGGTGACGATGCCGATTCCGTTTTGACGCTGGTGGACCGTTGGTTTAGCTGCGTTCCTTCAGCCGAGAGCGCAGCTGGGCCAGGTTGCAGGGACGGGTCTGTTCATCCAGTTGTGCTCGGATCAAACGATCCCACGCTGTGCTGACGGCATCGAGAGAGCCAGGCAACACAAACACAAAGGTGCCGTTGGCGACACCTGCGAGGCAGCGGCTCTGCAACGTGCTGGTGCCGATGCTTTCAAATGAGAGCACGCGGAAGAGTTCGCCAAAACCGTCGATGGTTTTGTCGAGCAGGGGTGCCACGGCTTCCGGTGTGCCGTCACGTCCGGTGAGTCCGGTCCCACCGCTGGTGATGACTACATCGATCGTTGGGTCAGCAATCCAACGGCTTAACTCGGCACGGATGCGGTAGCGATCATCCGGGCAGAGGACACGATCGCCGAGGTGATGTCCGGCTGCCTCAAGGCTGGTTTTGAGTTGGTCTCCGCTTGCGTCGTCCGCCAGGGTTCGCGTGTCCGAGATCGTCAGCAGAGCGATGGCGAGGGACACGACAGGATCTTTGTTGTTTGGGATGCTAAAACCAGCGAAGACTTGTCGCCACCATGCTTCGGGTGCTGTTGTTTGCCTCGTTGCGGGACCGCGCTGGCTGGGGAGAGCGCACGCTGCAGCTGGGGTCCGATGCCGTCTCTGCAGCGCAGCTCTGGAGCCAGCTTGAGCTGGGCTCAATGCAGGGCATCAGTGTTGCTGTGAATCAGGAGCTGGTGGGTGCCGATCAGTTGCTGAAGCCTGGTGATGAGCTGGCTTTTCTGCCACCGTTCACGGGTGGTTGACGGGATCGTCGAAACAGTGGATCAGGACCGGGGGGATCGATGGGTCGAAATCCGGGACGGCGCCTTTGACCCATGGTCGGAATTGGGTCGTTGGCAGGGTGATGCCGCGGCGTGTGCGCTGTTCGTCGGGCGTGTGCGCGCCACGGCCATGGATGGTGGACCGTTGCAGGCCCTCGAGCTTGAGCATGCCCCGGGGCTGTGCGAGCGCCGGATGATGGAGATGGTGCAGCGCTTGCAGCTTGAGCATGCCGCCGGCCCTGTGCTGGTGTTGCATCGTGTGGGGCGGTTGACCCCCGGAGAGCCCATCGTGTTGGTGGCGGTGCAGGCGGACCGTCGGGGCGCGGCCCAACGCTGTTGCCATGCCCTGCTCGAGGAGTTGAAGCACCATGCCCCGTTTTGGAAGCGGGAATGGTCCGGCGGTCAGGGGACCTGGCTCACCGGCAACACCCCGCTCTGAGTGTTCAGCGTTGGATGGAGCAACCGGTAGTGGAGTGATTTCAGTCGGTCGTTGCGGATCCGACGACTGCAGGCTTGGGGGGTTGAACCACCGCTCCATTGCACCGGTGCCAGGTTCTGCCCGCTCAGGCTTCTGTGCACCAGATCCCGGAGCCGGATCGGTTCGTCATTGACCACATTCACCACGCCGCTCCAGCCGCCATCGATGGCGGCGAGCAACGCTCCAGCGGCATCGTCGACATGCACCCAGTTGCTGTAGTGCTGCCCGTTCCCGGGCCGTTCGCAACCGGCCAGCCCTTTGAGGCGATCATCGAGCACCCGTCCTGGTCCATGCAGGGCGCCGAGCCGCAGGATGCAGACCTGCCGATCCTGGATGCCCGCCAGCAGCTGCTCACTTTCCAGAAGGACGTCTCCATGGCCCGGGGTCGGATTCGGTGCCGTTGTTTCGTCCACCCAGCCGTCGTTCGCATCGCCGTACACCGCGCAGCTGCTCGTGTAGAGGATCTGCCTGAGTTCGGGCAACCGTGGCAACAGCGACGTCAGGCAGGCCAGGCTGTCGACGAAGGTGCGGCGGTAGCCATCGGCATCGACTTGACGATTCCCTTTCGGTCCCAGGCTCAGGACGGCGACGCGGCTGCCCTTCAGCGCTGCCATCAATTGGTCGGGGTCCGTCGCGTCACACAGCACCGCTTCGTGGGCCCAGCGCTGGAGCTCGACGAGCCGTTCCTGTCGTGTTGTGGTCAGGCGCAAGGGCCATTGCGGTCGTCGCGCGTGCAGTTGTTGGGCCAGTGCCATGCCCACATATCCGCATCCGACGATCGTCAGTGCCATGGCCCTGCCGGAAGATTGGTTGACCCTAGGGAGATTGGAATCAGGGTGCTGAAGGGGGGGCGGTCGTGACGGATCAGTGGAGCTTGAACCGGCTCAATTTCGAAGGCTGGTGGGAGGGGCGTGCCGCGTGGTTTGGACGTGATGCGGACGGTGCCCTTGATCTGACATCGCCGATGCAGGTGATCGACCCCACCACCTACGCGATCAGCTTCAGCGATCCGGACAACGGGGTTTGGGACGGTTCGGGCCTGTTCTTCGCTCCGGGGGGCACAGCGACCTATGCGATCAGTCGGTCCAGTTACAACGCCGGTGGGGGGTGTTGGCAGTTTCCCGGTGCCGGTGGGCAGTCGAGCCTCGTTTGGGACCGCCATGGCAGCCGCTTCGGCCATGAGATCAATCTGTTTCAGGGGCGCTCCCGCTCGATGCTGGTGCTGCTCTGGGAACCGGACGGGACGTCGTGGTCCCTCCAGCGGGTTGGTGCTGTGGCCTTCCGCTGCCGCCATGCCCCAGCAGCGGAGTTGACCCGTCCCACGTGCGGGACACCTGAGGCCCTGTTGACCCCCTTGCGTGGATGGACTGGAACGCGGCAGAGCCTGGTGCCAACCCCCGGTGTTGACGGCCGGATCAGTGCATCAGAGCCGGTCGTGTTCGCTCCTGAGTTGTTTCTGCGCCACGCTTGCTCGGCGGTCTTTCCCGATGGACTGGTCGCGTCTGTTCCGGAACGGTTGCCGGAGGGATCCTTCCAACTGGAGGTCGGGGGATTGCTGGCGCCGGATCGGTTTCAGCAGATCAGCCTTCAGTTCAATGCCGATGGGCGATTGATCCGTTGGGAGCGCCGGTGCTTTCAGCCGCCCAATCCCTGATTCCAGCCTTGGGGCTCAGAACAGAGGGCGGCGGATCAGCTGTGCCCAAAGCGGCGTGCCGGGGTCGAGGTTCCCCGCATCAGCCGGAATCTCCAGCAGGAGATCCGCTTGCTGGAGCGAGCCGATCCTTGAGGAGGCCTGGGATCCGTCGATCCGGGCCATCGGCGTTCCCCCCTCGCTGGTCTCCAACCTGGCCCGTGCCAGTTCCGGCCGCCCAGGCCGTCGGGCCAGAGGATCGGCCAGGACGACCTTCAGCCTGGGGAACAGTTCCGGGTGACTCTGCCCCTCCAACCGCTGCAGCGCCGGCCAGAGCAGTTGCAAGCCGGTGATGGCCGCGGCGACCGGATTGCCGGGCAGGCCGAAGAAAGGAACACCCTCTCCCAGCCGACCGAAAGCGAAGGGTCGACCCGGTCGCAGAAAGAGTTTCCAGAACGCCACCTCGCCGAGTTCGTCGACCAGGGGACGGATCCAGTCACTGTCGCCGGCGGAAATGCCACCGGTGCTCACCACCACGTCGCATGTGGCGGCCAGGGTTTGCAGGGCTGAGGACAGGGCTTCCAGCTGGTCGGCCACCACGCGATGTTCGGCCACGGTCTGGCCAAGGGAGCGCAGCATCGTGTCCAGAAGCGTTCCGTTGCTTTCCCAGATCGCGCCCGGTGGCCTTGGGCTACCGGCTGCCACCAGTTCATCTCCGCTGATCAGCAAGCCGATCCTGGGTTGCCGGTGCACCGACAGCTCAGCGATGCCACATCCGGCCAGTCGCGCCAGATCCGCCGGCCCCAGGCGTTGCCCCGGTTCAAGCAGCAGGTCATTGCGGCCGCATTCATCATCTTCGGCACGGATCCAGGGGCGATCAGATGCCTCTTTCACCAGGGTGAGACGTGTGCCGTCGACCTGCATCAATTCCTGCGGCAGAACCCAGCCAGCACCTTCGGGAAGCGGAGCGCCGGTGAGAATTCGAATCGATTCCCCGGCCGTCAGGGTGCCGTTGAAGGGGTGGCCTGCGGCGGAGCGACCGGTCAGGACCCAGGTGTCACCGGCCTTGGGTTGGCTGTTCTGGCCCAGGGCGTAGCCATCCATGATCGAGGCCCGGAAGCCGGGCACCGCCTCCGCTGCGCGAACCGCCGTGGCACTCACGCGCCCCAGGGCGTTCGCCAGGGGCAGGGTGACGGCACCCTGCAGCGGTTCGACCGCAGCCAGCACCTGTTCGCGGGCCTCATGGAGAGGCAGGCCTTCGCGCCCGTAGGGCTCAGCGTGTCCAGACACCGTTGCGGCCTCCGTCTTTGTGCATCAACTGGATGGCGCCGATCGTCATCCCTGGATCGACGGCTTTGAGCATGTCGTACAGGGTGAGAAGGCCGATGGAGACCGCTGTCATCGCTTCCATCTCCACGCCCGTTTGGCCCGTGGTGCGGCAGCGGCAGCTGAGCACGAGGCCAGGCAAGTCGGCGTCGGTTGCGATGCTGACGTCCATTCCGCTGAGGGGCAGCGGGTGACACAAGGGGATCAGCTCCCAGGTTCGTTTGGCGGCCTGAATGGCAGCAATGCGCGCCGTGGCCAGCAGATCCCCTTTGGGTGTTTCTCCACGACGGATCAGATCGAGGGTGTCGGCCTGCATCGTGATGGTGCCCTGGGCATGCGCTTCGCGGCGGGTGGGCTGGCGGTCGCCGACATCGACCATGTGCACCTCACCGGCTTGGTTGAGATGGCTGAGGTTGTTGTTCATGGTCAGATCATGGTGACGGTGCCGCTGCCGATGTCGAAATGGGCACTGCGGATGGTCAGCTGATTGGAGGCCGCGGCCTCGGCGAGGAGTGCACTGCGTGCCGTCAGTTGTTGGGCGCTGTGCCTGGCGTTGTTGCGGATGGCAGCGTCGAGGGTGTCCCCTGGCTGATGCAGGGCACGGATGGGTTCCACGAGCGCATCGAGCAGCGGGGTGAGCGGTGCATCACTGCGGGCTGCCGTCACCGCTCCACAACCGCTGTGACCCATCACAAGAATCAGTGGAGTTTGCAGCACGCTGACCGCGTATTCGAGGGAGGCGATGGCTTCGTCGAAGGCGGTGTTGCCGGCACTGCGGATCACGAAGAGATCGGAGGGGACCGCATCAAAAATCCACTCCGGTGCCACGCGGGAATCCGCGCAACACAGAATCGATGCCCACGGTGCTTGCCCGGTCCGGAGTGCGCTTGAGGGCACGTAGCAGTTGTCTTGCCACAGTCCGGCCATCGCATGGCTGCGCTCTTCGGCGGTGGCGGCATTGCTGGCTTGCCAGGCCGCAGCAAAACGAGCATTGCCCTGCTGCAAGGCTGTGAGCGGATCCGCTGGCCGGCAGGCTCGAAGATCAAGCTCCGCCGCCGCCGCTTTGCTACCGAGCAGCCCCGTGGCCGTCAGTCCGCAACTGAGCAGAAACGAACGACGGTTGAACACGGGTGCGCTGTGTTGGGGGTGAGGCGTTAACGGTCGCCCAGGGCTGACCAAAGCGTTGCCTCGGAGCCGACGACGGGTTCGACGTTGGCCCGCGGGGCTTCAGCTGCCGCCGTGGTGATGCGGGTCGACAGATCACGATCGCCGAGGGCGGACCACATGGCGGCCTGGCCGGCAATCACCGGCTCGACCCCTGTGTTGGGTGCCTGATGGTGTGTGGTCTGACTGTTGATCAGTTGAACAGCCAGGGATCCGACGACGAATGCGCCGAGGAAGCCGGCGGCGATGGTGACCGGGCTGCGGGCGGTCGTAGAAACGCTATGGGACACGACTGATGCCGATGAATCGACAATCAGTATGGAAACGATTGGTGTGAATCGCTACCGAATGGGTTGAATCCTGTCGCTGATTTAACAGTTTTTACGAAACCAATGCCGTCGGTGTTCTCTGAAGCGCGGCTTTCAGAAACCACCCAGCCATGTGACAGCCCCAGCAGCATTCCCAGAGACAGAGCGAAGCGCACGATGTCTTGATTCGTTGCCACCAATGTCTTCTGTGGAGGTTGTTTTAGTTGTTGCCTAGAACACCAAGATCCAGACTGGTTCTGTTCTGGACCGAGGCGTGATCAGATGGACCGTCATCGTCAATTCGATCCGGCGCGTCATTGTTTTGCTTTTGAGCAGGATTTCATCGGAGGTTGGCGATGTATCCCCCTCTGTGTGCGTCGCAAGCTTGACCTCATCGGCTTGAAGTTGAAGCTCAATCACTGGTTGGCCCTCACGCCGGTGCAGCGCCAGGAGCTCGTTGATTGGGCTGATGATGCTGCGGCGTTGGCGCTGCTCCGAGACCATCTCCGCCGCTGCACGGCGGAGATGGCGGATGGTCTGGCCGCTGATTGTTCAGCGGCGGTTGAGGAGCCATGGCAGCAGCAGGATGCTGTGCCGCCATCGATTGCCACGGCGGCGCTTCAGAGCGATGTGTCGCTCACCCCAGAGCGCTGGGCCGCGATGAATGAGCTCGAGCGTTTTGCCTTTTGCAAGTTGGTCCGCCCCGGGCACGACCATCACAACCTGGAGGCGGCGTTCAACGAAGTGCTGGGGTGAGCAGGCGCCGGAGAGCCTCAAGGCGTCCCTTTTCCTGTTCCGCTGGCTTCACCACGGACACAGCCGGGGCCACGATCACTGCGCAGGCTTTGAGTTCCGGCTGCTTGGAGATGGGACAGGCCTGATCGTGCATCAGGGTGTTGGCTTCACAGGCCTTGTCCTGGGTGAAACCCCAGTGCATGGGCAGGAACACAGACCCACGTCGGATTCTGTCGGTCACGTTCACCTTGGCGGTGAGGTGCCCACGCCGTGAGCTGATCGCCGCGAGTTCTCCGTGGCGGAGTTTGAGCTCCTGGGCGTCGGTTGGGTGGATCTCCAGCAGGGGTTCTGGATGCATGTTTTGCAGCCGTTCCACCTTCCCGGTGCGGGTCATCGTGTGCCATTGCCCGAGGTAGCGGCCCACCGTGAGCACCAGTGGATAGGTGTCGCAGGGCGGTTCCGCCAGTCCGAGGGGCTGGTCCGTCCCGAAGCGGGCACGGCCACTGGGGGTGGCGAAGTGGTGATCGCCGTAGAGACGTTTTGCGGTTTGGCTTGGCTGGGACCCGATTGGGTACGGCCATTGCTGCGGACCCTCGTCGTCCAGGAGGGCATGGCTGAGGCCGCTGACATCACAGAGGCGGCCTTGGGTGAGAGCAGTGAATTCGGCGTAAACCTCCGCGGCTGAATCGAAGTTGAACTGTTCGCTGTAGCCCAAGCGGCGGCCGACCTCGGCAAAGACCGCCCAGTCCGGCCGGCTTTCGCCGAAGGGCCGTCGATAGGCAGGGCAATAGGTGACACGCCGTTCGGAGTTGGTCATGGCGCCGGCTTTCTCACTCCACTGGGCGGCTGGCAGCAGCAGGTGGGCGTAGTGGGATGTCTCTGAATCGGCGTAGGCCTCACTCACCACCACCAGCGGGCAGTTGCCCATCGCTGCTTTGACGCGATCGAGATCCGGCATGCTCACCAAGGGGTTGGTGGCTGCCACCCACCAGAGATCAAGCTCGCCTCGTTCCATCGCTTCGACCTGTTGCCAAGCGGCCAGGCCCGGTTTGGAGGCGATGCGTCCAGGTTCGATTTTCCAGGCCTGTTCAACCTCGGTGCGGTGCTGCGCATGGGTGACGAGCCGATAGCCCGGCAGCAGATGGGCGAGGCCTCCGGCCTCGCGTCCTCCCATGGCATTGGGCTGCCCCGTGAGGGAAAAGGGACCCGTCCCTTCCTTGCCGATCTGGCCCGTGAGCAGGTGCAGATTGATCACGCCTTGCACCACAGCTGTGCCTTCTCGGCGTTGGTTCACTCCCATCGACCAGAGACTGAGCACGCGCTCGCGCCGATGGAACAGCTGAGCAACGTCCCGAAGTCGCTTCTCAGGGATGTTGCAGAAACGGGCGACCCGCCTGGGGGTCCAGCGGGCCGCGACGTCGAAAAAAGCGTCGTAATTCTCGGTGTGATCGTCGATGAAGGCCGGGTCCTGGCCGTTCTCCCGCAGGACGAGGTGGGCGATGCCGTGGAGCAGAGCCAGATCACTGCCGGGAGCAATCGGTAAGTGGATGTCCGCCGCTTTGGCGGTGTCGGTGCGGCGGGGGTCCACCACCACGATCGTGACGCTGCCCGGGTTCCGCTTCTTGCGTTTCAGCAGGCGCTGGAACAACACCGGATGGCACTCAGCGGTGTTGGTGCCGATCAGGAACGCCACGCTGCAATGGTCGAGATCCTCGTAGCAGCTGGGTGGTCCATCGGACCCCAGGCTGCGGGTGTATCCCGCCACGGCCGAGCTCATGCAGAGCCGTGAGTTGGCGTCGAAGTTGTTGGTGCCCAGGGCACCCTTGAGCAGTTTTTGGGCGAGGTAATAGTCCTCGGTGTGGAATTGGCCGGAGCCATACATGGCGATGCCATCGGCATGGCCGCGTCGGGCCACGCTGGCCTGGATCTGGCTGGTGATCCGTTCCAGCGCAGCATCCCAGCTGATGGGTTGGAAGGGCTCCTCGAGAGTGGTGCGAAACAGGGGCTCGCGTAGACGTCCGCGGGCGAGGGTTTCACCGACGGTGGCCCCTTTGATGCAGACCTGCCCCAGGCTGGAGGGATGGCTGCGATCGCCGCGGGCCGTCCACATCGGATTGCCTTCTGCATCCCGTCGCACCGCCTGGCCTTTCACGGCCGGTGGCATCAGTTCCAGGCCGCAGCCCACCCCGCAGTAGGGGCACTGGCTGTGCACGCTGCGGGGGGCGTCGGTCATTCAGAGAGCACTGGAAAGAACAAAAGCCCGGGGCCGAAGCCCCGGGATGAGCTGCGTGCGGACACGCATGGTCTGAGGAGATCTCAGGCGGTTTCGCCTTCGTGCAGTTCCGCGAAGGAGCCCTTGGGCTCCTTGAGGAAGAAGAAGCAGAAGAAGGCCACGATCAGACCGGCGACGCCCAGGATCTGGAAGAAGGCGCTGTTGGAGGCCGCGATCACCTCGGGGGTGGGTTCGCCGCCGCCGCCCATCCACATCGGCAGCAGGCTGAAGATGGTCAGGTAAGTCACAGCACCGACGTTGCCGTAGGCACCGACCAGACCGGCCACCTGACCGGTGACGCGACGTTTGACCAGGGGCACCAGCGCGAAGGTGGCGCCTTCACCGGACTGAACGAAGAAGGACGCCAGCATCGTGATCACCACGGCCACGAAAATTCCAGTGGAACCGGAGAAGGTGCCGGGCTTGATCATGCTCATCACCAGGTAACCCACGCCGAGTCCGGCGGTGAGGAAGCCCATGGTGTTTTTGCGACTGCCGACTTTGTCGGAGATCAGACCGCCGGCGGGGCGAGCCACCAGGTTCACGAAGGCGAAACAGGACGCCAGGATTCCGGCGGTGGCCTTCGGCAAATCGAAGGTGGTTTCAAAGAAGGTGGGCAGCATCGAAACCACGGCCAGTTCAGAGCCGAAGTTCACGATGTAGGTGAGCTCGAGGATCGCCACTTGGCGGAACTCGTAGCGGTCTTCTTTCGGATAGACCTTGTTGCCGAGGATCAGCTCGCGGTTGGTGCGGATGATTCCCCAGGTCTGGAACGCAAACCAGACGGCGACGGCACCGAGGGCCACGGGATAGGTGGCAGCGGTGAGGAAGCCCACCTTGGAGAGGCGCCAGCAGAGAACGCAGAGAATCGCGGCGAAGGGCACATTCATGCCCAGCAGACCCCAGAAGTCGCGCATCGAGGTGACTTCCAGGCCGGCCGTCTTGGCGGGGCGCTGGTAGGTCTTGCCTGGAGGGGTATCGGTGACGTTGAAGAAGTAGAAGACGCCGTAGACGGCGGAGATGATTCCCGTCAGGGCAATGGCACCACGCCAATTGAGGATGGCGCCCGTGGGCAGCTCAAAACCACCGGAGAAGGAGAGGAAGCCGGCGAGGGCCACCATCGTGAGGGCGGAAAAGGCGGAACCGAAGTTGCCCCAGCCGCCATAAATTCCTTCAGCAAGGCCGATTTCCTTCGGAGGGAACCATTCGGCCACCATGCGGATGCCGATGACAAAGCCGGCGCCAACGATGGACAGCAGCAGACGGGCCACCACCAATTGGTTGAAGTCTTGTGCTGATGCAAACAGCAGGCAGGGGATGGCCGAAAAGACCAGAATCGAGGAGTAGGTGATCCGCGGCCCAAATTTGTCCAGCAGCATGCCGATCAGCACGCGTGCAGGAATGGTCAGGGCCACGTTGCAAATGGCCACTGTGCGGATCTGGCCGATATCAAGGCCCAGATCGGCTTTGACGGTGGTCGCTAAGGGAGCGAGGTTGAACCAGACAACAAAGGTGAGGAAAAAAGCGATCCAAGTGAGATGAAGGGTCCGATATCTCCCTTGGAACGACCAGAGATCGCCAAGCATTTCTAGGGTGAGTGAGCGCCCCGGGGTTCAAAAGTCAGCTTCGCCGGGGGTGAGTCTGGGCGGTCAAAAAGTGAGGCCGCCTCGCCCAGCTACTCAACAGGTTCACGCCGTGCTGGTTGGTCATTTCTGTTACTAAACAATGAAAATGTGTGCCTCGCTGAGCATTAAGCAGACTGATGGATGTGATCAGAAAAAATTCTCACGCTTTGCTTGGTAGTGCTTGTTACCGCAATTTGATGCGCTGATTGATGGATTTGATGTCAGGCGATCGCTTGTGGCCTCAGTCCCTTCGGGCCTTGGTGCTCTCCGGAGGCATGAGTCGACGCATGGGGCAGGACAAGGCCCTGATGCCGCATCCCAGCGGTGGCGTCTGGTTGACGGCGCTGGTGGGTGTCCTGCAGCAAGCGGGTCTGCCGGTGATGGTGCTGACCCGGCATGCCAGCCACGTTGCGCTGTTGTCTGGTTGGAGCAATGTCGATCTGGTGCTGGAGCCGGAGCCTTGGGAGGGGCCACTGATGGCGTTGTCCAAGGTCCTGTCTGAGCGTGATGGCGAGCCTTTGCTGGTCTGTCCGGTCGACATGCCCCAGTTGACGGCACCGATTCTTCAGAGGCTTGTGGCGGCCTGGATGGAGCAGCCCCATGCGATGGCGGTGGCCGATGACGGCATGCGTCTCCAACCGTTGCTGGCGATCATTCCGTCTGGGCAGCCCTTTCAAACGGCATTGCGGTGTTGTCTGGACTCCGGCGAGCGCCGTTGGCTGGCCTGGATGGAGCACGTCCCATATCAGCGGGTGCGGATGCCGGCGGATGCACTGCTGAACGTCAACCGTCCTCGAGATCTGTCAGCGTTGGAACCATGAGCATTGCGCCATTGCCTGCTGACCGGCATGGGCGACCCCTTGGGGTCCTACGGCTGTCATTGACGGGGCGTTGCAATTTGGCGTGTCCTTATTGCTGCCCCGATGACGCTGACCCTCCGGACCTGCTGACCCTTGAGCAGCAGGTCCGGCTGATTCGTGTCGGTTGTGGCCTTGGCATCCACACCCTGCGGTTGACCGGTGGTGAACCGTTGCTGAGCCGTCGTTTGCTGCCCCTTCTGCAGCGTGTGACCGAAGGACGTGCCACACCCGCTCACCCGTTGCAGGGATTGCGCGACATTGCCCTGACCACCAATGGTGTGCTGTTGACCGAAGCACGGGCCAGTGCCCTGTGGGCTGCTGGCCTTGATCGGATCACGATCAGCCTCGATGCCGTGGACGGGCCGTTGGCGGCCCGGATGGCCGGCCTGCGCGGCGGGGCTGAGGCCGGCACACGACTCGTTCAACAGGTGTTGGCAGGGTTGGAGGCGGCCCGGGCCGCAGGGTTTGATCCTCGATCGGGTGCTTTGAAGCTCAACGCCGTGATCCAGCGAGGCGTCAACGATGATCAGCTCCTTCCTCTGGTGGAGCTGGCGCGACAGCGGCGGGTGGAATTGCGGCTGATCGAATATATGGATGTCGGCAATCGCAACGGCTGGGGTCCAGAGCAGGTTGTGCCGGCGGCCGAGATGATCCAGCGCATCCATGCCCATTGGCCGCTCGAGGCTCTGGGCCGGGGGATCGGAGGAACGGCCCGACGCTGGCGATTTAGCGATGGCCATGGAGCCGTCGCTGTGATCGCTTCAATCAGTGAGCCGTTCTGCGGGGATTGCAATCGCCTTCGCGTCACCGCCGATGGGCAGGCCTTCACCTGTTTGTTCGCTGCAACTGGAGTGGATTTACGACCCCATTTGCAGGATGAGCATCGGCTTCGGCAGCGTCTGGTTGCCCTTTGGCACGATCGCCACGATCGCTACAGCGAACAGCGCGCTGAAACGCCACCGGACCGACCCCATGCCGAAATGGCGTATTTAGGCGGTTGAACCGTTGCCGACGCCACCGTTTGTCCGGGGAAACCCCGGTACAACCGGGCCAGCAATCGGGCCTGGATCAGGCCCACGGGTGATGTTCGAACTGCTTCCTTTTCAACGATTTCGGGACACCCCATCCGTGCGCTTTTTCGACGTCACCGTGGCGACGTCCAATGCCAGGGATCTGGTCATTCACAGCGGACCAGCGGTCAGTCCGCCCGACGCGGTCGACAGCGGAGCTTGGCAGTTCTATTTGCATCCGCATCAGGAGGACAATCTGTTGGCGGCCAGTGGCGGCCGGACGTTCTTTTTGGTGAATTTGGCCTGGGAACAGCCGTTTCACATTGTTCGGCTCGAAAGCGGTGGTGACATCCTGCGTATTCCCCCCGGCACCTTCCATCGCTCGATCTCCGATCCCGATGGTTCCGTCGTTTTGAACCAGGCGGTTCGTGAGGAAGGCGCTTCTCTGGTGCAGGAATTTCGCGTCTACAACAGCGCCGAGATCCCGGCCTTGATGGCGGCCACCCATCGCTCTGCTCGGAAGCCCCAGTTGCACGGTGTGGAACCTTTGCTTCAGGCGGCCTGAACCAGGTTGCGTGAGCAGGTTTCCGTTCCGGAGGCTTCCTCAGTGATCTGAATCTTCCAGTTCAGTTCACTGGCTGTTCCGGGGGGACCGCTGAAGCTGCCGCTCACGGCTGCGGTGAGTTCCGGCTTGGAGGAGGTGGCCAGCACCACATAGTGCTCGTTGATTTCCATGCCGGCACTGGGATCAAAGCCGCGCCAGCCCGCCCCGGGCAGGTAG
This sequence comes from Parasynechococcus sp., assembly GCF_042954325.1. Lineage (GTDB taxonomy): Bacteria > Cyanobacteriota > Cyanobacteriia > PCC-6307 > Cyanobiaceae > Parasynechococcus. Next base: position 36 of record NZ_JBGKDS010000021.1, on the reverse strand, counting down.
ACCTCCGCCCAGGCATGCAGGTCGTAGTCCTTCGGG
>NZ_JBGKDS010000020.1:0-11367 GCF_042954325.1 Parasynechococcus sp. | reverse complement strand
AGACCACCCCTGGGCTTCGCCTGCTGGAGAAATACGCGGTGCGCTGCGGCGGCGGCACCAACCACCGCATGGGGCTGGATGACGCGGCCATGCTCAAGGAGAACCACATCGCCTGGGCGGGGGGCATCACGGCGGCCATCGCGGCCGTGCGCGCGCAGGCCCCTTGGCCCGCGGCCGTGATTGTGGAAGCCGAGACCGAAGCCCAGGCGCTGGAGGCGGTGCAGGCGGGCGCCAATGGGGTGCTGCTGGATGAATTCAGCCCCGAGCAGCTCATGCAGCTGGTGCCGCGTCTGCGGGACTGCAGCGACCGTGGGGTGGTGCTGGAGGCCTCCGGCATTCAGCCCGAGCAGTTGCAGGCCTACGCCGCCACCGGCATCGATCTGATCTCCACCAGCGCGCCGGTCACCCGCAGCCGCTGGTTGGACCTGAGCATGCGTTTCACCTGAAGAGGGATGATCAGAGCCGGTTTCCTCCGGCCACGCACTGCCCATGCTCAGCCTGTCCCAGTCCCTGGATGCCCAGCTGCGGGCGGCGATGCAACGGGCGTTCCCTGAGGCCGATGCGGTGCTGGATCCCCAGCTGGCCCCCGCCAGCAAGCCGGAATTCGGCGACTTCCAGGCCAACGGTGCGCTGCCCCTGGCCAAACCGTTGAAGCAGGCGCCACGGCAGATCGCCACGGCGATTGTGGAGCAGCTGCAGGCCGATCCCGCCTTCACAGATCTGTGCCTGGAGCCCCAGATCGCTGGTCCCGGCTTCATCAACCTCACGATCCGCCCCGAGCGTCTGGCGGCTGAAATCCAGAGCCGCCTGCAGGATCCCCGGCTCGGGGTCCCCGCTGTGGAGTCCTCCACCCCGGTGGTGGTGGATTTTTCCAGCCCCAACATCGCCAAGGAGATGCACGTGGGGCACCTGCGCTCCACGATCATTGGCGACTCGCTGGCGCGGGTGCTGGAGTTCCGCGGCCATCCGGTGCTGCGGCTGAACCATGTGGGCGACTGGGGCACCCAGTTCGGGATGCTGATCACCCATCTCAAGCAGGTGGCGCCCGAAGCCCTGGAGACCGCCGATGCCGTGGATCTCGGGGACCTGGTGGCGTTCTACCGCGAAGCCAAGAAGCGCTTCGATGACGACGAGGCGTTCCAGACCACGTCCCGCGATGAGGTCGTGAAGCTGCAAGGGGGTGACCCGGTGTCGCTCAAGGCGTGGGGCCTGCTCTGTGACCAATCGCGGCGGGAGTTCCAGAAGATCTACGACCGGCTCGACATCCGCCTGAGCGAGCGGGGCGAGTCGTTCTACAACCCGTTCCTACCGGCGGTCCTGGAGGGGCTGGCGGCGGCTGATCTGCTGGTGACCGATGACGGGGCCCGGTGTGTGTTCCTCGAGGGGGTGACCGGCAAGGACGGCAACCCCCTGCCGGTGATCGTGCGTAAGAGCGACGGTGGCTTCAATTACGCCACCACCGACCTGGCGGCGATCCGCTACCGCTTTGGTGCAGCTCCGGATGGCGATGGCGCCCGCCGGGTCATCTACGTGACCGATGCCGGCCAGGCCAATCATTTCGCCGGGGTGTTCCAGGTGGCTGAACGGGCCGGCTGGATCCCGGACGGCGCTCGCCTCGAGCACGTGCCCTTCGGGTTGGTGCAGGGGGAGGACGGCAAGAAGCTCAAGACCCGCGCCGGCGACACCGTGCGCTTGCGGGATCTGCTGGATGAAGCGGTCGAGCGGGCCGAGACCGATCTGCGCTCCCGCCTGAAGGAGGAGGAGCGCAGCGAATCCGACGACTTCATTAACCACGTGGCCGGCACCGTTGGCCTGGCGGCGGTGAAATACGCCGACCTCAGCCAGAACCGGATCACCAATTACCAGTTCTCCTTCGACCGGATGCTGGCGTTGCAGGGCAACACGGCGCCCTATCTGCTCTATGCCGTCGTGCGCATCGCCGGCATCGCCCGTAAGGGGGGTGATCTGGATGGTTCCACGGCCCAGCTTCAGTTCACGGAGCCCCAGGAATGGGCCCTGGTGCGGGAGCTGCTGAAGTTCGATGCCGTGATCGCTGAGGTGGAGGAGGAGCTGCTGCCCAACCGGTTGTGCAGCTATTTGTTCGAGCCCAGCCAGGTGTTCAACCGCTTCTACGACCAGGTGCCGGTGCTCAAGGCCGATCCTGAAGCCCTGGCATCCCGCCTCGCCCTCTGCCGTTTGACGGCTGACACCCTCAGACTGGGTCTCGGACTGCTGGGCATCGCCACCCTGGACCGCATGTGAGCGACACCATCCAACCGTTCACACCAAATGGTGCTCCGGCCGCTCGCGCTGCCGTGGAGCAGCTCAAGGCCTACAGCGCGCCGCTGGAGGGCCGCCGCCAGATGCTGCGGCTGGATTTCAACGAAAACACGATTGGCCCCAGCCCCCTGGTGGCCCAGGCGCTGCGCCACTTCAGCAGCGAAGAGATCGCCGTGTATCCGGAGTACGACGGCCTGCGGGAGGCCTTGCTCCAGAACCTGCTGGAAAGCGGCTGCCGGCCGGGATTGACGCCTGCTCAGGTGGGCCTGTTCAACGGCGTGGATGCCGCCATCCATGCGGTGTTTCAGGCCTATGGCGATGCCGGTGAGACGTTGCTGACCACAGCGCCCACCTTTGGGTACTACAGCCCCTGCGCCGGGATGCAGGGCATGACGATCGAGGCGATTCCCTACCAAGGGGAGACGTTCGACTTCCCCCTCGCTGCCATTCAGGAGGCGTTGGCGGCCCGCTCGCCCCGGTTGCTGCTGATCTGCAACCCCAACAATCCCACCGGCACGCGCTTGCCAGCGGATCAGGTGATCGCTTTGGCGGCCTCAGCCCCGGGCACCTTGGTGGTGGTGGATGAGCTCTACGAGGCCTTCACCGGAGACAGCGTGCTGCCAAGCGCTGATTTCACGGCCACACCCAACCTGCTGGTGTTCCGGTCCCTGGCCAAGACGGCCGGTTTGGCGGGTCTGCGCATCGGCTTTGCCATCGGCCACGCCGATGTGGTCGACCGGGTCAGCCGCGTCACGGGGCCCTACGACGTCAACAGTGTGGCCGTGGCCGCGGCATTTGCTGCGTTGGCCGATCAGTCGTATGTGGACGCTTACGTGGCCGAGGTGCTGCGGGCCCGCGACTGGACCCTGCAGGCGCTGCGGGACGCGGGCGTGCGCCACCACTGCGATGGCGGGAACTACCTGCTGATCTGGCCCCAGCGCCCGGTGGCGGAGGTGGATGCGGCGTTGCGGGAAGCAGGAATCCTGGTGCGCTCGATGGCGGGCAAGCCCCTGATTGATGGCTGTTTCAGGGTGAGCATCGGCACCACCAGCCAGATGCAGCGCTTCATGGAGGCGTACCGACGCATCGACGGACTCGCAGCCTGATGCGCGTTCTGCTGCTTTGCACCGGTGGCACGATCGCCGGCCGCGGCGGGGACAGCACCGATCTCAATGCCTATACCGCTGGTGCCCTGCCAGGAACAGCGTTGGTGGAGGCGGTGCCGGAGCTCAACAGCCTGGCCGAGATCACAGTTGAGCAGGTCGCGAATGTCGACAGCGCCGATCTGCTGTTCAGCCATTGGCAGCAGCTGCATCAGCGGCTGCGTACCGCCCTGGCGGATCCCGATCGCTTCGATGCAGTGGTGATCACCCATGGCACCAACACACTGGAGGAAACCGCCTGGTTGCTGCAGCTGTTGATCGATGATCCCCGGCCGGTGGTGCTGGTGGGGGCGATGCGCCCGGCCACGGCCCTCAGTGCCGATGGTCCGCTCAACCTGTTTCAAGCGGTGCAAACGGCGGTGAGCCCTGCGGCGATCGGCCATGGCGTGCTGGTGGTGATGGATGGTGAGATCCATGGCGCGCGGGCGGTGACGAAGGCCGCCACCCAGGGGGTGGCCGCCTTCAGCAGTCGGGATGGGGCTTCCCTGGGCTGGGTCGATGACGCGGGGGTGCATCTGCCGAAACCCGGTTCTTCCGCAGGGTCGGCCGCCTTTGCATCCTTAACGTCGCTTGGGCCCTGGCCTCAGGTTGCGATCCTGCACGGCTGCGTGGAACCACCGGCGCAGTTGATCCCTCTGCTCCTGCAGTCCGGCGTCACCGGGCTGGTGTTCACCGGCACCGGGGCTGGGCAATTGTCGGTGGTGGAGCGCCAGGCCCTGGAGGCCTGGCCGGGGGCCATGCCGCTGATGCTGCGGGCCAATCGCTGCGGGGCTGGACCCGTGCACCGCTGTGAGAGCCACGCCCGCCTGGGCTTGCTGCCCGCGGGAACCCTCAGTCCCCAGAAGGCGAGGGTGGTGCTGCTGTTGGCTTTGATGGACGGTTGGGACCGCATCCGGCTGGGCGCTTGGCTCAGCGCAGCACCTCGATGACGGTGCCATCCCCCAGCTGAGCTGGGAGGCTGATGCTGCGTCCGCCGTTGCGCACGGTGGTGCCTCGCATGGCATCGAGGAACGGTTGCAGGCCCTCTTGATCGCAGTTCTCCGGTGCGCCACCACTCACGTACTGCACCGGGATCACCCGGCGTGGGTTGAGTGCTTCCACCACCGCGGCAGCTTCCGCACCGTCGTAGATCTTGCTGCCACCGCCCACACCGATGATCAGCACATCCGGGCGCCCCAGCAGCACCTTGTCCTCACCGGAGAGCGGTCCGGCGGTGGCGCCGAGGTGGGCAAAATTGAGTCCACCCTGTTGCCAGCGCCAGAGGGTGGCCTGACCGAAGCGGCGACCGCCGATGCGGTCATGGGGACTGGCGAACCCTTCCAGGGTGAGGCCACCGATCCGGTAGGAGCCCGGCTGCACCAGAAAGCGGCCGCCGGCAATGCCCCGGGCCCCTTCATCGGCGAGTTCTGAGTTGGCCAGCACCACCCCGGCATTCACCCGTGGTTCGTTCAAGCCCGTGGCGCAGCCCACGGCTTTGTAAGGGTTGAGCAGCACGGATTGGCCACCGCCTTGGATCAGCAGGGCGCGTTGGCCATAGCTGCTGATGGTCACTCCCGTGGCAGCCAGGCTGGCCGTGGGGACGCTCAGGGCCAGGCCGGCTGCAGCGGTCAGCAAGCGTTGCAGGACGGTCATGGCGCAGGGACGGGACGCCTGGACGCTAACAGCGTTATCCCTCGGCTTCCCGCAGGAAATTGGCCAACAGTTGATGGCCGGATTCGGTCAAGACACTTTCGGGGTGGAATTGCACCCCCTGCAGGTGGTTGTACTGCCTGTGCCGCAGGCCCATGATCGTGCCGTCCTCGAGCCAGGCGGTGATCTCCAGGCAGTCCGGAAGACTGTCGCGGTCAGCGATCAGGGAGTGATAACGGGTGGCGGTCAGAGGTTGGGGCAGGCCGCTGAACACGCCTTCACCGCCATGCAGCACCGGGGAGGTTTTGCCGTGCATCTGCTCATGGGCGCGCACCACGGTTCCGCCGTACACCTGGGCCAGAGCCTGATGTCCGAGGCAGACGCCGAGGGTGGGCACCGTTGGGGAGAGTTGCTTCAGCACCTCCAGGCACACCCCCGATTGATCGGGATCCCCCGGGCCAGGGGAGAGCAGGATGGCGTCGGGCTGCAGCGCACGGATCTGTTCCAGGCTCAGCTCGTCATTGCGATGCACGCGCAGATCCGCGGCCAGAGGATGGTGCGGGGCCAGCTCCCCGAAGTACTGCACCAGGTTGAAGGTGAAGCTGTCGTAGTTATCGATGACCAGCAGCATCGGTGTTGGTGCGGTGTCGGATGGTGCGGAGTCAGATCCCCAGCTGAACGAGCAGGGGTGGCAGGAGCAGGAAGGCGGCAATCATCAGCGCGCTGATGGCAGCAACGAGAACCGCCGCTGCCGCACAGTCCTTGGCGATACGGGCCAAGGGGTGGAAGCGTCGCCCGATGGCGAGGTCCACCACGGCTTCGATGGCCGTGTTCAGCAGTTCCAGAACCAGGACAGCTGCCACCGTAAGCATCAGCACCGACAGACGGATCAGATCGAGCTGCAGCCAGGTCGCCAGACCAAAGACCACAGCACCGGTGATCACATGGATCCGGAAGTTGCGCTGACTGATGAAGGCGTAGCCCAGCCCTTGGGCGGCGTAGCGGAAGCTCGCCGGTAGGTCGCCGGCAATGCGCCAGCTGCCGCGTCGAACCGCTCGACTGCCTCCCGATGGCATGGCGGTGAACTCCTCGGTGGATTGTTCGGCGGTCTGGATCGAACTGTCAGTGGGCATCGCTGTTGACCTGGCTGACCACCGGGTGGGGCTCCCGGGTCCAAATGTTATGGCTGATGGCAAGCAGAAGCTCTTGTTGGCGCAACATCACTGACAGGGCACCGTCATCGGGGTGATCCCATCCCAGCAAATGGAGCAGGCCGTGGCTCAAGAGCCAGCGCAGCTCATCCAACAGGCTGTGGCCATGCTCAGCCGCTTGGCGGCGGGCCGTGTCGATCGAAATGATGATGTCGCCCAGTTCGAGGCTGGGTTGGGCGAGATCATCGGGGAGGTCGTCCAGGGCTGCGAAGGACAGAACATCGGTGGGGCCGTTGCGCTGACGCCAGGTCTGGTTGAGTTCGGCGATGGCCGCGTCGTCGCAAAATCGCAAGCCAAGGCTCAGTTCATCGGCCTGGCGCACGGCCTCCGGGCAATCGAGATGGGGATCGTTGCGGATGGCGTCGAGCCAGCTGTGCAATTCAGCGTCCCAACGGGACGGCCCCGGCAGTTCCGGAATCCCCTCGGTGGGGCCCGGATCCAGCGCGAGATCGATCAGCAGCGGCGCCAGTTCCGGCATCACGAAGGCAGGGTCGGCCGGCCCAGCCAGGCGACCAGAACGATGAAGCCGAGAAATCCGGCTGCGGTGAGCCCGAAGTGAAACAGGCTCTTGCTGCCTTTGCGCACCATGTTGCGCATCGCCTGTTTGACGAAGCTCGGTGGCGGGCTGCTGGGTGGGCTGCTGACTGGGTTGGTCTCGGGGTCGGGGCTCATCGCTGCTCAGCTGTCGGCATCGGCGCCGGGGCGGTCGACACCCTGGCGAAGGGAGGCATCGATGAAGGGGTCGAGCGACCCATCCATCACGGCTTGCACATCGTTGGTCTCTTCCTGGGTGCGCAGGTCTTTGACCATTTGATACGGATGGAAGACGTAGTTGCGGATCTGGTTCCCCCAGGCCGCCTCCACGATGTCGCCGCGGATATCGGCGATTTCCGCCGCCCGCTGTTCCTGGGCGATCACCAACAGCTTGGCCATCAGCAACGCCATCGCCTTTTCCTTGTTCTGCAGCTGCGAGCGTTCCTGGGTGCAGCGCACGAACAGGCCGGTGGGGATGTGCAGGATCCGCACAGCGGTTTCCACCTTGTTCACGTTCTGACCGCCAGCTCCACCCGAACGACTGGTGGTGATCTCGAGATCCTTTTCAGGGATGTCGAGCTTGACGTCTTCCTCGATCTTGGGCATCACCTCCACACCGGCAAAGCTGGTCTGGCGCTTGTCGTTGGCGTTGAACGGTGAAATCCGCACCAGGCGGTGAGTGCCTTTCTCGTTGCGCAGGTAGCCGTAGGCATAGCGCCCTTCGATCTCGATCGTGGCGCTCTTGATCCCCGCTTCCTCCCCTTCGGAGAGTTCGTCGACGGTCACGCGCATGCCGTGGTCTTCCGCCCAGCGGGTGTACATCCGCAGCAGCATCTGCGCCCAGTCCTGGGCATCGGTGCCACCGGCACCGGCGTTGATGCTGAGAACAGCCCCCTCTTTGTCGTACTCACCGCTGAGCAGTCGCTCCAGCTCCCAGCGGTCCAGGGCCAGGCGCAGCTGGTTCAGCCCGTCCTGGGCTTCCTGGAGGAGCTCTTCATCCGGCTCCATTTCATAGAGCTCTTGGGTGGCCTTGGCGTCCTCGACGGCTCCCCGCCAGTCGGCGAGTTGCTGCAGCTGTGCTTTCACCTCATCGAGGCGACGCATCTGCTTCTGAGCGTTCTGCTGGTCGTCCCAGAAGCCGGGCTGTGCGGCGAGCTGCTCGAGATCCTGTTGGCGTGCTTTTAATGCAGGAACGTCAAAGACAGTCCTGGGCATTGCCCAGGCGGTCAGTGAGCTCGGAGAGGTCGCGCTTGAAGTCGGTGAGATCCAGCAAGGACTCGGGCCTGATTGGTTTCCGACGCTATCAGCGCAGTCGCTGCATAGAGTCCGCTTTGACGTGTTGTCCCCGCCATGGCCAAGGTTGAGATCTACACCTGGCAGACCTGCCCGTTCTGCGTGCGGGCCAAGGCACTGTTGGATCGCAAAGGTGTCAGCTACACCGAGCACAGCGTCGACGGCGATGAGCCGGGCCGTGATGCCATGGCTGAGCGTGGCAATGGACGACGCAGTGTCCCTCAGATCTTCATCGACGATCACCACGTCGGCGGCTGCGATGAACTGCATGCCCTCGACCGTGCCGGGAAGCTCGATCCCCTTCTCAACGCTTGAGCCATGCGCCAGCTGTTTGTTCTGGATCCGCTGCAGCAGATCAACCCTGCGAAAGACTCCTCCGCGGCCTTGATGCAGGCGGCGCAGCGAGCAGGTGATGAGATCTGGGCCTGCACCCCCAGCGATCTGATTGCCCGAGGCGACGAACCGTTGGCGATGGCCGTGCCCGTAACGGCCGACCCCTGGATTGGGATCGGTGCCTGTGAACGGCAGTCGCTCACGGGCTTTGACGTGATCTGGATGCGCAAGGATCCACCCGTCGATGAGGCGTATCTGTATGCCACCCATCTGTTGGAGGTGGCCGAACGGGCTGGCGTTCGTGTGCTGAACCGGCCGAGTGCGTTGCGCTCCTGGAACGAAAAGCTCGGGGCCCTGCGTTTCAGCCGCTGGATGGCCCCCACCCTTGTGGCCGGTCGGGTGTCAGAGCTCACCAGTTTTGCCCAGGAGCAGGGTGAGGTGGTGCTCAAACCCTTGGGGGGTCGTGCCGGTCTGGGTGTGATCCGTGTACAGGCCCAGGCTCCGGGCTTGAAGGCTCTCTTGGAACTGGTGACCGAGCAGGAACGGCTGCCGGTGATGGCCCAGGCGTTTCTCCCGGCGGTGAGCGACGGTGACAAGCGGATTTTGCTGGTGGATGGGGAGCCGCTTGGTGCTGTCAACCGACGTCCGTCCGCCGGAGAGTTCCGCAGCAACCTGGCGGTGGGGGGTCAGGCGGAAGCGACGGAGCTCACCGACCGTGAACATCAGATTTGTGCGGCGTTGACGCCTGCATTGCGTGCGGAGGGCTTGTTCTTTGTCGGCATTGACGTCATTGGCGGCATGCTCAGTGAGATCAATGTCACCAGCCCCACCGGTGTTCGGGAAGTGGAACGGCTGATGCAGCAGCCCCTGGCGGACCAAACGATCGAGCGGCTCCACAGCGCCTTCTGAGTTTCGTCATCACAATGCGTTGATGGCCGGGGGAAACCGATGCAGCGCTGTTGTGGTGTGCTGAGTCGTCTGATCTTGTCGGGACTCCTGCTGACAACGCCGCTTCAGGCGTCCCATGCGATTGCGGCAGAGCCCCCACCGTTGATCCCCAGGGATGTGCTGTTTGGCAACCCCGAGATCAGTGGCCTGGATCTGAGCCCAGATGGCACCCGCCTGGTCTATCTGGCTCCTTTTAAAGGTGTGCTCAACCTCTGGGTGCGGGATCTCGACGGCCAGCGACCTCCGCGGCTGCTGACGCAGTCGACCTCCCGGCCACAGCGTTCGGCCAGCTGGACCCATGACAGCCGCTATTTGATCTCCTCCCGTGATGGCGATGGGGATGAAAACACGGTGCTGGTTCGCATCGATCCCACAACTGGCGCCATGGTGGATCTCACTCCGCCCCGTGGGGTGTTGGCCACATTGGAGGCGACCGACCGGGATGTGCCCGACGAGCTCGTGGTGGGCTTAAACGACCGCGATCCCCGTTACCACGATCTCTACGTGCTCACGATCAGCACGGGCCAACGGCGGTTGCTGGCGAAGGTGGAGGACGGCCGTCCCTTGGCCGTGAAGCGGATGGATGGTGTCTGGCATCCCTACCTACGGATGGAACTGCTGAAGGAGGGGGGGGTTCGCTATCAGCTGCGCCTTCCGGAGGATCCCGATTGGCGACCGTTTCTGCGTTTTGGTTTTGATGATGCCGCTGGTTCGATGCCCCTGGGCTTCACCCGTGATGATTCCTGGTTGTATGGCCGCCTGACCACCAACGCCGATCTGCCCAGGATCGTGCGCTGGAGCCGTGAGCAGTTGCGTCAGTGCGGCACAGACTGCCCGCCGGAACTCGTGCATCAAGCCAGCAGTGGTGCCGTGGGCTTTGCGTTGTCAGATCCGGAACGGGGGATCCCGCAGGTGCTGGTGGAAACCGATCTCCGCAGCCAACGGGTGGTGCTTGATCCTGCGGTGAAGGGGGATCTCACCACCCTGCAAGGTCTGGTCGGGGAGCGCGAGTTCGCCGTGATCGATCGCGACCGTCAGGACAGGATCTGGCTGCTTTTGGTCAGTGCTTCCGATCGAGCACCTGAGTACTGGTTGTGGGACCGCAGTCAACAGCGGTCGCGCAAGCTTGTTTCGGTGCAGCCGCGGCTCGAGCGTTACGACCTGGCGCCGATGGAGAGTCTTGATCTGAAGGCCCGTGATGGCCGGCGTCTGCCGGCTTATCTCACCCGCACACCTCTGGCCTCTTCGGGGCCTCAACCGTTGGTGCTGCTGGTGCACGGAGGCCCCCAGGCTCGTGATTACTGGGGCTACGACCCACAGCACCAACAGCTCGCGAATCGCGGTTACCACGTGATGAGCGTGAATTACCGCGGTTCCACCGGGTTTGGGAAAGCCCACCAGTTGGCTGGGGAAGGGGAGTGGTACGGCCGGATGCAGGACGATCTGGTCGATGCGGTGAATTGGGCCGTGGATCAGGGCATCGCCGATCCCAAGCGCTTGGCGATCATGGGCGCCTCCTATGGCGGATATGCGGCGCTGTCCGGGCTTACCCGTGATCCCGAGCTGTTTGCCGCCGCCGTGGCGGAGGTGGGGCCGTCCAATCTGCGCACATTGTTGGCTGGTTTACCGCCGTACTGGGCGATCGGCCGGCCGGTGTTTGAGCGGATGATCGGGGTTGGATCGGTCGATTTGGATGCGATCTCTCCGATTAATCACGTGGATCGGATTCAGCGGCCTCTGCTGCTCGGCCACGGCGCCAACGACCCACGGGTGAAGCTCAAGGAGAGTGAAACCATCGCGGAGGCGATGGCAGCCCGAGATCTGCCGGTGGATTTTGTCGTCTTCCCCGATGAGGGCCATGGCCTCGCCAATCCCCGCAATGCGCTGGCCATGACGGCCTTGGTGGAGGCCTTCTTCGCCACGCACCTGGGGGGCCGCGCCGAGCCGTTCGGCGATGACCTCAAGCGGTCATCGCT
>NZ_JBGKDS010000019.1:0-19140 GCF_042954325.1 Parasynechococcus sp. | reverse complement strand
CCCTTGAGGAAGGTCGGGTCGGAGGTGAGCTTGACCACGTCGCCACCCACCGCATCAATGGTGGCCGTGAGTTCAGCCGCGTTCTTGGCGGTTTGGCGCAAATCGTTGATTGTGTCTGGGTTATCCAACGCCGCGACAATGTTGGTCACGTGCCTCGAGGCCTCCACCGCATTGCCGGTGGCCACCTCCAGGTTGCGCAGCACCGGCTCCACTTTGGTGATCTCCTGCTGGAGCTGAACGATCAACAGCTCAACCTCCTTGGCCGTGGCGTCGATCTGACGGGTTGATTCCGCCAGGCTCGGCACCAAGCCCACCTCCTTGGCCTCCGACAGCAACTGCTGCAGGCTGTCGGTGATGCTGCCGAGGCTCGGTGCATCCGCTCCATCGATCAGAGCGTCATGGCACAACTGAAGGGTGTCCTGACACGCCGCCGACGCAGGATCCGCAGCGTTATCGCCCAAGGGTGTCCCCGCACTGATCAGGGCCACCTGGGCATCCCCGCCCAGCAAGGAACCGGATCCGACCGTGGCGGTCACCGGCAGCGGCAAGCGCAGATCCGCATGGTTGATCTCGAGATCTGCCTCAACCGCCGTTGGCGTCACCCGGATCGCCTTCACCGACCCCACCAGAATGCCCCGGTAGGTGACCGGGGAACGCACGGCAAGGCCGCTGGCATCGGCAAAGCGGACCCTTAACGCCCAATCGCCCGCCCCCAGGCGCACGCCTCGCATCCAGAACAAGGTGGACACAAAGGCAACCACCCCTCCAATCACCGTGAAACCGACAATGGCGTCACGCACGCTGCGTCGCATGGGGTCTAGTGCTCCGCTGGCTGCATGGGTCCGCGCAGGCTACCGGTCCTGAACTGTTCGACATAGGGGTTGTCGGTGCAGCGGAACTCCTCCACCGTTCCCTGCCAATGAAATCGTCCGCCGTAGAGCATCAACACCCGTTCAGCCGAGCGTTCAATCGTGCTGCGCACATGGCTCACCACCACCGAACAGCCCTGAGCCACCGTGGTGGTCTTCACGATCAGATCCTCGATGCGGGTGCAGGCCACAGGATCCAGACCCGCCGTGGGTTCGTCATAGAGCAACAGGGGCATGGCCTGATCCCCGCGGGATGGGTCATCAATCAAGGCCCGGGCAAAGCTCACCCGTTTCTGCATGCCGCCGCTGAGCTCGCCGGGATAGCGATCGGCAACCGCATACAAGCCCACAGCCTCCAGACAAGCCTCCACCCGCTCACGCCGTTCCGCCGCATTGAACCGGCCGCTCTTGCGCAACAGAAAGCCCACGTTCTCCTCCACCGTGAGCGAAGCGAGCAAGGCGGGGTTCTGGAACACCAGCCGCACATCCGGAGGTGCCGTCTGATCAAGCCGCAGATAGGTCTGGGGCCGCCCGAACAGGTGCAACTCACCGGCGGTCGGGAGCAGCAGACCCGCCAGCAAACGCAGCACCGTTGACTTCCCAGCACCCGACGGCCCAACCACCGCCAAGCGCTCCCCAGGCTGCATCGACAGATTCACAGCGTCGAGAACCGGCCGGTCACCCCACTGCACCGTGAGATCACGCATCTCCACCACCGACGGGGTCTGCGGCACAGGCCGGTCCGAAAAACACAAACATCCTGCCGCGACTGCCAGGGCTCCGTACAGTTCTTGGAACGGCAGATCACATCGGCCTTGGCGCCAGCGACCCCGCAGCAACGACGCCAGGCCAAGGTGATGCGGGCGCAGCGACGCCGTGATCTGATGACGCGCTCTACCCGGGCCGTGCGCTGGTTACAGCCGGGATTGGTGGTGAAGCGCTGGCTGCTCACCTCGGGGCTCGGTTTGATGATGGCTCTGCTGGGGGGGGCCGTCTGGGCCGACCTCAAGCCGATTTACTGGATTCTGGAAGCGCTCAGCGGCCTGCTCGGCATCCTCACCACCGTGATGCCACGGGAAGTGACCGGTCCGCTGGTGCTGATCATCGGTATCGGTCTGGTGCTCTGGGGACAGAGCCGCAGCTTCGGGGCGATCCAGCAGGCGCTCGTGCCCGATAAGGACACCGTGCTGATCGATGCCCTTCAGGCCAAGAGCCGGCTGAACCGGGGGCCGAACATCGTTGCCATCGGTGGGGGCACCGGCCTCTCAACCCTGCTCAGTGGCCTCAAGCGCTACAGCAGCCACATCACAGCGATCGTGACCGTCGCCGATGACGGCGGCAGCAGCGGCGTGCTCCGCCGCGAACTGGGCGTGCTCCCGCCAGGCGATATCCGCAATTGCTTGGCGGCGCTCTCCACGGAAGAGCCTCTGCTGACCCGTCTGTTCCAGTACCGCTTTTCCGCCGGCAACGGTCTGGAAGGCCACAGCTTCGGCAACCTCTTTCTCTCCGCCCTGACGGCCATCACCGGCAATCTGGAAACAGCCATCACCGCATCGAGCCGCGTGCTGGCGGTGCAGGGTCAGGTGGTCCCCGCCACCAGTGCGGATGTGCGGCTCTGGGCCGAGCTGGAGAACGGCGAGCGAATCGAAGGCGAAAGCAACATCGGCCATGCACGCAGCCCCATCGTGCGGCTGGGCTGTCTACCCGAACGACCGCCAGCCCTGCCTCGGGCCCTGGAGGCCATCGCCAATGCCGATCTGATCGTGTTGGGGCCTGGCAGCTTGTACACCTCTTTGCTGCCCAACCTCTTGGTGCCGGAACTGGTGGCTGCGATCCAACGCAGTCGCGCCCCCAGGCTCTACATCTGCAATTTGATGACCCAGCCCGGCGAAACCGACGGGCTTGATGTGCGAGGACACATCCGCGCGATCGAAGCTCAGCTCGCCAGCCTTGGCATCCAACAACGGCTCTTCAACGCGGTGCTGGCACAGAACGACCTCACACCATCCCCCCTAGTCGAGCACTACCGCTCCCGTGGTGCCGAACCCGTGATCTGCGATGCCGAAGGACTGCGCCGCGACGGGTACGACATCAGCCAAGCCCCCCTGCAGGGAGCTCGGCCCACAGCCACGCTGCGCCACGATTCACGCAGTCTGGCTCTGGCCGTGATGCGGTTTTATCGCAGTCACCGCCGCGACCAGAGCCATCGCAGCTGAGAGTTCAGCCGATCAGTAGGCGTCCTGCATTTCGTAAAAATCAGGCTGGATGTAGTCCTTGCGCAGGGGCCAGCCTTTCCAGTCTTCCGGCATCAACAGACGCTTGGGATGGGGATGGCCTTCGAAGTGGATCCCGAACATGTCGAAGGTTTCACGCTCCTGCCAATCGGCACCTCGAAAGAGCCCGTAAATCGACGGGATCGTGGGCGTGCCTTCACGGCTGAGTGCAACCTTGAGACGGACTTCCCGCAGCGTTGGCGTCTCACCGGCCTGCATGGCTGCCACTTGTTCTCCCATCGCGAGGAAGTGGTAGAAGCAAACGAGGTCTTTACCGGGGCCTTCGTCGTAACCGCCCTGGCATTGCAGGTAATCAAATCCGTGGCCCTTGAGCGCCGCGGCAATGATGGGCAGCAACTCGGGTTCAACACCCAGCTGCTCCACTCCGACGTGATCGGCTGGCAACACCTTGTGGTCAAAGCCCTGGGTTTTCAACCAGGTGCTCACCGGACCAGGCTGGGGAGCCTGCAGAGCCGCCTCATCATCCGACGGCTTGTTGACAGGGGTCTTGGTCATGACTCGACAGGTTCTGCAACGGGGGTGAGCACAGCGGCGTCAGTGGCCAGGGCCTGACCGGCGGGGGCAGCCGCGAGAGCCGCCCGTTGGGTCTCCGCCCGCAGGTAGGACCCGGTCACCTGCTCCGCGACCCGCTTCATCTGGTGCGAGACCGTGCAATAACGATGGGTCTGCTGATGCTTGCGTCGCTCAGCCAGAGATTCATCACCCACTTTCTTGCGCAGCTTGATCACCGCATCAAAGATCGCTTCAGGTCGAGGGGGACAACCCGGCAGGTAGAGATCAACGGGAATCAACTTGTCCACACCACGCACGGCGGTGGTGGAGTCGGCACTGAACATGCCGCCGGTGATGGTGCAGGCCCCCATCGCGATCACGTACTTCGGCTCTGGCATCTGCTCATACAGGCGCACCAGCGCGGGCGCCATTTTCATCGTCACCGTGCCGGCCACGATCAGCAGGTCGGCCTGACGGGGAGAACTCCGTGGCACCAGACCGAAACGGTCGAAATCGAACCGTGAGCCGATCAATGCGGCAAATTCAATGAAGCAGCAGGCCGTGCCGTACAGAAGTGGCCAGAGGCTGCTGAGTCGAGCCCAGTTGTGAAGGTCATCCAGGCTCGTGAGAATGACGTTCTCACTCAGATCATTGGTGACGGTGGGAGCGCCCACAGGTCCACAGCTGGATTCACGAAGATCGCGAACGGCTGTAATCGATGGTGAAGGGATGGATTCAGGCATGACTCAGCTCCACTCGAGGGCACCCTTGCGCCAGGCATAGGCCAAGGCGACCAGAAGGATGGAAATGAACACCAGCGCTTCGATGAAGGCCAGCAGGCCGAGGCGATGAAACGCCACCGCCCAGGGATAAAGGAACACTGTCTCGACATCGAAGATGACGAAGACCAGCGCGAACATGTAATAACGAATATTGAACTGAATCCAGGCCCCGCCAATGGGCTCCATGCCGGATTCGTAGGTCAGCTGACGCTCACCCGCTCGGCTTTTCGGTGAAACCAGCTTGTTGGTGATCAGCGCCAAGGCTGGAACGGCTGCTGAAATCAGCAGGAATCCCAGAAAGGCGTCGTAACCGGGCAGGGCGAACATGAACGTCCCCGTAGACCGGGCCAGTCTGGCATTCACCGCCAAGAGTTGGCGCCGATAGAGTCGCCCTCGAATGGCAGGTGAGTGTTGAGCGACGAACTCCAGCCCGTTGAAGCGGTGGAGCCGCAGGTCCCTGAGGAGGTTGATCCGCAGGTTCCTGAGGAGGAGGCGGCTGAAGCAGCCACCGACCCACGAACTCACCGCTTCGAGTGCCGCAGCTGCGGCTACGTCTATGACCCCGATGAAGGGGTTAAGAAAGTGGGCATCGAACCCGGCACCGCGTTCGAAGATCTAGACGCCATCAGCTTCCGCTGCCCCGTCTGCCGCAGCAAGGTGGCGGCCTTCCGCGACATCGGTCCGGTGACCAAGGCCAGTGGTTTCGAGGAAAACCTCAATTTCGGTCTTGGCGTGAATCGGATGACGCCCGGACAAAAAAACGTGCTCATCTTCGGCGGCCTGGCCTTGGGCTTCGCCTTCTTCCTCTCCCTTTACTCCCTGCGCTGATCGGAGCCCGATGAAACGCCTGTTGACCCCTTTCCTCAACCTCGTTCTGGTTGCCGTTCTCGGCATCAGCCTCAGCGGATGCGTAACCACGCACCTGCCGACGGCCACCGCCAGCCCGTGGGAAGCCCAATCCCTCGAGACCCAGGGCAACCCCCTGGACATCGCCTTCACCGATGCCTCCCACGGTTTTCTGGTCGGTAGCAACCGGATGATCCAGGAGACCAACGATGGTGGCGCCAGCTGGGATCAGCGCAGCCTTGACCTTCCCGATGAAGAGAACTTCCGCCTGATCAGCATCGACTTTCAGGGCGATGAAGGCTGGATCGCAGGGCAACCCGGACTGCTGATGCACACCACCGATGGTGGGCAGAACTGGACCCGCCTGTTCCTCGACACCAAACTCCCCGGCGAGCCCTATCTGATCAACGCCCAGGGCAAGAATTCAGCGGAACTGGCCACCAACGTCGGTGCGGTCTACAGCACCACCGATGGCGGCAGCAGCTGGGAAGCGAAGGTGACCGATGCCGCCGGCGCGGTGCGCGACCTTCGCCGCAGCGAGGACGGCAGCTACGTCAGCGTGAGCAGCCTCGGCAACTTCTACGCCACCTGGGAACCTGGCGATTCGGTCTGGCAAGTGCATCAACGGGTCAGCAGCCAGCGCCTGCAGAGCATTGGCTACCAGCCCGACGGCAAACTCTGGATGGTCGCCAGGGGCGCTCAAATCCGCCTCAATGATCAAGCCGGCGACGTTGACAGCTGGGGCAAGGCCATCATTCCGATCACCAATGGCTACGGCTACATGGATATGGCCTGGGATGCCGAGGGCGGCATTTGGACCTGCGGCGGCAATGGCACTCTTCTGGTGAGCCATGACGGCGGCGACAGCTGGGAGATCGATCCAGTCGGCGACCAGCAGCCCAGCAACTTCACCCGGATGATCTTCGACCAGGAGCACGCTTTCGTCCTGGGCGAGCGTGGAAATCTGCTGCGTTGGATCGGCAACGCTGTGTAACCGAGAGAGTTCAGCAACCGCGGCGATCCGGTCTCACGCCTTAGGATCGCCGAGCTGATACGCCCGAAGCCATGGCCGCAGGCTCTACCGGGGAACGACCGTTCTTCGAGATCATCACCAGCATCCGTTACTGGGTGATCCACGCCGTGACCCTGCCGGCGATCTTTCTTGCAGGATTCCTGTTCGTGTCCACAGGCCTGGCGTACGACGCCTTTGGCACACCACGGCCCGATGCCTATTTCCAGGCATCTGAGTCCAAAGCTCCCGTGGTGAGCCAGCGCTACGAAGGCAAGTCCCAGCTCGATGTGCGCCTGAAGTAACGCCATGACACAGACACCCGTCTCCACAACACCGCGTAATTACCCGATTTTCACGGTGCGCTGGCTGGCTCTTCACACCCTCGGCGTGCCGACGGTGTTCTTCCTTGGAGCTCTGGCAGCGATGCAGTTCATCCGCCGCTGATCTCTAGAACCATGGAACGCAACGACAACCCCAACAACCTGCCGGTTGAACTGAATCGCACCAGTCTCTATCTGGGATTGCTGTTCGTCTTCGTGACGGGAGTTCTGTTCTCCAGCTACTTCTTTAACTGAGGGTCTGAACCATGAGCAGCAAGAAGTCTCTCTACCCCGACGGCCGAATTCCCGACCGTCTGCCCGATGGACGCCCGGCCGTGCCCTGGCGCTCCCGTTGGACTGAAGGTGTTCTTCCCCTCTGGTTGGTTGCAACCGCCGGTGGGATGGCCGTTCTGTTCGTTGTGGGCCTGTTCTTTTACGGCGCCTACACCGGTGTGGGTTCCGCCTGATCAGCTGATTCAATTCTCGATCCTTCTCAACCCGGCCGACAGCCGGGTTTTTTTGTTGGCCGCCCCTCTCACGGCTCAACCACCACGACGTTCCCCAAGCGCCAATGGGTTGAACTGCAAGGAAATGCCGAACTCTTCGGCGAACTCCACGACGCGGCACCAAACCCGTTCCTCCCGGAGGATGCCGAGCAACATGACCGGAGCATCGCCACTCTGGAGTGTGATCTCCACCAAGGGCCAGCCGACATCAGCCTGCACGGCGTCATCACGAAAGGTGGGCACAACATCCCGTGCACCCACGAGAAGCCTCCGCTGAGCGGCATCCCAGCTGTAGGCAAGTTCATAGCGATCCAACAGCTCAGCGGCCGGTGCCCAGGAGCGCCCCTGGGCATCAATCACCACAATGAACTCCTGGCCGCGCACTTGAATCCTGGTGCTGCCGCGAAAGGCGAGCGGAGGGTGCTGCATGGGCTCACGCATCCGTTGACGAATCCGTTCGCGGAGCTGATCCCCTCCATCGGTGGAACCATCGCGCTCAAGCTGCAGAAAATCCCAGCGCTCTCCGGTGCCGCCCCAGATCACAGGGCCGTAATTGTCATGCATCGGCCGGCCATCACGGTTCGAGGCCGCTTCCGCATGGGTCATCACCCGCTCCACGCTGACCTGCTCAGCCAGAAGCCC
This sequence comes from Parasynechococcus sp., assembly GCF_042954325.1. Classification (GTDB taxonomy): domain Bacteria; phylum Cyanobacteriota; class Cyanobacteriia; order PCC-6307; family Cyanobiaceae; genus Parasynechococcus. Next base: position 11,377 of record NZ_JBGKDS010000019.1, on the reverse strand, counting down.
CCATCGCGTCAGGAGCGTGGCCGCTTCGTTGCAGAGCCCCTCCAGTTGCGACGCGGTGGGCGGCTGCAACCAGGGATCGGGCTGGCCTCCCATGCAGGCGCAGGCAAGCGCCACACTGTTGCTGTTCCGCCGCCAGGTGTGAGCCGCGAGGTCAATGCTGTAATCGTGCAGTCGATGGATGCGTCCATCGCCGCCGATGATCGCGTGATAGTGACCGGGCCGGATCCAGTCGTACCCAGTTGCGGTCCAATGCAGATACAGGATTGAGGCCAACGGCCACGACGCCATCTAGACCGCGTTGTAGCGGCGATACCAAGCAGCGAATCGCTCCACACCCTGTTCAATCGGCGTCGCAGGCCGGAAGCCAACCCAGGCCTCCAAGGCCGCGGTATCCGCAGCGGTCGCCACCACATCGCCGGGCTGCATCGGCTGGAAGTCCTTGATCGCCTCTCGGCCCAGGGCGTCTTCCATGACAGCAATGAAGCGAAGCAGCTCCGTCGGTTGGCTGTTGCCGATGTTGAACACCCGGTGGGGTGCCGCCGCCGTCGCCGGATCGGGCTGGAGCGGATCAAAGTCAGCGTTGGCGGTGGCGGGCTTGTCACAGCAACGCAGCACCCCCTCAACGATGTCGTCGATGTAGGTGAAATCCCGCTGCATCCGGCCGTGGTTGAACACCTTGATCGGCTCACCGGCCAGGATGGCTCGGGCGAACAGCATCGGGGCCATGTCCGGGCGTCCCCAGGGGCCATAGACGGTGAAAAAACGCAGCCCCGTCGCCGGCAGCCCGTAGAGATGGCTGTAGGTGTGCGCCATCAACTCGTTGGCTTTCTTGCTGGCGGCGTAGAGGCTCACCGGGTGATTGACCGGCTGACGCTCGTGGAAGGGCAGGTTGCGGTTGCCGCCATAGACAGAACTACTGGAGGCGTAGACGAGGTTGCCCACGCCGTGGTGCCGACATCCCTCCAGGATGTGGCCGAAACCCACCAGATTGCTCTGGATGTAGGCCGCAGGATTCTCCAGCGAATAACGCACACCGGCTTGCGCGGCCAGATTCACCACCACATCCGGTCGTTCCTCAGCAAACAGAGCCGCCAGGGCGTCACCGTCCTCCAGGGAGATCCGCTCGAAGCGCCAGGAACCGGACGCCTGCATCGCGTCAATCTCTGCCAGGCGTGCTTGCTTGAGCGCCGGGTCGTAATAGCTGTTGAGGTTGTCGAGTCCGACCACCCGATCGCCCCGTTGCAGCAGCCGTTGGCTGAGGGCCGCACCGATGAAGCCGGCGGCACCGGTGACCAGAACCGTGCGCGCCATCAAGCTTCGCCGTCACCCACCCGCCAGAGACTGAGCCCGGCGGCCTTCACCTGCTCGGGATCAGCCACGGCACGGGCATCAAACAACCAGGCCGGACGCCGCATCCGAGCCCCCAGGTCGGCCCAATTCAGGCTGCGGTAGTGCGTCCATTCGGTGAGGATCAGCACGGCGTCGGCTCCAGCCACCGCCTGCTCGATTCCGTCGGCCATGGCCCAGCTGCCGGTGCCGCTGAGGGCATCGGCCTGGGGGACCGCCTCCAGCTGAAGATCCCGTGCGATCTGCCCGGGATCCACCTTGGGGTCGTGGATCGCCAGTTGGGCCCCTTCTTCCAAGAGGTCGCGGCAGATCCGGATCGCTGGCGCTTCGCGGGTGTCGTTGGTGTCGGCCTTGAAGGCAAACCCGAGCACCGCCAACCGCTTGCCCGTCACCGTGCCGAACAGCTTCTCCACCACCAGACGGGAGATGCGGTGCTGCTGCCAGGTGTTCAGAGCCACGACGCTCTCCCAATAATCCGCCACCTCCGGCAAGCCGAAATGCCGGCAGAGATACACCAGGTTGAGGATGTCCTTCTGGAAGCAGCTGCCGCCGAAGCCCGGCCCGGCCTGGAGAAATTTGGGGCCGATGCGGCTGTCGGTGCCGATCGCCCGGGCCACCTCGCGCACATCCGCACCGGAGGCTTCACAGAAGGCCGCAATCGAATTGATCGAACTGATCCGCTGCGCCAGGAAGGCATTGGCGGTGAGCTTGGAGAGCTCACTGCTCCAGAGGTTGGTGCGCAGAATCCGCTCCGCCGGCACCCAATGGCCGTAGATCTCGGCAAGCGCCTCGATGGAGCCGGCATCCTCCCCACCGATCAGCACCCTGTCGGGAGCCTCGAGATCGCCGATGGCGGTTCCTTCCGCCAGAAATTCGGGGTTGGACAGCACCGAGAAACTGCGGTCACGGTCGTCCTGCTGCGCCGCCTCCAGGATCGTCTTGATCGCCGCCGCTGTGCGGACGGGCAAGGTGCTTTTCTCCACCACGATCGTGTGCCCGGTGGCCGCCTGGGCCACGGTGCGCGCACAGGCCTCGACCCAGCGCAGGTCGCTGGCCTGGCCAGCCCCGAGTCCCTTGGTCTTGGTGGGGGTATTCACCGAGATGAACACCATGTCCGCCGCAGCAATCGCCTGCTCCACCGCGGTGGAAAACCGCAAGTTCCGGCCGCGAGCGCGGCCCACCACCGCATCGAGACCGGGCTCATAGACCGGCAATCGGCTGAGATCCGCGTCATTCCAGGCATCGATGCGCGCCTGGTTGAGGTCCACCACCGTGACCTCGATCTCAGGGCAGCGATCGGCGATCACCGCCATCGTCGGTCCACCGACGTATCCCGCGCCGATACAGCAGATGCGTTGGACCGTCACAACCCCGAGGCTCCCTCTAATGCGAGGACCTTACGTAAGGAATCAATCGTGGCGTCCAATCCCTGCTCCAGTGCAACGGTCGGCTGCCATCCCAGCTGCTGCAAGGCCAGATCAATCAACGGACGACGCTGGCGGGGGTCGTCGTCAGGCAAGGGCTGTTCCACCAGCCTCAACTGCGGATTGATGCGGACCCGCACCTGCTCCGCCAATGCTCGAATCGTGAACTCATCCGGATTGCCAAGATTGATCGGACCGGTGTGCTGGCCGTTCATCAGCCGAATCAGCCCCTCGATCAGATCGCTCACGTAACAGAACGAGCGGGTCTGCGAACCGTCGCCGTAAAGGGTCAGATCCTGCCCCCGCAGCGCCTGCACGATGAAATTGCTGATCACCCGACCATCGTCGGGAAGCATCCGCGGGCCATAGGTGTTGAAAATCCTGGCCACCCGGACCTCCACCGCATTCATGCGCTGGTAGTCAAAGCAAAGGGTTTCAGCGATGCGCTTGCCTTCGTCGTAGCAGCTCCGAATCCCGATCGGATTGACGGCACCGCGGTAGCTCTCTGGCTGGGGGTGCACCTCAGGATCGCCGTAGACCTCACTGGTGCTGGCCAGCAGCAGACGGGCACCGACCCGGCGAGCCAGGCCCAGCATGTTGTAGGTGCCGAGAAAGCTGGTTTTCGCCGTCTTCACCGGATTGAACTGGTAGTGAATCGGCGACGCCGGACAGGCCAGATGCCAGATCCGATCGACCTCAAGCTTGATCGGCTCGGTCACATCGTGACGGATCAACTCGAAGCGGGCATGGCCCAGCCAGCGGGCGATGTTGCGCTTGCGGCCCGTGAAGTAGTTGTCAAGGCAAATCACCTCTTCACCGGCCTCCATCAGGCGGTCCACCAGATGGGAGCCGAGGAAGCCCGCACCGCCCGTAACCAGGTTGATCGCCATCTCAGCTGGACCGCAGCGTGTCCACAATCGCGGAGATCTCCGACAGCGCAACGCTCTGCTCCTGTGGCTCCCCCTGCAGACGTTTCAGCCGCACGACGCCCTGGTCGACCTCATCGTCGCCAAGAACCAGGGCCCATCCGGCGCCACAGCGATCCGCGCGCTTGAACTGCTTGCCGAAGGCGGCACCGCTGTCATCGAGTTCGATCGCCAAATCGGCACGGCGCAGGGCCCGTGCAAGGCCCAGGGCCGCGACCGCAGCACGCTCGCCGCGGTTCACCACGTAGCCAGCCGGAGCTGTCACAGCGGTCAACCGTGCTGCGCGGCCCGCCGGATCGGCGCTGGCCGCAGCCTCCAGCACCAGCAGCAGCCGTTCCATCCCCAGGGCCCAGCCCACTGCGGGGGTCGGCGGTCCACCCAACTGACCCACCAGACCGTCGTAACGCCCACCTCCGCACACCGTCGCCTGCGCACCGAGCTGGTCACTGGTGATTTCAAAGGCGGTGTGGCTGTAGTAGTCCAGGCCGCGCACCAAACGAGGGTTGAGTCGATAGGGGATTCCCAGCGCAGACAAGCCGCTCTGAACCTGCTCGAAGCGCTCCCGGCTCTCCGGGCTGAGGGCATCGGCCAGGGTGGGGGCTTGCTCCAGCAGGGCCTGGGTGGCCTTGTTCTTGGAGTCGAGGATGCGCAGCGGATTGCTGCTCAGCCGGGAGCGGGAATCCTCATCCAAGCCATCCACCCGTTCCTCCAACCAAGCGACCAAGGCGGCGCGGTAAGCCTGCCGATCCTCCGTGGAGCCGAGGCTGTTGAGTTCAAGTTCGAGGCCACCGATGCCCAGCGCCTCGAGCAGATCCCAGGCCAGCGCAATCACCTCCACATCACTGCGCGCACTCGAGGCACCCAGCCACTCCACCCCGATCTGATGGAACTGCCGCTGACGACCAGCCTGCGGTCGCTCATAGCGGAACATCGGACCCGCGTACCAAAGCTTTTGCGCGCCCTGGCTCAGCAATCCATGCTGAATGGCCGCGCGGACAACCGAGGCCGTCCCCTCCGGTCGCAGGGTGCAGGAGCGCTCCCCACGATCCAAGAAGCTGTACATCTCCTTGCCCACAACATCGGTGGCCTCCCCGATGCCCCGGCAGAACAGATCCGTGCTCTCCAGCAGCGGCGTGCGGATTTCACCAAAACCGGAGCGCTGAAACTGAGCCCGCGCCACCGCCTCCACCGCCTGCCAGCGCTGCAGGGTGGCTGGCAGCAGATCAACCATGCCTCTCAGGCACTGCAACTGGGACACAACACGCGCTCGGAGCCGGGTCAGTCTGCCGTCAAGCGCCGACGCTGCCGCTGGCGACGAGATCCATCAGGGCCAGCTGACGGCTGACACAGGTGTTGATGTCGTAATGCTGTTCCACGCTCCGACGGGCTGCTTCGCCAAAGGTGCGCGCCCGATCGCGGTCATGGATCAACTCAGCCACGGCTTCAGCCAGTGCATCCGGAGCAAAGAAATCCACCAGGAGGCCGTTCTCACCATCACGGATCACCTCACGCACCGGAGCGGTGTCGGAGCCAACGACGGCACAGCCACAGCCCATGGCCTCCAACAGGCTCCAACTCATCACAAAGGGATAGGTGAGATACACGTGACAAGCACTGAGCTGCAACAGCGGAATGAACTGCGCGTAGGGGAGGGTGCCGGTGAAATGCACCCGCGACGGGTCGTACTGCCCGTCGATCTCCGCCAGGAAGCGGTCCTTCCATTCGCCTTCAGGACATTCGGCCCCATAGCTCACACCTTTGAGGTCACCGACCACAACCAGGCGTGCATCTGGACAGCGGCGCTGCAATTCCGGGATGGCCCGAATGAACGTGTGGCAACCGCGGTACGGCTCGAGACGACGGTTGACGAACGTGATCGTCTGATCCCCGGCACAAAGCTCCGTGCCATCCGGAAGGGTGAGTGGAGCCGGAGCGGGATTCGGCTTCGCCAGGGTGAGATCGATCCCATCGTGGATCACACTGATTTTCTGACGCCAAGGCTCAGGGAAACTGCTGGCCTGAAAATGCGTCGGTGAAATATTCCAGGTGGCCTGCTCAAGTGTCAGATAGAGATAGGCATTTTTCATCAGCAACCGTGCCTGACGCTGCCAGGCCCGATCGCCATCGAACTCGGGATCAAAGCCTGAATCGAACCCGACTTCGTTGTAAAAAAATTCCTGATAACAAAGCATCGGCGTATCAGGCCAAACCGTCCGCAGGAACAAGGCTTCGCCCCAACCCGGATGGGCACAGATCAAATCCGGAGTGAAGCCCTTGGCCTTGAGTTGATCAGCGGCTTTCGCGCAGGCCTCACCACGGATCATCTTGGTTTCTGTTTCCAGAATCAAAGGATGAATCCCTGGTGTATTGCCTCGATCCGGGCGATAGCGGAAGTGCTGCAGCTCTTGAGGAAGCGGACGATCCTGATCGAGAGGATTAATCCCGAGGGCGACCAGCTGATGACCACCCATCCGGGCCAGACGTTGCACGATGTGCAGGTATTGGCCAGGAAAGTTCTGGTGAACAAACAGCAATTTCATGGCTTCGCCAATCAGATGCGCTGAAGCGACTCAGCACGGTCCTGGAATTCACCCAACAGCAGTTGCAGATAAGAAACTTTCCGCAATTTGATATTCGCCGTCAGGCTCATGCCCACCTGAAGATTCAGCTTTTCGCCACTGCGCAGGGAGAGTTGCTGGGAATCAAGGGCGATCGTGACCGGAAAACTGAGTTGCTCGCGCTGTTCCATCTGATCGGGCGGCAAGGCATCGGAACTGATCTTGGTCACCCTGCCCTGGATCACACCGAAGTCCGTCGCCGGAAAGGAGTCAATGCTGATGTCGGCCACCATGCATCGCTCGGGCTCTTCCGGGCAGCCTTGGGGCACGGTAACGAAACCGATCTTGTTGCTCGGCACTTCGACCTTGGCCTCAAAAGTCCCGAGAGGGACCACCTTCATCACGGTCTCGGTGGACTGGGCGGTGTACCCGGATGATGTCGGCTTGAGGTCGAACACCACGCCATCCACAGGGGATGTCAAGGTCTGATAACGCAGGGTGACGCGATTTTCCGCCAGACGTCCGCGCAGATCCGCGAGTTGTGCCCGCAAATCCGCCATCTGCTGGTCCAGCAACGACTCCTGTCGATAACGATCTTGGCGCTGTTGGAGAAGCCGTCCTCGGGTCTCTTCCACATCATTGCGCTGTTGAAGCAACTGCAACATCGGAGAAGCGCCCTGCTCGACCAACTCTTCATAGGCCTCCAACATGGTTTCAGCGAGGACGAGATTCTTCTCAAGCATCACCACTTCCTCCTGATTCATCAGCAGATAGCTCTGCTTTTCCTTCTCCTTGAGCTGCAGCTGCTGTTGGGTCAGAGCCATGGTCTTCTCGAGGCTCTTGCGCTGCTCCTCACTGGCCTCGGTATCCAGCCGCATCAGCACGTCTCCCGCGGAGACCCGCTGTCCTTCCTTGACCAGAATCTCCTCGGCCACGCCGCCCACGGGCATCTGAATGTCCTTCACCGAGCCGATCGGCTCCAACTTTCCAGAGGCGACAACAATTTCCTCGGTGCGGGCCAAGGCCAGCCAAGCCACACCAAACACGGTGGTACCGATCAAGGTCCAGGTGACGGTCCGCATCCAGAAGCGCCCCTGCTGGAGCACGGACTCGTCGTACTTGACCAGAGCCGATGACTCCTGTTCAGCAGCCGGGGAAACCGCAGCCCAGAGTTTTTTCAGTGGATTGAGTTTCATCGTTAGTTGCTGTCCTGCTGGCGGTAAAGGGCGTAATAACGGCCGCGATGTTGCATCAATTGGTCGTGGGTTCCAACCTCGACCACAGCACCCTGATGAAGCATCACGATCAGATCGGCCTGCCGAATCGTGGAGAGGCGGTGGGTAATAAAGAAGACGGTCTGGTCGTTGAGGTTTTCCAGCAGGTTGTCGCAGACCTTGCGTTCGGTCTCGTAATCCAAGGCACTGGTGGCTTCGTCCATCACCAGCAATTTCGGATTGCTGAGCAAGGTGCGCGCGATGGCCACCCGCTGGCGTTGTCCACCACTCAGCGCAGCGCCGCGTTCGCCAACCGGTGTGCTGTAGCCACTGGGCAAGTCCATGATGAAGTCATGGGCATTGGCCAGACGTGCCGCCCGAATGATCTCCTCACTGGACGCTTCTGGATTGGTGAGAGCGATGTTTTCGCTGACCGTTCCGCTGAACAGCAGGGGATCCTGGGGGACGATGCCGATCTGGCGACGCAGTGAATAAAGCTCAACCTTGGCGATGTCGTAGCCGTCGATCAAAATCCGACCTTCGCCAGGCTCATACAGCCGTGGCAACAGCTTCATCAAGGTGCTTTTGCCGCTGCCGCTCTGGCCGACGATGCCGACGAAGGTGCCAGAGGGAATCTCCAGATTCACATCCTTCAGCACCTCGGGCTGGCCTGGGCGGAAGCGGAACGAGAGATTCTCAAAGGCAACGGTTCCTTGGAGAGGAGGCAGCATCACCTTGGATTTGTCGACCTCATCGGATTCCTCCGGCGTGTCGATCACATCAGCAAGGCGCTCAAAGCTGACACGCAACTCCTGGATGTTCTGCCAGATCGTTGACAGCCTCAACAGGGGCTGGGTGACATATCCGGAGATGATCCGGAAGGCGATCAACTGGCCCAAGGTGAGGTCACCCTTCAAGACCAGCGAGGCACCGATCCAAAGCACCATCAACTGGGAGATCTTCTGCAGCACCTGACTGGTTTGCGTCAGGGCTGTGCCGGTGATGGTTTTTTCGAAGGTCTTGGCGATGTAGGCGGAATAGAACTCCTGCCAACGCCAACGACTGACCATCTCCACGTTCTGTGCCTTCACCGTCTGAATGCCGGTGAGGACCTCCACCAGATGGCTTTGGGTCTTGGCGTTCTCTTCCGCAGCGGCACGGAACTGACGGCGGAACAACGGTGCACCGAGCACGGTGAGGCCGACCTGGATCGGCAACACCGACAGCGCAATCAGCGTGAGCAGCCAGCTGTAGACCACCATCACCATGATGTAAATCACAGAAAAGGCGGCATCGAGAATGGTGGTGAGCGCCTGACCCGTCAGGAAGTTGCGGATCTTCTCGAGCTCAGCCACCCGGGTTCCCAATTCACCGACCGGACGGCGGTCGAAGTAACCGAGGGGAAGGCGCAGGAGGTGATCGATCACCTCGGCCCCGAGGCGCTGGTCGATCCGGTTCGTTGTTTCAGCGAACAGGAAGGTCTTCAAGCTGCCGAGCACACCCTCAAGGATTGTCACCACCACCAGGGCGATCCCCAGAACCTGCAGGGTGTCCAGACTGCGTTGGCTGATCACCTTGTCGATGATCACCTGGATCAACAACGGGTTGGCCAGAGTGAACAGCTGGACGACGAAACTGGCCGCGAGCACCTGGGTCAGGACCCCGCGGTAACGCTTCAAGGCCGGCCAGAACCAACCCGGACCGAATTTTTGATCCGGCGTGGCATTGGAGCGTTCCATCAACAGCAGCTCAATGCCCTCAGGAAAACTCTCCTCGAGATCGTCCGGACTGAGGCTGACCATGCCCGCACCCGGTGAGGCGAGCTTGAGTCCACGCTCATTGCTGGCCACCACCAGGGCAAAACCACCAGCCCAAGGAACCATCGACGGAACCTGGAGCCGTGTCCCGGCCGCCGCCGGAACCTTGGCCGCCATCACATGCAGGCCCAAGCTGGCCGCCAACTGTCCGCAAAGCTGGAGATTGGGAGTCAGGCCCCGGCGCAGGTTGTCCTGCAAAACCTTCTCGATCGAGTCGCGGCGGAAGGGCAGCTTCAACAACTGCGCCAACATCTGGAAACAAGCCAGCGTCTCCTGCAGCGGACCTTCGCCGCGGATCAGCCGCAAACTATCGACGACATTGCGTTCCGGGCTGTACTGACTCACCGGGGGGAGAGCCTCCGCATCGGTGACCTCACCGAAGGCCAGCAAACCGTTGTCCTCGGCGGCCCCCTCCTCGACGACCTCCGTGGGAACCAAGGCAACGGACGCCTGAACCTCGTCCAGGAACTCCTGGGACAGAGCGATCAGACGGGGGGTGAAGGGCTGCCCCGCGGGACACTCGTCCGCGCTGCGAATCGTTCGGCCGATCGCTTGATCAGCTGCATTGGAGCTGAGAAAAATCGTCTTCCCCGACGCCAACACGGCATCGATCGCCTCCTGTTCCGGTGCACAGTGGGCCGCAGCGGCCAGACCGTGCTCCAGCAGCTGAACGGGGGACGTCGTGGAGTCGGGACTGTTCTGCCGCAGCGCTTCGATCAGCTGCAGCAGTTCCTGGGGCCAGATCTGACGGTCACACCATTGCCGAAAGCTGGGTTCAGAGGCGTAAAGCTGCGTCCACACCTCATCGGACACAGCACAGGCCGTCGTCTCCTGGGAGGCCACCACGTTTTCGCAGGCCTGACCGCAGAGCAAACTCGCGGCTCCGATCACACTGCCGGGGCCGAACTTGCCGACCGTGGTGAGTCGTCCGTGATGCCTGGACACCAGGCGGGCCTGACCCTGCAGAAGAATCAGGATGTTGGCGGGAATCGATTCAGGGGCAGCCATCTGCTGACCCAGCTCAAAACGCAGCACCCGTGTGGACTGCTGCAGGAGTTGGGCTCCTTCAGAACTGAGCTCTTGAAATGCTGGATGCCTCAGAAGAGGGAACGGCGGAGACTGCGTCATCGCTGGGCTTGATCCTCGGAGCTTCCGCTGAGCTGGCTCAAGTTACTGGTGGTGCGTTCCGCGATCCACTCATCGAACATCTCCTTGCACATTTGATCGGAGACCTCATCGGTAAATGTGGCCGGGGAATAACGCTCCAGGCGAACCACCAACCACCAATCGGAAATCCGAAAGGGCTCCTGCAACACCCCGGGCTTGGACACCCGCAACTTTTCCACCAACGCCGGATGGGCCTGGGTCAGCGCCACCGGGCCGACGATGCCGTTGGTGTTCCGCTCAGGCCCTTCGGCATAGCGCTTGGCCAGATCAGCGAAGTTGGATTCGCCGGACTCGATCTGCAGATACAACTCCTGAGCCAGAAAACGGCTTTTCAGGCGCAAGAGGCTGTACACAACCTGATCCAGCTCGTTCTTGCGCTGCAGGAAACGGGCTTCGGCCTTCGGCGCGAACTGCTCACGCATGGTGGCCTTCAATTTCATGCCACGACTGATCTGGTCGAGAACGACCTCTTCCGGGTGACCCAGTTGCTTGAGGACCTCAGGCCACTGCTCGAGGGACTCGTAACCGCGCTCCTTCACCAGGGCCAACTTGGCCTGATCGATCGACGCTTGGTCCAACGCCGTTTCCGCGATGGCCTCACAGATCACCATCTGCTGGACCAACGGCGTGAGCAATTTGTGGCGCTGGAGCAGGTCGCGGCCCTCGGGGCCGATCACCCGTTTGAGTTCAGCCATTGAATCGTCGGTAGCCACGTCCCCGTCCAGCAATCGCTTAAGGAGACCACGTCAAAAGCGGATTCGCCAACCTCCAGCAGAATTACAACCATCGGCAGACCATCTCCATGGGGCATCGCTTCCTGATCACCGGCGGTGCTGGATTCATCGGTAGTCACACCGCTCTGGTGCTGATGGAACAGGGCCATTCCCTCCTGGTGCTGGACAACTTCGACAACAGCAGCCCCGA
>NZ_JBGKDS010000018.1:0-51604 GCF_042954325.1 Parasynechococcus sp. | reverse complement strand
ACTCATTGCGAGATACAGTCAAGACAAGCAAGACATAGCAAGCGGCTGTCGCTTGCTTTGGCGATGGCGATGGCGAACCAAGGCAGTTGCGGCGGAATCCGACCAGGGCGCGGCGCCTAACCCCGACAACACACAGCCTTGACTATCGCAAACGAGACGCAGATCCGGACTAAACCCGAGTCTCAAGCAATTTTTCTGCGACAGACTGTCGGCGCTCCTTTGCAATCGACACAAACCCCATCCGAGCCAGCCTGTCCAAACGCTGCGTACCTGCTTCTTAAGCAGGTACGCGACACCCAAAAAGACTGCTATAGCTGACATCACAACGGGACCAACCAGGACTGGACAGCGCCAGGACAAGCCCAAAGACCACTCGGAAGCAAGCCGCCACCTTCAATCATTGGAAAAGGCACATTTCTCCCCCGACACACGGACCAGGAGTAGACAACATCGCCACAAATAAAAATTCGATGAAAACAATTCAGTTGATTTAGCAGGGGCCTTGATCAAGACTCATCGCAAGACCCATGACGCGGCTTGACTGAGAGGCCTGAGACAGAAGAAGGCCGTCGGACTGGCCGACCACAGAGCAATGGACGAGGACGCGAGAGCCCATGCACGACCAAGACACAGATGCCTTACATGAGACCCGTCTTGAGTCCAGCAACTAGACCCAAATGAGATTGCTGATTAGCGGCTGCGGTACAGCTCGCGAAGCAACTTATAGGCTTCATTGAGGCGACGCATGCCATCCGTGGAGCCACCGGCGTCCGGATGCTCCTCCAAGGCACGACTTTTGTAAGCATCGCGAATCGATGTCAGCGTCATGGATGCACCGGGCTTGGTCGATAAACCAAGCAGCTTCAGAGCACCATGCACAGTCATCGTGGACTCAAGCGTCTCAAACGATGTGACCTTGCGGCTCCGGCGGAAGCGATTCACGAATCTGCGAATCATGGTGGGCATCCGCTCGGCCAGTGACGCCGTTGCGAAGGGGTCTTCCAGCGCTCCAGCAATCACCATGACCCTGCCAAGCGATGGCGGTTGCTCAACCCAACTCAGACAGAGCTCTTGAAGGGAGCGATTGGCTGAGGTCCAGGTAAACGGTTTCCCCTCGCTCGCATCAACGCTCGGCCAAACATCCTTGGACAACCAAGCCATCGCTGCTTCAACAACTGTTTCGCCGGGATCCTGGCCGTAGAGCGAGCGCCAATGAGCTTCCGCAGCTGCTCCGGCTTGGCTGAGATCCTCCCCAGACACCGTTGAGACGGGCAGGTCGACGGGATCCCGGACCGGCTTGGACTTGGCTTGAAGCGTCTCTTTGATTTCCGATGTTCGACGTCGGACGAATCCAGGGAGGTCAATGCCGGACCCACCGCTGGCTGGACTTGCCGCGTCAATCGGGTCGAACGTCTCAGACAGGCTGTTGTTCGTTGGATCATCGACACGGGTGATCAGAACGAGGCTGGTGGTCTCGTCCTCCACAGGCGAATCAGCGTCATCCTGGTCAACGCCATCGTTCACCAGAGCAATCGTGGAGTCATCCGTGGAGTGCTCTGGATCGGGAAGCAGCTCCTCAATCAGGCGTTCAACAACGGTGCCCCGGGCACGCATTCCCCACTCCGCCTTGAGTTGATCAATCAGATCAACGAGCTGACTGGACACCGTGATGGTGATTTTCCTGGCTTTGGTTCCGTCTCCAGACAAACGATCGACCTCTACTTCGGACCTTATCGGAGTTGAAACTGGTCCAGCCACTGCTGTTGAGACCGGATGGCTCCCTGATAGCGCATCGGCAGCACCGCCGGAACCGGTTGAGGAACAGGAGTGCGAACTGGTTGAGCCGCTGGCTGAACTGGGGCTGGAGGGGCCAGCTTTGGACCCACACGACGCCCCTTGTCCGTCTCAATTTTGCTCTTGGCGAGGGCCTGCTGTTGCCGGCGTTGATTGAGCAGGGCAAGTTGCTGAACGGGAACCACACTCAACAGATGCCCAGGGGTGGCATCGGCTGGATACACCAGGCTCAGCCTCACCCGCTTGTGCTCACCGGCGTTGAAACGAAGATCGCTGAGGGGAAGACTTTCACCTGAGCGAAGACCAACATGGACTTCCTGAACTCCCTCAGACGTTTCGATGCGCAAAGAACCACGAAATGCCGTGAATTGCTTCTTGCCTGACACCACAGGGTGACTCATCACGAGATGGTGATCCCCCTGACCTTGCAGATTCAAATCGATGTCATAACGAACGCCATAGGTACCGATATTGTTGACAGCAGAATCAATCATGCGCGTTGCCAATTGATTGACCTGGATATCACGCGTCCCGAAATGATGTCGGCGTGTGCTGGTCAAAGGAACATGCAGTGGCCCTTGGCCCAGGTCATGCTCAATCGAAGCTCGGTAGTGATCACCGAGGGCGACACCGGCCACGCGTGAGAAGACCCGTCCAAGCTCAATCTCCCGCACACGGCTGAGATAAATCCGACCCGGAGCCAACCGCCCGGAGTCCAAAACCTGCATGAGCTCCGCATGGCCGTTGGCTTGCTCAGCCGCCACAACCGCCATGGTGAAAGGTCCATCACTGGTTCCATGCAACAGCCCATTGGCAATGCCGCGGGCCGGAAGCTGCGTACTGACGATGACGCGACGGCTTCCGGCTGGAATCGTGACGGTGGTCGACAGTTTCCGATCGAGCTCGTTTCTGAGAACCTGAACCGCTGTGGCATCACCGGGACCGGTGTTCCAAGGACGCTTGCCTAGGGGTTTAACACCCATCAACCGATTGGGGAGATAGGGCGCCTCAAAACTATTTTTTACCGAACCTTTTTCGAACCTCAACGTGACTGGATCTGTCCCAGGATTGGTTGCGATGAGGGCGAGTGTTAGCAATCCCCGCTGACGGTGGCCCCCCAATTTGCTGGGATCAGCCGGGTAATACTTGTGGTGCATATGGACACCAAAAGCACCGTTAAAGGTGTACGAAGCGTTGCGCAAAGGTTGGTTGGTTTCTGCAGCAATCGCCTGGCCAGGGGCCGTATTCACCAGGATTCCTGGTCCTGTGACAATCTCCGGCTGATTGCTATGCAGCACTGGAACATTGTTGAAAGTTCCATTGAGAGGGCGGGCATTTTGACCCGCCATCAAGGCCACATAGGCCATCCCAGACGACGGGCAGACAACATCAACCGTCGCAAGCGAGACGCAAGCCGAGACCAAAGATAAGACTCGCTTGAGATGCATGGAAGAGGGACGGTCGTGCGTGTCGGCCTCGGCCATCCAGCACCTTCATCCTTCAACTTAATCACGCTCTCCATGCGCGCCAAGCAGGCACGGATCAGGTTCAGATCCGCCACGATTGGAGCGTCGATTCGCTTTTCAATGCTTCCTCCTTTCTGCGGCAGCAACACCGACCATCTGGCGATGCGCCGCCAGCACCAGGAACGCAAGCTGGCCATGCTGACCTTCTGGCGTGACGGTCTCGAGCGTCAACTGGCCGCATTAAACGCATCGATCAACACCCTGGAATCCCAGATCAAGCGAGATCAGGACACCCAGCCCAGCTGAGACGGATTCAAAAGCTCTGACAGCCGTTTGAGTCCACGTTTCAGCCGACGCTGAATCGTCATCGCCGAGACGTTGGCCCGATCGGCGGCGCTGCGAAGGCTGTGACCTTCCAACACCACGGCGGTGACGGCTGCCCTCTCATCGACAGAGAGGGCCATGAGCGCCTGTCTGACCTGTCGGTGCTGATCCTGTCGATCAAGCTGCTCCAACCGACTCTCAGCCCCATCGTGATGATGTTCCTGCAAGGCTGCCCATCGGGTCTTGCTGGCGTAGTGCTGCATCAGCAAATCGTCCTCCGGTGAGAGGTCTGCTGCGGGATTCCGTCGCAACTGCTGAACGCGTTCTTCCACGCGGCGCGGGAGGCGCACCAATCCGGCTTGATCGCGGAGGTAATGGAGAATCGCCCCGCGAATGTGTGGACGGGCATAGGCGCTGAAAGGCCGTTGATCGTCCTGTCGAAACCCCGATACAGCCTTGATCAGCCCGAGTCGTCCGACTTGCACAAGATCATCGTGGTCGTGCCCGGTCCGAATGGCGTAATGCCGTGCAATTGGCTGAACAAGCGCCAGGTGGTCATGGATGCAACGCATCTGACGGCTGGTTGGTTTCATGGCTGAACGGAGTCGGTGGGGTTGGTCCTTCCAGCCAGACACCGATTCGACGATCAGCCATCGGTGATCTCACGGAATGGGACGGACGACTTCACGCAACAACGCATCAGGCCCCTGGGTCTGAAGCCACTCCCGATCAGATCCGTCCGTGCTGAGGAGATAACCGGCAAACCCCAGGGCATTGACACTGAAGCCGTGAACACCGTCGCGTTCCCGAAGGATTAACGCCATCCACTGGCGCCCGATCAGCAGGTTGTAAGCCTGGCGGGGAAGTGGATCGAGGTCGGGCTGGCCAACACCCGCACGAGCGCAGAGGGACAAGTAGGTGCGTTGAAGTTCCTCTGGGCCGATGTCGTCGGTGGAGACGGAGGCCACCACACAACTTCGATCGAGAGGATCGGTCCCCTCGGCACTGCCCCCCCCCGTCCGTCGGGATGCGAACCAGGCGTCACGGGGACACAACGGATCACACGATCGGCGGGGCAGCAGTTGCAAATGCCGATGGGGCTGGCTGGCACCAGCCACGGGTCCGCAGTTGAAAAACCACAGACCTTTGACCTGGTCATTGACGGCGTTCACAGCACGCCAATCAGCGGCATCAAGCCAGCCGAGCTGGGGGGCCCACTCACGGGTGATGAGAAGCAAATGACCGATTTGAACCGGATATTTGTTGAGGATGACCACATGGCTCTGACCCACGGGATCAACTTCCAAGCGCGGGTCCCAGGGGCGAAAGGGATTCGGCTTCGGTCCTGCAGGCTTGAGGTGACGCGGTGGGGACCCGTTGAGATGGCGGAGATCAAAGCGACAGCCCGTATCGCCATCGATCTGTTCCATGCTCGTGGACAGCGGAATCAGGGCTCCGGCAGATCTGGCGGATTCACTGCGGCGAAGCGCACGATCGAGGAGCGGCTCAGTCGTCATCCCGGCGCAATGTTTTGAGTTGGGTTCCCGGGTAGAAATGGGCAAGGATCGCCGGGTAGGTCAGGCCGCGCTCGGCGAGATCTCTGGCACGGGTCTGACTCATGCTTGCCCCCAGATGGCGATGGGCAACGTCTGCAATCGCATGGGTTGCGGCATACAGACTTTCAACGACCCTTTCATCCTGGCTGAGGATGATCCCACGGGTGCCATGGGTTGCGCGGCTCGCTGCAGCCGAGCGGCTGCTGGCACCGCGATAGACCTGCCAACGGGTTGAATCTCCCAGGTGATAGCGCTGCGTTGCCGGACGGATCAAGTGGGTCAGCGCATAGGACCGCGCAGCGATGGCTTGCGCTTTTAGGGCCTGGGAAGGCCACGAGCTCGGCATCTCAGCGCCGACCACCGAGGCGACATAGCGCTCCAGTTCAACGGTGTGAATGGCCAACCAATCCAGCTCGGATCGTTCGATTTCAAGCCGACCCCAATAGCCCACACCATTGAGATGAATCCACCCGCCCGTGCACAACAGAGGCGGAAGCGATCCGGCCCGCAATCCGGCCTCGATCTGAGGCTTGAAGAGCTGTTGCTGAGATCCCGTCTGCGACTGGCAGATCACACCCTGGCCGAGGTCCACCCGTTGCAGGGGGCGTCGCTCAAGAAGTCCAACCCGGACCCACCAGCGCGGCTCGGACGCGGCCGTGATCTCCGTTGGAACCACCGTCGCTTGTGCTGGGACTGGGTCTGGGGCTGGGACTGGAGCTGTTGCTGGGGTCCAGGCGTGATCTGATTCCTCCTCGATCGCCCCTGTGATCGTGATCAAGGCAGCGAAGACAGCGCCGGAAAGCGCGAATGACACCACGGCGATCACCGGGGGAATGATCGACTGCACCCGTCCGCCCCCAAGCTCGAGCCCCAGTTTGTTGGCGTTCCCGTCAGCATGCGCGGGTCCGGTCAGGATCCTTTGCAGATCTCTTCCTCTCCCTCCACACCAAGCGAGACCTCCAACTGGTCCGGTCTGGCGGTCGTGGTCGGCATGGGCGGCATCGGCAGCGCTGTGGCCGACGCGTTGACGTTGCACTGCCCGCAGCTTGAGATTCTGCGCTGCAGTCGCCAAGGACACCCCCAGGCGGATCTCGCGGTGGATCTGGACCATCCCGACTCTTTGGACGGGTTCCAAGCCGCGTTGAAGGCCGATGGGCGACCTCTTCGCCTGGTGTTCAACTGCACGGGTCGCTTGCATGGACCGGGCTTGACTCCGGAAAAGCGCCTCAGCCAGATCCAACGTCCAGCCCTGCTGGAACAGTTTTCCATCAACGCCATTGGTCCGATTCTGTTGGCCCAGGCGGTCGAACCACTGCTCCAACGGGAGCGACCGTTCCATTTCGCCAGCCTGAGCGCCCGGGTCGGCAGCATTGGAGACAACCGGTCCGGCGGCTGGTATGGCTACCGGGCGGCCAAGGCGGCACAGAACCAGCTCCTGCGCTGCCTCAGCATCGAATGGGCGCGGCGCTGGCCCCAAGCCACGATCACCCTGCTTCACCCGGGGACGACGGACACCCCCCTGTCCAAACCGTTTCAGACATTCGTCCCCGCCGACAAGCTGTTTTCACCGGCTCGAGCCGCAGAGCAGCTCGTGAGGGTCTTGCTGGAGCAGCAACCGGAGCACAGCGGTGCCTTCCTCGCCTGGGATGGTCAGTCGGTTCCCTGGTAAGCGTGTTCCTTCAATTGGTCGATCGAGACCACGTGGAGTGCGGTGTCCTCTGTGGCTTCGAGTCGCACCGGAGGAGCCATCCCATCGTCGTAGGCCTGTTTCCAACGCGGTGCGCAGACACACCAGTGGTCACCGGGTTGCAGCCCCTTGAACTGAAACG
Organism: Parasynechococcus sp.; assembly: GCF_042954325.1. Taxonomy (GTDB): domain Bacteria; phylum Cyanobacteriota; class Cyanobacteriia; order PCC-6307; family Cyanobiaceae; genus Parasynechococcus. The sequence goes on along the minus strand of NZ_JBGKDS010000018.1, from coordinate 44,635 downwards.
CCGGCACCGGGGTTGAAAGGTCGTTGCCCTGGGCCTTGCTGTAGCTGAGGAACTGATCGGTCATGACACAACAGATGCTGTGCTGGCCCAGGTCAGCGGCATCCGTCTGGCAGAAACCATTCCGATACCAACCGGTCATCGGCTCGCATCCGCAGACCACAAGAGGCTGCCCAAGAACATTCTGAGGAGAGGACGAATCCGTGCTGGTGGCGGTCATCGAAGCGGTTTTGATGCAGGGAGTCTGCCGAAGGAGTGGCACATTTTGACGACAGGTGGTTGACGTACCCCAGGGGGCAGGCGTTAAAGGTCGTTCAGTTATGTCCACTCGATGGATTGGGAGTTCACTGAAGACGCTGCGTTTCTGGCGCTCTGCGATGCCTTTCGTGAGAGCGGCGAAAGCTCGGCGATCGAGTTCCTGGCCAACGGGGAAGGGGCATTTCATTTCCAGGACCTGGCTCAAAATGCAGCAGGCGAAGGCCTGGATCTGAGCGAGTCCAGTGCCCTGGACGACTTCCAGCAGGACGTGATCGACACCATGGAAAAACTCTGCCAGGGGTGAGCCCCCTGACAGAGGCGGAAATCAGCCGTAGAAAAACGCGATTTCCTTGTCTTTGAGACCATCCCAACCGGCGTCGATCAAACGTTGGTTGAGTGTGCTCTGGTCGAAGTGCTTGGCACCGGTTTTGACGACGCGGTTGCGCATCGATTTCAGCACCCCACTGCGCGCCCGCTGACTTTCGAGGTCCATCACCTCGTTGTAGAGGCTGAGCTTCTCTGCGGGAATGGGGGTTCCATCGAGATCAACTCCGGCCTTGATGGCTGCATCGACTCCATTCGGTCCTGCAATGGCCATGGTCTGAATCAAAGGCGCCTCAGGTTATTGGCCGGCGCCCCATGGATTCAGACACCGACAGCATCAGGCACTGAAGTAACGGGCTTTGCTGTGGATGGCCACCAGGGCTGTGGTGCTCTGTTCCGGGGACAGCTGGTCACTGGCATCCATGCTGAGCCCAATGCGATCGGCCTCCAGCCAGTCCAGCTGCTGGCGTGAGTCTGCGACGTTCGGGCACGCCGGATAGCCAAAGGAATAACGGCTGCCCCGATAGCGCTGGGCCAACACATCACGAAGGGGCATCTCGGTGGGATCAGCGAACCCGAGTTCTCGACGGATCCGAGCATGCACCCATTCGGCCATGGCCTCCGCCATCTGAACGGCGAGCCCATGGAAATAGAGGTAGTCGCTGTACTGGTCTGCCTTGAACAGCCTCTGAGCCACTTCACTGGCCTTCTCACCCATCGTCACCGCCTGCATGGGCAGCACGTCGCTCGGTCCGTTGGTCTTGGACAGATCGTTGTAGAAGTCGGCGATGCAGTACCGATTCCCCGAGCGTTGACGGGGCAGATCAAAACGACCCAATTCGGTCGTTCCTGCCGGATCAAACACCCGCAGGGCATTTCCGTCCCGGCCGACGGGGAAGTAGCCGTAGACCGCACGGGGCGTGAGCAGAGACTCGCTCACACAACGCTCCATCCAGTGCTGGAGAACCGGTTCAGCCTTCTCGAGCAGCATGGCCTCGTACTCCTCCCGGCTCTGCTGCTTGGTTTTACGGATCTGCCACTGACCCGCAAACAGGGCATTGCGGTCGAGGTAGGCAAAGATCTCCTCAAGGGCCACATCGGCCTCAGTGATCAGACGGCCACCCAGGAACGGAGGTTCTGGTGCGGCTTCAGCCGGTACGGCCTCCGAGCGCTCGCAACTGACTGGACCGTTGTCCGGTGAAACACGATCACTGGACCCACTGGAGCTGGTCTGTTCCGATGGGGAGTCACCGTCGACGTCATCAAGGCCAACACCATCCGGGGCTCCATGGAGGAATCCAGCGGTGTTGGTCCAAGCATCCGCCCCCTTGGCCGCCATCAGCGCATCCATGAAGCGGAGGTCCGCAAAGGCATCACGGCCGTAGACCACCTTGCCGTTGTAGACCTCGCGGCAATCTTTCTGAACGAAGCGGGGTGTCAAAGCTGCACCCCCAAGAATCACCGGAACATCAATACCGGCGTCGTTGAACGCCGACAGGTTGTCCTTCATGAAGGCGGTGGATTTCACCAGCAATCCGCTCATCGCGATGCAATCAGCCTGGTGATCCCGTTGGGCCTCAACAATCGCTTCACAGCTTTGCTTGATCCCCAGATTGATCACCTCGTAGCCGTTGTTGGTGAGGATGATGTCCACCAGGTTCTTGCCGATGTCGTGGACGTCGCCTTTCACCGTGGCAATCAAGAATTTGCCCTTGCTGCTGCTTTCGCCCTCTGTCGTCTCCATATGGGGCTCAAGATGAGCCACCGCTGATTTCATCGTCTCGGCGCTTTGAAGCACAAAGGGCAACTGCATCTGACCGCTGCCAAACAATTCCCCGACCACTTTCATGCCGTCGAGCAGGAAGGTGTTGATGATCTGGAGCGGTGGGTAGGTCTCCAACGCTTGATCGAGGGCAGGCTCGAGGCCAATGCGTTCACCGTCAATGATGTGCTGCTTGAGACGGGCCTCGATCGGCAAATCAGCCAAGGACGGACCCGAGGCGCGGGCTTCCTTGGTGCTGACGCCTTCGAACAGCGTTGTCAGTTCCGTCAGCGGGTCGTAGACGCAGATGTCGTTTTCAAAACGACGGTTGTCGTTGATCAGATCGCGACAAACACGCTGATGCTCCTCAGTGATCTTGACGAGGGGAAGAATCTTGGCGGGGCTGACGATGGCCGCATCCATCCCGGCTTCGCAGCAGTCATGGAGAAACACCGAATTCAGGGTGATCCGTGCCGCCGGGGAGAGACCGAAGCTGACATTGCTGACCCCCAACACCACGTGAACGCCGGGGAGGTTCTCGCGAATCATCCGAATGGAATCAACGGTGGCGCGGCCGTTGAGACGGTCCTCCTCGATGCCGGTGGAAATCGGAAGCGCTAGCGGGTCATAAAAGATTTCATGGGCGGGGATCCCATATTCCAGGGCATCCCGATAGGCACGTTGGGCAATGGAGAACTTGCGTTCAGCCGTCCGGGCCATCCCCTCTTCGTCAATGGTTCCCACCACAACGCCAGCCCCGTAGCGGCGGGCAAGCTCCAACACCTTGAAGAAGCGTTCATCGCCGTCTTCGTAGTTGGTGGAATTGAGGATGCACTTGCCTCCAGCCACCTTGAGGCCCGCTTCCATCTTCTGCCACTCGGTGGAATCGAGCATCAGCGGCAGGTTCACGTTGGTCACCAGCCGGCTGACCAACGCGTGCATGTCCTTCTCGCCGTCCCGCCCGACGTAATCGACGTTCACGTCGAGAACATGGGCGTTCTCCTTGACCTGCCCACGGGCCACAGAAACCAGGCCATCCCAGTCTTCTTCGGCGAGAAGTTCGCGTACCTTTCGGCTGCCACTGGCGTTGAGCCGCTCGCCAATGATCAGGAAGGAGTTGTCCTGGTGATACGGCGTGACGCCATAGATCGACGCCGCCGCTGGCTCGTAATTGAGTGATGCACGAACATCGGCGATCGCGGTGGCATCAGCGTTCTCAAGCCGTCGGGAAGGGCGTTGGGCCGGGGTGAGCTCTGAGGCCAACTCAGCCAGTGCGCCGATATGGGCCGGGGTGGTTCCGCAGCAGCCACCAATCACCTGAACACCGAGGTCCTCGACGAAGTGCATCAACTGCATCTTCAACTCGAGCGGTTGCAGGCGGTAATGGGCAACACCACCAACGTTTTCGGGGAGGCCTGCATTGGGAATGCAGCTCACCGTGAATGGAGAGTGATCCGAGAGGTAACGGATGTGCTCCTTCATCTGCTCGGGGCCCGTCGCGCAGTTGAGGCCGAGGATGTCGATGGGGAAAGGCTCGAGGATCGCCACGACAGCCGCGATATCCGAACCGACCAACATCGTGCCGGTGGTTTCCATGGTCACCGACACCATCAAGGGCCGGCGTTCCCCGGCTGCGCTGAAGGCCTCTTCGATGCCCTGCAGGGCGGCCTTGATCTGCAGAACGTCCTGACAAGTCTCCACGATGAAGAGATCGACATCCCCTGCAATCAGCCCTTCGGCCTGCTCGCGGAAGGACTCCCGCATCGTGTCGAAATCAATGTGGCCCAGGGTGGGCAACTTGGTTGTGGGTCCCATCGACCCCGCAACAAACCGGGGCTTCTCCGGTGTGCTGTATTCATCCGCCAAGGCACGGGCCAACTGCGCGGCCCGCTTGTTGAGTTCAAACGCCTTGTCTTCGAGGCCGTATTCAGCCAGCACAATCGAAGCGGCACCAAAGGTGTCGGTCTCGATCACGTCGCAGCCGACCTCCAGAAATTGACGATGGACCGTCTGGACGGCGTCGGGCCTGGTGATCACCAGATTTTCGTTGCAGCCCTCAAGCTCCGCCCCACCGAAATCCTCTGCGGTGAGATCGAGCTGCTGAAGGCTTGTCCCGGTGGCACCGTCGAACACCAGCACCGGGCGCCGGGGGCTGTGCAGATGATCGAGGAAGCGGGATGCGACGACAGGAGATTTGGTAACCGTCGCCGACATCACACTTCAACAAGTTGATGCAGTCTAAGAAAACCCCCTGAGGCCCATCAGCTGAGTTTGATGCGGTTCACCCAATGCTCGAAAGCAGGGTCAAGGCCCTGGGTGATGGCCACCAGGCGATCCTTGAGGGATTGCATCACTGGACGGTCACTGTTCAGCGTGGTGGTTTCGATCTGACGGATCGGTGTGATCTTTGCTGCGGTTCCGGTCAGGAAGACCTCATCGGCAATCATCAGTTCGGTCTTGTCGACCGGGCGCTCCACCACTGGAATACCCATAGTTTTCGCCAGTTCGATCACACTTGCCCTGGTGATGCCCTCAAGGATGTCCTGGTCAACGCCGGGGGTGATCAGCTGGCCATCGCGCACCAGGAAGAGGTTCATCCCACTGGCTTCACTGATTTTTCCGCGGCTGTTAAGCAGCAGAGCCTCATCGAAGCCGCTCTGAACCGCCTCGGTCTTGGCCAGTGAACTGGTGATGTATGCCCCGCTGATCTTTCCGCGCAGGGGCAGGGAACGGTCTTCCTGACGTGTCCAGCTGGAGATCCGACAGCTGACCCCCTCGGGCGAGAGGTAATCCCCCAGCGGTAGGGCATAGATCAGAAAATCCGTCTCGATGTTGTGAAGACGTGGAGCAATCCCGAGATCGCTCGTGTAAACAAACGGCCTGAGATAAATGGGCTGTGTTGGCTTGTTGGCCTTCAGCAGTGCTGTGATGGCCCCGAGGATGGTGTCCTCGCTGAGGTCGGTCAGCAGCAGGCGAGCGCTCTGGCTCAGACGTCGCGCATGACGATCTGCTCGGAACAGCAGCATCGTGTCCGCGTTGTTTGGATCGGGAATCGCCCGCATCCCACCAAAGGCCCCGGTTCCGTAGTGCAGGGCATGGGTGGCAATGGAGATCCTGGCCTCCTCAAAAGGAACGCACTGGCCCTGAAACCAGGCGTAGGGCAGGAACTGTTGCATGGCTGGAATGGCCCGATGGCTGAATCTTCTCACCACCGGTCACCACCACAATGACGGGATGCATCGACTCGCCAGCTGTCCCGGTGTGGATCCTCCCGAGGATGTTGTCCTTGTGGAGCAACCCGCCGCTGACGTTCTCTTCCTCAGCAGCGCCGGTACCGACCTCAGCACCCTGAGTCGTCTGCTGGGGGAATCCGGCACGCAGCACTGGAAACACAGGATCCGGGCCCTGTCCCTCAGTTGCCTCGACCATCCCGCTCAGCTCGATCACTATCTGTCGACAACGGCCAGTCGTGCCCGAGTCATCGTGGTGCGTCTGCTGGGTAGCCGGGGCCACTGGAGTTATGGGCTGGATCAGCTGCAGGACTGGCAAGCGGCGGCAAACGATCGCCAGCTGATTGTTCTGGCCGGAACCGAAGACCAGGACGCGGCCCTGAATGCTCTCGGGTCCGTGGATCCACGCCTCGCTGACGCACTGGCGGCACTGCTGAGGGAGGGGGGACGCCAGAACATGGCCGGGTTGCTCACGGTGTTGGAGCAACTGCTGAACCAACAGACCCCGGACCCCGATGCCGTGGTGTCACATCCCCTGGCCGACCCCCTGCCTTGGGACTGGCGGGACGACCCTGGGGCCAGGGTGGGGGTGGTGCTCTACCGCGCCCTGCTTCAAGCCGGAGATGAACAGCTGGCAACAACCCTGGTCGAGGGCCTGCGTGTGGCGGGCCTCTGCCCGCGTCTGATCTGGGTCAGTGGCCTGCGTGATCCCGCGATTCAGGCCGGGGTACGCGACCTGCTGATGCGCGAGAACGTGGCCGTGGTCATCACCGGCACCTCCTTTGCCTCGGTGCGCCATGAGGACGCCGGCCTTGGCAGTCCGATCTGGGAGCACTTGAATCGACCTGTGCTGCAACTCCTGAGCAGCTCCCGACCTCGCGCTAACTGGCAGAACAGTTCCCGTGGGTTGGACCCCCTTGACCTGTCCCTGCAGGTGGTGATGCCGGAACTGGATGGTCGCATCACCACCCGACCCTGTGCATTCCGCGACCTTCAAGCCGACCCCCACGGCTTGGCCACGGCCATTCCAAGCTTGATCCCGGAGCCCGATGGCATCAGCTGGCTGATTGAGCACGCCCGACGCTGGGTCGCGCTGCAACAGACCCCGACCGATCAGCGACGCATCAGCCTGGTGTTGGCGAACTACCCGGTGCGGGATGGACGGCTGGCCAATGGCGTGGGACTGGACACCCCCGCCAGTTGTGTCGCCATCCTCAATTGGCTGCAGGCCGATGGTGTCGACCTCGGCGACCATCCCTTACCGGACAGCGGTGATGCTCTGATGCGCGCCCTGGTGAAGGGACGCACCAACGATCCCGAGAGCTTCCACCGAGCCGCACTGGATCACCTGCCACTGGCTGAGTATCTCGCTTGGTGGCGAACGATCCCAGACGCCGCGAAGGCAACGATCCGTGCCCGTTGGGGCGATCCAGAACAGGCCTGTGACCTCAGCGCAGAGGGCTTTCCGATCCATGGCCTGCGTTTCGGACATGTGGTCGTGCTGATCCAGCCCGACCGGGGCTACGACCCCGACCAGATCGCGGATCTCCACTCACCGGACCTTCCGCCACCGCATCGGTACCTGGCGCAGTACCTGTGGCTACGTCAACGGCAACGGACCCAGCTGTTGGTGCACGTGGGCAAACATGGCAGCGCTGAATGGCTGCCGGGCAAAGGGGTTGGGCTCAGTCCAGCCTGTGGACCTGAGCTGGTGCTCGGTGCCATCCCGCACCTGTACCCCTTCATCGTCAACGACCCCGGGGAAGGGTCCCAGGCCAAACGGCGTGGGCAGGCGGTGATCCTCGATCACCTCACACCACCGCTCGGTCGGGCAGGACTGCATGGACCCCTGCAACGTCTCGAGTCTCTTCTCGATGAAATGGTCGATGCACGGCAGATGGGGGCCGAACGGGCAGGGCCGCTGCAAAGGACCATCCTGACCGCACTGCGGGAGCTGAACTGGCAGAACCTGCCCACCCAGAAAGCGCTTCAGGACAACCCAGAAGCCCTGGAAGCCTGCCTGGATGACGCCGAAACATATCTCTGCGAACTCAAGGAATCGCAGATCCGAACGGGTCTGCACCGTCTGGGACAACGGCCCGAGCGAACGGCCGAACGTGAACTGTTGATCGCCCTGGCACGGGCTCCGCAGCAGGGGTTACGGGGCCTGACCCAAGCCATGGCTGAAGCGCTGGGGCTGACCTTTGATCCCTGGTCCCAGGAAGACGGAGACCCGCTAAAAGAATCCGATCAGGATCGTTTGCATCAACTGGGGCTGGGCGCGGCTCGGCGTGTGGCTGATGGCACAGCCTGGCTGGAAGAACAAGCGCTTCTGCTCGTGGAAACGATGCTGGAGGACAGCCGACCCCAGGGGCTGTGTCCAGATCTCCACGACTGGATTCACCAAACCCCCCAGGCCGCTGAACTGATCCTGCTGAACGACCAGCTCTGGCCACGCCTGAAGGCCTGCGCCGAGGCGGAGCGCAACGGTCTGCTAGCGGTCACGCAAGGCTTGCGCCTGGCTGCTGGCCCGTCGGGTGCTCCCAGCCGCGGGCGAACGGATGTGCTGCCGACGGGCCGGAATTTTTATTCCGTCGATCTGCGGGGTCTGCCCACTGAAGCCGCCTGGGATCTTGGACGCCGCTCGGCGGAACAACTGCTCGATCTACATCTTCTCGATCAAGGAGAACCATTGCGGCATCTGGCCCTCTCGGTCTGGGGGACCGCCACGATGCGCAACGGCGGAGAGGACATTGCCCAGTTACTGGCCTTGATCGGTGTGCGTCCGGTCTGGGACGGTCCGACCCGACGCCTCAGCGATCTCGAGGTGATCCCGCTGTCTCTTCTGGGGCGGCCCAGGGTGGATGTGGTGCTGAGAATCTCCGGCTTGTTCCGAGATGCCTTCCCGCAACTGGTGGGTTGGGTCGAGCAAGCGCAACGGATGGTGGCCGCCCTGAACGAATCGGAGAACGACAATCCCCTGGCCGCACTGACCCGGAGCCAGGGCGCCCAGCCGCGGATTTTTGGATCGGCGCCAGGGGCCTACGGCGCCGGACTCCAGGCCTTGATCGACAACGGCTCCTGGAGCGAGCGCGGCGATCTCGGGGAGGCCTTTCTGGAATGGAGCCAGTGGCGGTACGACGGCAGTGCCGACCCAGTGCGGGATCGAGAGTCCCTGCAACAGGCCCTCGGTCGGGTTCAGGTTGTTCTGCACAACCAAGACAACCGAGAACACGACCTGTTGGATTCCGATGACTATTACCAGTTCCAGGGCGGCCTGTCCGCGGCCGTAGAAGCGGTGTCAGGCGAGCGCCCGGCCCTTTGGTTCGCCGACCATTCCCGACGAGAACGCCCACGCATCCACAAACTCGAACGCGAGTTGGACAAGGTCATGCGCAGCCGGCTACTCAACCCCCGCTGGCTGGAGGGGATGCAGAAGCACGGCTACAAGGGCGCCTTTGAGATGGGTGCAAGCCTGGATTATTTGTTTGCCTACGACGCGGCAACCGGACGCGTACCCGACTGGAGCTATGGCGCCATCTGTGAGCAATGGCTCAATGATCCGGAGATCGTTGACTTTCTGGCTACCCGCAACCCCTGGGTGCTGCGTGACATGGCCGAACGCTTACTGGAGGCCGCCAATCGCGGCCTCTGGAACAGTTCAACCTCACAACAACAGGATCAGCTCAAAGACCTCGTGGGTCGGAGTGAAGCCTTGGTGGAACGGGGGGGATTTACTTGTTGAGGTCGCGAACCATCTGACGGAACGGATCGATCGATCCTGGCTTGGTTGATGGCGCTGCGGAACCGACCGGTTTGACCTCTTCCTTGGCCTTGAGCTCCTCCTTCCGCGCGACGGGCGCTGCATTGGCGGACGCCGGAGTGTTCACACCACTGATGGCTGTGCCCTTCAGCCGCTTGTTCATCTCTGCGGTCGAGACCTGTTCGGCGAAGGTCTTCTTGACGGGTTTGGGAATACCAGCGGTGAGGTTGACGCTCTCATCTTTGACGACGACGTCACCGAGACCTTCACTGCGTTTCTCAGTGCGTTCGGTTTCCGCAGCGACCTCGATGATGCGCTCCTTGGTTCCGGGGTTGTCGACGGTCCCCGGGAAGGTGCGACGAATCGTCTTGGATTCGCGCATGTAGTTCACGTCGCCCAGGGACGACGAGGAGTCCGCATCGAGGAAAAATTCTTCGGGCTTGTCCTTCTTGGGAGCACGAGGCTGAATCGTGCCGTCCGAATCCTTCGAATCGCTTTTCAATAGACGATCAAAGAAGCCCATGCCGACGGGAACTGGATTGGCATGAACTTAGCGGCCACGAAGGTCAATTCCATGGCTGTCGGTGCCAGACGTACGCAAAAGGCCAAGGTTCTCCAACTGTGCAGCGATGGCGTCGCAGACCATGGGACTGGGCGACCACGTTGAATTCATGTCGTAGTCGTACCAGGCCTCACCCCCGTCAAAACCCAGATCAGCAGCGGCATTGATCAGTTCAACGGGGCCGAGTCGATAGCGGGCCGGATGGGCCAGCACCGCCAGCCCACCGGCGTTGTGGATGGCTTGAACCACGGATTGGGCCCGCAGGGGCTCACCGACAACCGCATCACCACGGCAGTAGATGCGCAACGCCGGATGGTCGAGCTCAAAACCCAGGGCCAACACATGGACCAAACATCCCTTGAGCAGGGCACTGATCTCAACCCCGGTCCAGAGGGTGGGAACGGACACCCCCTGCTGGCGTTGCTCGGCCAACCAATGCTGGATCGGCCCAATCGCCCTGGTGCTGTGGTGATCCGTCACAGCCAGATGGCTTAACCCCAGGTCACTGGCCTGACGAATCAGATCAAGCGGCTCAAGACTGCCGTCGCTGCAGATGGTGTGGCAGTGGAAATTGATGTGGTCTGGACAACGCTCGGGGCCGCTTTGTTCCAGAACCGCTCGAAGCGGATGCGGAGTGCTCATCTCACGACTGTGCAGCAGCCTCGTTGCGCAGGCGGCGCCAACGGGCATAAAACTGAATGGACGCAGCCATGAACACCACAAGCGCCACGATGAACCAGGTGGCCGCACTGGTGGGGAACTGGGATTTGAACACCACCAACATCACCACGATCACCAGGAACAGCGTCGGGAGTTCATTCAAGGCCCGCAGCTGTTGACCGGACCACTGACAAACCCCGTTTTGAAGCTGACCCATCAGGCGATAACAAAAAGCGTGATAGGCCAACAGGGCAGCGACAAATCCGAGCTTGGCGTGCATCCAGCCCTGCTGAAGCCAGCTGGGTTGCACCACCAGTAACCCGATGGCCATGCTCACGGCCACGACCATTCCAGGCGTGGTGATGATGTTGGCCAGCCGACGCTCCATCAGGCTGTATTGGTCGCGAAACGGCCCCTGCAGCTCCGCTGAAAGCTGTTCAGTCTCAGCGTGATAGATGAAAAGACGAACGAGATAAAAGAGACCTGCGAACCAGACGACAACTCCAACGATGTGGAGGGTTTTGAACCAGAGATAAGCCTCAGGTGGCAGCGCCATGGATGAAAAACACGTCCAACGACCTTACGCAGGGTTTAGGTGAGCCCGTCAAGGAACTGCAAGGCTTTGGATTGATGCGTCCGGAGGGTTTCAGACGACATCCTGTCCAGATTGCGAGCCATCATCGCCAAACGATATTGGCCGCGGAAGAAGTCCTCATGGCGTTTGATGAAGCTCCAGAACAATCCATCCCAGATCTCGCACCAGTCACCTTTGCGGTAATCGGACATCTTACGAACGTAATTCGAACCCGACAGATAGGGCTTGGTTGTAAACAGACCACCATCGGCGAATTGACTCATGCCGTAGACATTGGGGACCATGACCCAGTCATAGGCATCAACAAACATCTCCATGAACCAGGTGTAAACACTGTTGGGATGAAATCCACAGAGTTGCATGAGATTGCCGAGCAACATCAGCCGTTCAATGTGATGGCAGTATCCGGTCTCTAATGCATGGTGAATCGCATCATCAATGGGCGGCAAACCGGTGGATGCGGTGTAAAACGCATTCGGAATCGGTCGCTCTTCAAACCCCCAAAAATTGCCAGATCGCATGGTGACCCCGTGGCGTCGATACATGGCCGCCATGAACTCGCGCCAGCCGACGATCTGTCGGATGAACCCCTCCAGTGAATTCAAGGGGAGGTCACCTTGCTCAGCCCTGTGGAGCGTTTGATCCAACACCTGTTGTGGGGTCAGCAAACCGATGTTCAACATCGGGGTGAGCACGGAATGCCACATCACCCGATGGTGTTGGCTGATGGCGTCTTCATAGGCGCCGAACTGAAGAAGACGGTGGTCGAGGAATTGCTCCAACCAGCGCGCAGCATCCCCATGGGTGACGGGATACACAAAGTTCTCCCAGCTGCCGAGATCCCCCAGCCCTTCGTGCAACAGCTCCTGACGGGCCTCCTGAACGACGCTGGTCTCAGCTTGACCCGGCGGATCGGGCACCTGAATGCCCTTGGGCAACTTCTTGCGGTTGTCGGCATCAAAACTCCAACGGCCACCGACCGGTCCGCCGTCACCATCCAGAAGAAGACCCATGCGACGGCGCTGCATTTCATAGAAACGCGCCATGAATGGTTTTTTACCGCTCGAAAAGTGCTCAGCGATGACGCTGTCCGGCGTCAGCAACAGCGGTGTTGGATACAGCGTCAACGCAACATCGCGTTCCGCACAAAACCGCTTGAGACGACGTTCCAGGAGATCGTCCACCGGATCCGCCAGATGGATCCTGCGCATGCCGTCTTGCCAAAGCAAAGCCAGGTGTGCCTCCGTGGAGGCCGCCAGATGATGCGGGCAGTGTCTGACCTCAAAACCACGGGCCAGCAATTGCTGCTGATAGGCCTTAATCGACGCGCGATGCAATAGCAAACGCTGCCGATGGACCCGCAACGGCCAACGCGCATCGGTGCCAAACAGCAGGGGATCCTCAAGCAGCACCACCGCACGCCCGGGACTCAGCGCCGGATGGTCAGCAAACAGCTGATTGGGAAAGATCAGGGTGATCTCCATGGCTTCCTTCAGCTGACCTCTCCAGCCAGACGGCAAGCCCGCCGTCCGATGGCCGTGGCATAGCCCCGTTCCACCTGGCCGGCCCGTGGGCTGAGCACGCCCGCACGGCAGTCCATCACGACCTTCTCGCGATGACCCTGCTGATCATTCAGTCGAAGCACGAGCTGCCAATGGTTCTTGGCGCTGCGGGTAATCCCATCAGCACACACCGGACCGGTGCAGAGTCCCGGCGATGCCAGGGCACTGGGCGCGAGACTGAGACCGATGAGCACAGCGACTGTCAGCAGGAACCGGCGCATCACCGCATCGATCAGGGTCACCACTCTGCTGGTTGCCGGGCAGCGTTGTGGGCCTCAAGGCACCGGGGCCAGATCCGCTTCGGGTTCATCGACAGGATGAAAGAAAGCATGGATCTCCTTCGCCATGGCCGGTCCGACCCCCGGGGCGTTGGTCAGGGTTTCGATCGAGGCGAGTTGGATGGCATCGATCGAATGGAAGTGGGCGAGCAGATCCTTGACGCGCTTGGGCCCCACCCCTGGGATGTCTGAAAGACGCGATCGCTTCATGCGTTCTCCGCGCTGCTGACGATGGAAGCTGACCGCAAAGCGGTGGGCTTCATCGCGTAAACGCCGCAGGAGTGCAACTCCCAACTGATCAGGCTCACTTTCAAGGGGATTGGATTCGCCCGGAAGGAACACTTCTTCCCGCTGCTTGGCCAAGGAGCAAACGTTGAGATCTTCATGGAGATCGAGTTCCCGAAGAGCCTCCATGACCGCGGAAAGCTGGCCCTTCCCCCCATCGATCATCACCACATCCGGCCAATCATTGAGGCCGTCGGTCTGCAGGGCAGAACCTCCTTTGTGACGGAGGGCTCCGAGGTCGACCCCCTCCGCCTTGGCACGGGCCCAACGGCGAAAGCGCCGCCGCATGATCTCGGCCATGGCCATGAAGTCATCGCTGTGTCCCGCACGAATGCTGCTGCTGCGGATCTTGTACTTGCGGTAGTGCTGCTTCGCCGGCAGGCCATCGATGAAGACCACCTGTGACGCGACTGCATCACTGCCCTGGATGTGACTGATGTCGTAGCCCTCAATCCGACGCGGTGGGATCGGCAACTCGAGCAGCTGCGCGAGATCTTCGGTGGCCAACGCTTGCTGCTCTTGGCCTTGTTTGGCACGGAGCAGTTCGAATTCGGCATTGCGTTGCACCAGTTCGATCAAATCAGCTTTCTGCCGGCGCTGCGGACAGTGCACCTGAACCCGCCGCTCGCGCTGCTCCCCGAGCCAGTCCTCCATCAGCGCTTGCTGAGGGAGCGGATATTGCACCAGCAATTCCGGAGGAACCTCCACAGCATCCACCTGGCTGTAGTGCTCCTCGATCACCCGCTGCAGGATCAGACCGGGCTCCAAACCCGAGGCGTCGGCGGTGTACCCAAGGCGACCCACCAGTTTTCCGGCCCGCATCTGAAACAACTGGACGGCGGCGACGCGCTCATCACAGGCCATGGCCAAAACATCGCGACTCACCGATGAATCCGGCAGCGTCATTTTTTGGTCGGCCGTGAGTTGATCTAACCCCTGCAGCTGATCACGAACCCGGGCCGCCGACTCGTAATCCATCCGATCGGCATACCGCTGCATCTGCTCCTGCAGCAGCTGTTGCAACTCATCGCTGCGCCCCTGGAACACCATCGCCACCTTGCGCAGGGTGCGGTGGTAATCCTCTGAGCTGATTTTTTCCTGGCAGACCCCGGGACAGCGGCCGATGCTGTAATTCAGGCAAGTGCGATCCGGATGCAGCGGCCGAGGTCGCTGACGGAGTGGGAACACCCGTTTGACCAGAAACAAGGTTCGACGCAGCAAACCGACATCGACATAGGGGCCGTAAAAACGGTCGAGGGGACTGCGAAAGCGACGCCGGCGGGTGATGAAAATCCTGGGGTAAGCCTCACTCCAGGTGATGCAGAGATAAGGATATTTTTTGTCGTCCTTCAGCAGCACATTGAAGTGCGGCTGGTGGTTCTTGATCAGGTTGGCCTCCAGCGTCAGCGCTTCCGCTTCGCTGTCGGTCACGATGAATTCGATTTCACAGACCTGGCGCGTCATCAAGCGGATGCGCGGCGACAGGTCATGTCGGCTGCGGAAATAACTACGCACACGCGTGCGCAAAGATTTGGACTTGCCGACGTAGAGGATCTGATCCTCTCCATCGCGCATCAGATAACACCCTGGCTCGAGTGGAATCTCCTTAAGGCGTTGCTCGAGCCGTTCTGGCTCGAGCAGCAGAGGGGTCACTGACACGCGTGCAGTCCAGCCCGATCAGCCGCCGTAGTTCCAACCGGTGTTGGCCAGGTCAAGAGCATCGCCATCGGCGATGAGACGAGCTGTCTTGACTTCACCGACAAACACGGTGTGGTCACCATGCTTGATCTGGCCCACCAGCTCACACTCCACCCCACCGATGGCATCGTTCAACAGAGGGAGTCCGAGCTCTCCTTCGCTGAATGGAGCCGCATCAAAGCGACCACCCATGGCCTTCTGAGGCTTGAAGAACACCGCTGCCAGATCCTTCTGATCAGCCCTCAAAACGTTGAGAGAAAACCGGCCGGTGGATTCGATGATCGCGTGGCTGGCACTGTCGGCGCGGACACCCATGACCACCAAAGGGGGTTCAAATGACCCCTGAGTCACCCAGCTGGCGGTGAAACCGTTGACGTCATCACCATCACGGACGCCGCAGATGAAGAGTCCATGGGGAATCTTGCGCAGCAACACTTTCTTGGCGTCGGCGTCGAGGCTCATCGGTTCCAGGAGGTTGGCTGGAATCTAGGCAGGGATGGGGTTCATAGGATTCCGATCAGCGCGTCATCGCTCATGCGGGCCCTTTATCCCGGCAGTTTCGACCCGTTGACCAACGGGCACCTTGATCTGATCGAACGGGCGTGCAACCTCTTCGGCGAAGTGATCGTTGCGGTGCTCTCCAATCCCAGCAAGCAACCCGCCTTCAGCGTCGACCAACGCATTGCCCAGATCCAAGCGTCAACCCAGCACCTGAGCGGTGTGGAAGTGATCAGCTTCGACGGTCTCACCGTGAACTGCGCGGTCACCCATCGCGCTGATCTGATCTTGCGGGGGCTTCGGGCCATGAGCGACTTCGAATACGAACTGCAGATCGCTCACACCAATCGCTCCCTCGCTGAACAGCTGGAAACAGTGTTCCTCGCGACCTCAGCCCGTCACAGCTTCCTCAGCAGCTCGGTGGTGAAGGAGGTGGCCCGATTCGGGGGGTCAATCGATCACATGGTGCCCGCAGAGGTGGCCAAGGACCTGATCAGGCTCTTTAATTCAGCTTTCACACCGCACCGCCATGAGTGACATTCGGTTGACAGTGCTGGATCAGCTGGATCAACTCGAAGAGATCATTCTGGATGGCAGTCGGATTCCCTTCACGGGAGGACGTCTGGTCAATGAAGGCGATGCCGTGGAGGTGCTCGACGCCGTACGGGAGGTTCTCCCCCAGGAATTCGAGAGTGCTGGTCAGCTGTTGAAGCGCCGCGATGAGTTCATCAGCACAGCGCGTCAGCAAGCCGATGAAATCGTTGTACAGGCCAAACGCCAGCGGGATCAGCTGGTGAACAACGCGGCGATCCGACAGGAAGCTGAGCGCCAGGTCAATGAGCTGCGGGAACAGACCCGTCAGCAATGCGAACAGCTGCTGCAGACCACCCGGCAGCAGAGCGCAACCCTTGAACAGGATTGTCAAGGCAAGCTGGCCAAACTGGAGCAGCAATACGCCGCGCGACGTCAGCAGCTGGAACAGGAAGCCCTGCAGCGGCGCCAACAGCTCGACCAAGAGGCGGTCGAACGCAAACAGCAACATCTGGAACAGCACGAAGCGGCACGCCAGCAGTCGCTGCAGGATCTCGACACGATCCGCCGGGAAGGGCTTCGACTGCAAAAGGAAGCCCGTGATGAAGCTGAACGCCTCCACAACGACGCCCTGCAATTCCGTCAACAGACCCAGCAGCAATGCGAAGGTTTGATCCAACGCAGCCGTCAGGAAGCGGTGAGTGTGCAGGACGGAGCCAATCGCTACGCCGAGCAGACCCTCGGTGAGCTGGAAGTCCGCCTGAAGGAAATGGCCCAGGTCGTGATCGCCGGCCGCCACGAACTGGTCAAGATCCAGTCGATTCGCAGCCAGGAGGTCAAGGCCCCTGCCAACTCCGAGGACAAGACCGTCCCGATCAACCGCGCACGGCGGGCGGCCTCACGGCTGCGTTCGATGAAGAGCACTGGCTGAACCTCTGGGAAGCCTCCAACACGTCACCCATCACGCTGTTGGGGGCTGATGCCCCATTCGAGAGCATGCTCACGAACAGCGGTCCATCCTCAGTGTCCAAGATTCCAGAGATGGTGCGCACACCGGTGAGCGTTCCGGTTTTACCGCGGAATCGTCCATCCAGGCTGCTGCCGCGATACAGCCTCCTCAGGGTTCCGCGCTCACCGGCAATGGCCATGGAGGCCTGGTAGTAGGCGCTCAGGGGGTGCTGGGCCATCCGGAGCAACAGAGCGCTCAGCGTCCGGCTTGTCAGCCGATTGCCTCGCGACAGGCCGCTGCCATCTCGAATCCGCAGGCCAGCGATCGGAATGCCTTGACTCTGCATCCATCGGGTTGCTGCCATGGACGCCCGATGCACATCCCAGTCGTCCGCCGCTTCTCGGAGCAGAACTTCGGCCGTGAAGTTATGACTCTCCGTATTGGCCAGACTGAGCAGGGCATGCATCGGCGCTGAACTCTCGCTGTGCAAGACAACGGTCTGATCAGGGAGCTCACTTCCCTGTTGGGTCGAAATTGGGGCTGGAGGCAGAACAACCGTCTGCAGGCGGCCGCCCTGTCGCCGTGCTGCGGAGTCGAGGATGCGCTGCAACCGTGCCGCAGGATCCATCACCGCCATATGCAAAGCATTGCTGGTGAGAGCCAAGCGGGTAATCGGTGCCCCATAGGCATAGCTGCGATCGGAAGGGTGCCAATCGCTCGGCCACCAATTGCGCCGGGGTTCTTCCCTGACGAACAGCTTGATCTCCGGCCCCGCACTGCCGACCGCGGGATTGCGAGAACCGCCATGGCCGAGGGCCACCATGGCAAAGCGTTGGATCTCCGCAACGCTGAGATCAGGGTCGCCTTCCCCCACCATCTCCAGCGAGCCGTCCCCGTGCCGCAGAAGCCTGGTCATCAGGCGGAAATCGGGACCGAGCCGATCGAGGGCAAACGCCGTCGCAATCAACTTCTGGTTGGAGGCTGGGACCCTCGGCACAGAACCGTAATGGTCGGCCAGGAGACGACCGCTCCCATCGACCACGCTGATACTCCACACCTGGGGCTGGCCTCCCACCGCCCGTTGCACTGCACGCTGCAGTGGGGCACAGATGGCAGGTCTCAGGTCAATGCGGCCGAGCGGCGCCAGCGGCGGGGGTTCCGGGAGCAGGGGCGGCTGGGCCTGAAGTGGAGCATGACTGAGGGCCAGGGATGCCGCCATGCAGGCGGCCAGAGAGACAGCACGGGTCATGGCAGGACCACACCACTGACGGTGCCATTGACCCTGTAAAGCGTTCCTTCTAACTCGACGGGGCTGCCGATCTTGAGCTTGGTCCCCCCGAAGACGATGCCCGAGGGACCGATCGTTGCCTGCGCCTCAAGGTTGAAGCGCACATGGTGGAGCAACGGAGATGTGGGGTCGTCATCCTGGATGACCTGACCATTCGGTTGCAGCTCCACCAACCGGCGTCGCACCTCGTCGATGGCCAGAACCTGAACGCGGCCGGCCGGTTGATTGCGAACAATCAAACTGAGACTCTGATCATCCCGAGCCGATTGAAGAAAGGCCGTGGGATCCGCAAGGGGAAGATTGCGCGCATCAACCTGAACCTGCACCGCCTTGACGGATCCTGTCGCCTTCGCCAACTGGTTATTCAGCTTGGGCGACCAGACGACACCCGCCAGAGCGGCCACGGCAATGCTTCCTGCAATCGCATCGAGCAGCGACACCTTGCGACCGAACAGTGAAGCCATCAGATCGTTGATTGAAGCCAAACCTTACGGAGGGCAGGCGATCGATACAAGGGAATGGGCTCAGTTGCGCAAGCCATCTAAAAAACGATCGACATTGCCGAGTTGCTGCTTCAGGCCGGGCCCGTCCTCGCCCGCAAGGATGGCGTTGATCGTTTCAGGGTCCGGGCGCGTCTCCAGCTCTGCGACAGCGCGATACCCATCGGGATCGGCGCGATAAACATTCCAGGATTCGGGGTGGACACGCATCACGGCACCACCGTCGATCGGTTCCAGCCAATAGGCCTGAGACCAAACAGACACAAATCCTTTGCGCCGCTCGCGGGCGACGCTGCCGATCCCGACGGCCGCATCCTCGAGCCGACCATTCAGCATCAACACCGGTCCGGAATGGGAAACGCAAATCTCAGCGAACTCGTCGTACTCCGAGGGTTGCGGTGCCACCACAAGCAGCAGGGCATCAGCCGGCGGGTCCTCCTTGGACGACCACTGCTTGAAATCCAGCACACGCTCGGCCAGATCCTCGGCATCCCGTCGCGCCAGGGCCGCGGCACCGGCATCTGGCCACAGCAGGACCACGGGACGGCCAGCGTCGATCAAGGCACGGGCCAGGCGCAGGGCGACCGGCAACACCCGCAGATTTTCAAACCGGAGGGCAGCGGACCACCGGGTGCTGTCGCCGGAGGTCAGCGCCGAGCTACAGGCCTCCAGAAGATCCTGTTCAGCGGTCGCGAGATCCGGCGGAAGAGGGCGCTGCCCAGGGGTTGTCGTTGTCATCACCCAATTGTCACCGCCCAAGCATCTCAGGTGCAGGCCGCCCGTGCGGCATCAAAACGCTCCGGAATGCTCTCGAGCTCATCTGCGCTTAACCAGGGCCCCAGCGAGAGCCGCAGACCGGAGCGACGCAGCGAGACAGGCAGGTCCATGGCAGTCAGCACCGGGCTGTCCTGGCTGCGGCCTGAACTACATGCACTGCCACTGCTGGCGGCCACACCATGGCGGGCCAGTTGACGGACCAGCTCGCGGCCGCTGATTGGTCCGCCTGAGACATCCTTCACCACCAGGGAAATGTGATGCGGTAGACGGTGATCCACGCCGGCACCGGTCAACTGCACACCCTCGCGGTCCAGAAGCTGCTCGAGCAAGCGATCACGGGAAGGGCGCAGGTCCGGCGTCACCCCTGCAGGTGCTTCCCGACCGGTGATGGGACGGTGCAGCGGCAACGCATCCAGGGCTTCCGCCATCCCGGCCGTCAGGGCTGTGGCTTCGGTGCCACTCCGCCATCCCTGTTGCTGACCTCCACCACCAAAAAGCGGCTGCTGGAGCACACCATGTCGGAACAACAGCAAGCCCACACCACGGGGGCCCTGGAATTTGTGGGCTGAACCGCTGAGCAAATCCAAAGGCAGGGCGTTCCAGTCGAGACGGGCCTGCGACAACAGCTGGGTGGCATCGGTGTGGCAAACAATCCCGCGACGGCGACAGGCATCACCGATTTCGAGCATCGGTTGCAGGGTGCCGACCTCACTCTGGCCCCAGTTCAACGACACCAGCCGGGTCGGCGGTTCGAGGATCGCGTCGAGCAAATCCATCCTCAAGTGCCCGTCCGGGCCAACCGGCCAGATCTGCACATCCCAGCCCTGGGAGCGAAGTGCATCAGCGGCGGCGAACACGGCCGGATGCTCCAGTGCACCGATCACCAACCGAGCCGGAGAGGTCCGGGCCGCGGTGCCAAGAAGCGCCAGATGGACCGATTCCGTGGCACCGGAAGTGACGATGAGCTGATCGGCGGCGGCACCCAGGGCGTTACCAATCCGCTGACGGGAGCGCTCCAACATCTCCGCGGCCGCCAGCCCATGGCCATGGAGGCTGCTGGGGTTGGCCCAGGCCTCGCGATAGACCGCCTGCATCGCCTCAAGGACCGCCGGCAGCGGTGGCGTCGTCGCCGAGGCGTCGCAGTAGAGCTCAGCCAAGGCCACGGTCAATTCGAGCCTGGGTGCGCTGTTCCAAGGTGTCGCTGGCGAGATTCAACATCGCATCGAGCGACGTGCTGTTGAGAAAATCCTGCACCTTGCTCTGGGCTGCATCCCTTAGGCAGTTGTCAGGACGCTGACAGGTCTGCTCGCAGTCGCGAGCACAGTTGAGCTCCTCAGACACCGCTGGACGGATGACCGGCGACACCGCTGCAGCGGGGGCAGCGCTCACGGACGCTGCCGGCACCAGTTCAGGGGTGAGCACTCCATCGAACACGGCCTCCGCCGGACCGGTCATCCACACGGAGCCGGTCTGATCGGGCCAAGCGATCTGCAGAGGACCACCGGGAAGCAGCACTTCGGCATGGTCGTCGGCCAGGCCGAGCAGGGACGCGGCAACCAGGGTGGCGCAGGCACCGGTGCCGCAGGCCAGGGTTGGACCTGCCCCCCGCTCCCAGACCTTGATTTCCAGATGTGTTCGGTCGTGAACCTGGAGGAAATGGACATTGGTTTTGGCCGGGAAGACCGGATGACACTCCAAAGCAGCCCCCCAGGCATCAAAGGGGATCGTGCTGAGGTCCTGAACCGGAACCACCACGTGGGGATTGCCCATGCCAACGGACGCAACCTCCATGGTCTGGCCGTCGAGGGCAAGCGCACCCTGGGGCAAGCGATCTTCGCCAACCTCAAGGGTTGTGGGCACCTGATCGGGGCTCAGGAACGGAGCGCCCATGTCCACCTTGATCTGACCATCGCTCTGCAGTTCAGGTTTGATCATCCCGGCGGGGGTCTCAATCGCCCAGCGGCGCCCCGGCGCATCACCATCGCTGTCAGCAAGGAAGCGGGCCAGGCAACGGATGCCGTTGCCACACATTTCCGCTTCGCTGCCATCGGCGTTGAAGATCCGCATTCGCAGATCACCGTCACGCTGCGGCGGTAACGCCAGGATCACACCATCGCCGCCGACCCCGAAACGACGGTCGCAGACGGCACGGATCCAGTTCGGGTCCGGATCCACGATGTTGGCGGCAAGCTGACTGGCACGTCCCTCAAGGATGAGGAAGTCGTTGCCAAGTCCCTGATACTTGCTGAACTGCAGCATGTCGGCCTCGATTTGTACCGAATCCTATGGAGACCTCACCATTGAATCCGAGTCTTCCCGGTGTGAGGCTTCTTCAACACTGGATTCGTGAACAACGTCCCCTCAGCCTTGACCTGGTCAGTCACGGTCGATTGGAGGGGCGACTGGTGTGGCAGGACTCGGAATTCCTCGCCCTTGAAATCGAGCCCCAATCGGAACTGACCCTGGTGAACCGTCAGCATGTCTGCGTGATCCGCCCACTGGGCTGAAGGATGGGGTGTGGCACGATCGCCTCGATTCCGTCGACTGACGCGCGTGTCCGCTTCCGCTTCTTCCGCTGGTGCCACCGATCAGTCGGGCCGCTACCAACCGACTGAGCTGGAAGAGCGCTGGCAGTCGCGATGGAAAGAGCAAAGCCTTGATGCCACCGATAGCGACCCAGACAAAGACCCGTTTTTCGCGCTGTCGATGTTCCCGTATCCGTCGGGAACCTTGCATATGGGCCACGTGCGTAATTACGTCATCACCGATGTGATTGCGCGGGTGCAACGCATGCGCGGCCATGCCGTTCTCCATCCCATGGGCTGGGATGCCTTCGGCTTACCCGCAGAAAATGCTGCGATTGAGCGCAATGTCGATCCGGGGGACTGGACCGATCGCAACATCGATCAGATGCGTGACCAGCTCGATCGCCTCGGGCTGTCGATCGACTGGAGCCGAGAACAAGCCACCTGTCATAGCGATTACTACCGCTGGACCCAGTGGTTGTTCCTGGAGCTCATGGAGGGCGGTCTCGCTTACCGCAAAAACGCAACAGTCAACTGGGATCCCGTTGACCAGACCGTTCTCGCCAATGAGCAGGTCGACAGCGAGGGACGCTCCTGGCGATCAGGGGCCGTTGTTGAGCAGCGCCAACTCAATCAGTGGTTTCTCAAAATCACCGACTATGCGGAGCCTCTTCTCAACGACCTCGATCAACTCGACGGTTGGCCGGAGCGCGTCCGCACGATGCAAGCCAACTGGATCGGGCGCTCGGAAGGTGCGGAAATCAGCTTCGCCATCGAGGGATCCGACAGCAGCGTCACCGTGTTCACGACCCGGCCCGACACGCTGGCTGGCGCCAGTTACGTGGTGCTGGCACCGGAGCATGCCCTGGTTGAGCAGCTCACCAGCAGCGCCCAAGCGGATGCGGTGGCCGAGTTCCGGACAGCCGTCGCACGATTGAGCACGATCGAGCGCACCAGTGACGACCGCCCCAAGCGCGGCGTGCCGATTGGGGCGCAGGTTCGCAATCCACTGACCGGCGAGACGCTGCCGATCTGGATTGCCGATTACGTGCTGGCGGATTACGGCACCGGTGCCGTGATGGGTGTCCCTGCCCATGACCAGCGCGATCTGCAATTCGCGACCAGCCATGGTCTGCCGGTTCGGCAGGTGATTGATGCCGACGGTGCCGCCGCCGCGATCGCTGACGGTCAGGCCTGGAGCGAACCGGGGGTGTTGATGCAGTCGGGGACATTTGATGGCACCCCCTCTCAGGACGCCAAGGCTGCGATCACCCAACACGGTGAGCAGGGCGGTTGGGCCACAAGCAAGGTCACCTATCGCTTGCGGGACTGGTTGATCTCACGCCAGCGCTACTGGGGCTGCCCGATCCCGGTGATCCATTGCCCGGACTGCGGCGTTGTGCCTGTTCCACGCGACGAGCTACCCGTGGAACTGCCCCGGGGGATCGATCTGTCCGGCAAGGGCGGCTCGCCCTTAAGTCAGCAACAGGACTGGGTCAATGTCAGTTGCCCTTGCTGTGGTGCTGAGGCCAAGCGCGAAACAGACACCATGGACACCTTCATGTGTTCATCCTGGTATTTCCTCCGGTTTGCTGATCCCCACAACGAGACACAACCGTTCAGTCGTGAAGCGGTGAACCGCTGGCTTCCCGTGAAGCAATACGTGGGTGGCATCGAACACGCCATCCTTCACCTGCTCTACGCACGCTTTTTCACCAAGGCACTGCGCGATCGCGGGCTGATTGACGTGGGCGAACCCTTTGAGCGTCTGCTCACCCAGGGGATGGTGCAGGGCGTGACCTATCGCAACCCAGCCAGCGGGCGATATGTGGCTCCAGGAGATGTTCAGGATCCCGAGAAGCCTTTGGACCCAAGCAGTGGTGAACCACTCGAGGTTCTGTTCGAGAAAATGTCGAAGTCGAAGTACAACGGCGTCGATCCGGCGGCGGTGATCGATCGGTACGGGGCCGATACGGCACGGATGTTCATTCTGTTCAAGGCCCCCCCGGAAAAGGATCTGGAATGGGATGACGCCGATGTGGAAGGTCAGTTCCGCTTTCTGCAACGGCTCTGGCGCCTTGTAGAGCGGCTCAAGGAAACCATCAAGGTCAACGCCGATCTCCCATGGCCCACCACGCTCAGCGACGGGGAACGGGATGTTCGAAGGGCCGTCCATACCGCCATCGCGGAGATCTCGGAGGATCTCAGCGGTGAGATCCAGCTGAACACGGCGATCTCAGAGCTGATGAAGCTGACCAATGCCCTCACCAGCGCTGATCTGGATCAGCTCCAACCTGCGGTTGTTCAAGAAGCACTTTCGACATTGGTGCGACTGCTGGCACCGTTTGCACCGCATCTGGCGGAGGAGTTCTGGAGCCATTTGGACGGGCAGGGAAGCATCCACAGGCAGGCATGGCCGGTGGTCGATTCCGACGCGTTGGTCCAGGACAGCATCGATCTGGTGATTCAGATCAAAGGCAAAGTGCGCGGCACGCTTCGGGTTCCAGCTGATGCCGATAAGGCAACACTTGAGGCGCTTGCCCTCAGCAGTGACATCGCCGTGAAATGGCTGGAAGGAGCAGCCCCCCGTCGCGTGATCGTCGTCCCCGGGAAGTTGGTGAATCTGGTGCCCTGAATCCCTGCCGGATCAGGGTCTGATCAGCTTTTGGCGAACCGCATCGAAGCCGGATGTGCCCAGTCTCCCTGGGCCACATAACCGCGTTTGTTGCCAGCCAGATGACGAAGAATCCAGAAGATCGGCTCATCCGACTCTTCACCAATCACCTGACGAATCTCGGACACAGAGCGGGACACCCGATCAGCGAGAACCGCTTCAACCTTGGCCTGCAGGCCAAGAACAGCCGCCGCTGCCTTCTTGCCCGCTTCGACACCGGGCTGGTGATAAGCATTGACATTGACCAGCTCGCCGTAGAGACCAACGGCCCGTTCAAACAAGGCGATGAGCGCACCCAAACGGCGGGCATCAAACCGCTGCATGCTGATGCTCATGTTCTGGCGATCGCTTTCCGTCAGCGCAGAGCGAGTTCCCTGTAAGAAACCATCCAAGAAGTCCCCTGGACGCTCCTGATTGATCGCGGGAATGTCGTCACTATCTTCAAGCACTTCAATGAACGTGACGAAGAAGTTGTCAACGCCATCGCGCAATTGCTGAACGTAGGCGTGTTGATCGGTGGAGCCTTTATTGCCGTAAACCGCAATGCCCTGATGGACGACCTTGCCATCGCGGTCCTCACGCTTGCCGAGGGATTCCATCACAAGCTGTTGGAGATAACGGCTGAACACCTCCAACCGGTCGCGGTAGGGCAGCACAACCATGTCCCGGCGGCCACGGCCGTCACCTGCGACGTGCCAGGCCGCTGCCATGAGAGCAGCGGGGTTCTTGCGGAGATCAGCCACACGGGTGGCTTCATCCATCTGTGCAGCACCCGCCAGAAAATCGCGGATATCGGACCCGATCAACGCCCCAGGCAACAAACCAACGGCACTGGTGATGCTGGTCCGACCACCCACCCAATCGAACATGTCGAAGCGCTGGAGCCAATCCTCCGATTGCGCCTGCTGATCAAGACGGCTGTCCAGCATCGTGACCGCCACCGCCTGCTTCGCCCAGACACCACCTGCGGCCTCGACGCGATGGCGTGCTTGCGCCATCCCCATGTGGGGCTCTGGGGTGCCACCGGATTTACTGACAGTGACCACGAGCGTGGTTGCCAAGCGATCTTCCAGACCGCTCAGGACTGCACTGATGCCATTGGGATCGACATTGTCGAGGAAATGGAACGGCAGACCCTGCCCGGTGGTTTGCAGGGCGCGGATCATCAGAATTGGACCGAGGCCACTGCCACCGATGCCAACCCAAAGAACATCGCTGAAGGGCTGACCATTCGGAGCCTTGATGGCACCGCTGAGGATGTCCCGTCCGAAGGCCTCAATGCGATCGACCTCGGAGGAAACATGCTGAGACACCTCTGGCTCCGGTGCCAAGGATGGTGTTCTTAACCAGTAATGGCCGACCTGACGTTGCTCGTCGGGGTTGGCAATCGAACCGGACTCAAGGGCCTGCATGGCCTGGAACGCTTTGTCGAAGCCCGGTTCAAGGGCTGTTAAGTGATCGGCATTGACATGCATCCGGCTGATGTCGAGCCAGAAGCCGAGATCATCGTGGTACCAGAGCAGATCACAAAATCGCTGCCACTGAATCTGAGCATCGCTACCGCTGAAATCCGGGAAGCTCATCGAGTCCTGGGTACCCACCGGCAGACGCTATCGGTGTTTTTCAGAGACTCATGACTTTGTGGGCCAGCCCAGCTAGTTTCATCACGTTTCCGTTTCTGGAGCAAACGATCGTTGCTGGGCAAACCTCTGTTCACGGCTGCGTTTGCGGCGGTGGCTCTGGCGATCGCTTCAATGGTGCTCGGTCACGATCTGTCTCGAAAGCCTGACTCGACCGACTTTAAAAACCATTCCACTGGGATCACCGGCCTGAATCCAACGGATTTCAGTCCCGAGGAACTGCAGGAGTTGCAGCGGCGCTTTGGGGTCCATGGGCCCCAAACACCGATTGCACAGCTGTTCACCCAGGGTGTCGATCAATTGGAGCCGCTGCGGGCACAAACGCTCTCAAAACTCGAGCGGCTTGAGCCGATCATTCATCGCGAATGCAGGCGCCAGCACGTCAACCCAATGCTGGTGACGGCGATTCTCTTTGACGAGATCCAACACTCCAAACCCGGAGAAGACTTTCCGCTGATTGCCCATTCAGGCTTGGTCAAGACCCATGGCCTGGCTCAAATCGGGATCAGCGAACTGATTCACCAGAACCGACTGCCCAAAAATCCCACCAAAGAAGACATTGTGTGGGCACGGGAACAGCTTCTGGATCCAGCGATCAACATCGAATTACTCACTGGAAAAATTCGCCGCCTGAAACAAGAATTGGGATTCCCGGACGATTACGTTCTCATTGCTAGTCGCTCCTACCTGGAAGCCAAGGCCATTGCAACTTTGACGTACTTGCACAATGGAAAATTAGATTATCCAGCGAGAATTTTGCGCTACATGCAAGACCCAGAGCTGCATGGGTTGATGTACGGCGATCGAGTTGAGGACTATTCCTGGTTGATTTGAGTGATGCCGTTTGGCTTACATCACCAACGGTGACTGAGGTTGCCGCTCATTGGGAGGGGGCACCGTCAAACGACGGGGCTGAAAGAGACTTGGCAATGACGATGCAAGCAAAACAGTTGTAATTCCAAGGAAGACAGCCATTGGAATGGGCTTGACCCAGGGCAGCCGCTCGAGGGGTGTATGACATTCGCTACAAATGGGTATCGCGCCCTTGGGTGGCCTCAACACAATCGAGGGACCACAACAGCAAGTAGGACAGCGAAAACGAGGCATCTATTTCATCCGATATTTCCACTTTAGCCGCGGCTTATCGCAGTGGCATCTCGATCATTTTTTTGGCATCAACAAAACATCTTCACAGACCAGTCCCGAATCGATTGTTTAGAAGAGCAGGCCAAATTGCCCTTTGACGAGCCACGATGAATTGAAGGCTGGATGGATGGCATCGCGGCAGGGCGGCCATCCACGGCCTCAGTAGAGGCTCATTGGTTGCGAAGATCGTCACCTCGCAAGCCGTTCTCCACCCATGCCACTCCGCTCGATGGTGCGTCAGCTGCAGGATGCAGCGCTCACCGGAGAACTGCTGGAGCGTTGCGGCCGTACCGATCGGTTGCTGATGCGTGGAGCAGGGCGTGGCAGCCGGGCCTTGGTGGCCAGCGCCTTAGCCCAACGCCATGGCAGTCCCCTGTTGGTGGTGGTGCCCACCCTGGAAGAAGCCGGACGCTGGGCGGCCCTGCTGGAATTGATGGGATGGCCAAGCGCCAGCCTGTATCCCACCAGCGAAGGATCGCCCTATGAGCCCTTCGACCCCACCAGCGAGATCATCTGGGGGCAGCTTCAAGTCCTGAGTGACCTGATTGGGTCTGGGGATGCGGGGCGCTTCGCGATCGTTGCGACGGAACGCTGCCTGCAGCCGCACCTCCCACCTCCGGACGCGCTCACGACCACCTGCCGCACCTTGCGACGGGGCGATGACATCGACCTTGAGGATCTCTCAGAAACCCTGGCCCAACTCGGCTACGAGCGGGTGTCCACCATTGATCAGGAGGGCACCTGGAGCCGACGCGGCGACATTGTTGATATTTTTCCGGTCAGCAGTGAACTGCCCGTCCGGCTTGAGTTCTTCGGCGAGGAACTCGACAAACTGCGGGAATTCGACCCCGCCACCCAGCGGTCGCTGGATCCGGTGGATCAGCTCCGACTGACTCCCACGGGGTTCAGTCCACTGATTGCCGATCAATTGCGCAATTCGATGCCGGAGGGCCTCGATCGCCTGCTCAGTGAGCAGGCCCTCGACGACCTCCTCGAAGGCGGGACGCCCGAAGGCATGCGGCGATTGATGGGGTTGGCCTGGCAACAACCAGCGTCTCTGCTCGATTACCTGCCCAGCAGCACAACGGTGGTGATCGATGAGCGGCGGCAGGGTCTGGCCCATGGCCAACAGTGGCTGGACCATGCGGACGAGCATCACCGCGAGATGGCAGCCGAATGTGGGCTGAGCGACGCCGAACGCGACCAGCTGTGGCCCGCCGTGATGCATCGCCCGATCGCCGGGGCCTATGCCCTAGCGGACGATTTTCACGGTTTCGACCTCGCTGAGCTGCTCGAAGACGACGCGCACCCCAACAGTTTTGATCTCGCCAGCCGTCCAGTGCCGGCCTACCCCAATCAGTTCGGCAAGCTCGGGGAACTGATCAAACGCTGGCAAACGGAGCGAACGGCGGTCTGGTTGATCTCGGCCCAGCCCAGCCGAGCGGTTGCATTGCTTGAAGAGCATGACTGCATCTGCCGCTTCATTCCCAACAGCGGCGATCGACCGGCGATCGAACGCCTGATCGAGCAGAACACCCCCGTCGCCTTGAAAGCCAAAGGCACCGCGGAACTGGACGGTCTTCAGTTGCCGGCCTGGCGCGTGGCGCTGATCACCGACCGCGAATTCTTCGGACAACAAACGCTCACCTCCAGTGGCTATGTGCGCCGAAGGCGCAAAGCCGCCAGCCGCACGGTCGATCCCAACAAGATGCGGCCCGGGGATTTCGTGGTGCACCGGAACCACGGAATCGGACGCTTTAAGGCCATGGAGAAGTTGGCCGTCAGTGGTGATGTGCGCGACTACCTCGTCGTCCAGTACTCCGATGGAATTCTCCGTGTGGCTGCGGACCAACTGGGCAGCCTGGGCCGGTATCGCGCCACCAGCGACTCACCGCCCCAACTCAGCAAGATGGGAGGCGCCGCCTGGACCAAAGCCAAGGAACGAGCCCGCAAAGCGGTGCGCAAAGTGGCCTTGGATCTGGTCAAGCTCTATGCCGAGCGCCAGAAAGCCGATGGCTTCGCCTTCCCCATCGATGGCCCATGGCAGACCGAGATGGAGGAATCATTCCCCTACGAACCGACCCCCGACCAGCTCAAGGCCACCGTCGACGTCAAACGCGACATGGAAAAGGCCGAGCCGATGGATCGGCTGGTCTGCGGTGACGTTGGCTTCGGCAAAACCGAAGTGGCCATCCGCGCGATTTTCAAAGCCATCACCGCCGGCAAACAAGTGGCGATGCTGGCCCCCACCACCGTGCTGGCCCAGCAGCACTGGCGCACCTTGTCTGAACGCTTTGCGCCTTACCCCATCAAGGTGGCCCTGCTCAATCGATTCCGTACAGCGTCGGAACGCAAGTCCATTCTCGACGGCCTGAGCAAGGGAACCATCGATGCGGTGGTCGGGACCCACCAGCTGCTCGGGAAAGGTGCAGCCTTCAATCAACTCGGTTTGCTGGTGGTGGATGAAGAACAGCGCTTCGGGGTGAATCAGAAGGAAAAGATCAAGGTGCTGCGCAAAGACGTTGACGTCCTCACGCTTTCAGCGACACCCATCCCACGCACGCTCTACATGAGCCTTTCCGGGGTTCGGGAGATGAGTTTGATCACCACCCCACCGCCGCTGCGGCGTCCGATCAAAACCCATTTGGCCGCGTTGGATCCAGAGGCGGTTCGCAGTGCCATTCGCCAGGAGCTCGACCGGGGCGGTCAGGTGTTCTATGTGGTTCCGCGGGTGGAAGGGATTGAGGACGTCGCCAGTGGACTCCGGGCGATGCTGCCCGAACTCAAGCTGCTGGTGGCCCACGGTCAGATGGCCGAAGGGGAACTGGAAAGCGCCATGGTCGCCTTCAATGCCGGTGAAGCCGATGTGATGCTCTGCACCACAATCGTGGAAAGCGGCCTTGATATCCCTCGGGTCAACACGATCCTGATTGAGGATGCCCACCGCTTCGGCCTGGCTCAGCTGTACCAGCTGCGCGGACGGGTGGGCCGCAGCGGCATTCAGGCCCATGCCTGGTTGTTCTATCCCGGCAACGCCAGCCTCAGCGATGCGGCACGCCAACGACTGAGGGCGATTCAGGAATTCGCCCAGCTCGGCAGTGGATACCAACTGGCCATGCGCGACATGGAGATCCGCGGAGTCGGCAACCTGCTCGGTGTGGAGCAAAGCGGCCAGATGGAGACGATCGGATTTGATCTCTACATGGAAATGCTCCAGGAGTCACTCGCGGAGATTCAGGGTCAGGACATTCCGTCGGTAGACGACACACAGGTGGATCTACCGGTAACGGCTTTCGTGCCGGGAGATTGGATCACCGACCCCGACGAGAAGATCGGGGCTTACCGCGCTGCGGCCGACTGCACATCATCGGAAAGCCTGGTGGAACTGGCCGCAGGCTGGACCGATCGTTATGGAGCCTTGCCTGCTGCCGTGCAATCGCTGTTGCAGCTGATGGAGCTGAAACTGCTGGCCAAACGTTGTGGCTTTGCACGCATCAAACCCGAGAAACCCAACATCGTTTTGGAGACTCCCATGGAAGAACCGGCCTTCCGCTTGCTGCGTCAGGGGCTCCCGCAGCATCTGCATGGCCGGCTCGTGTACCAGGCCGGTTCGGGCATCCAGCACAAGGTGCTGGCCCGAGGCCTTGGGGTGCTTCCGATGGAGAAGCAGCTCGAGCAACTGATGGAATGGCTTCGGCTGATGGTGGCTCAGATTCCCGATGCCGAGGGCTTAACACCAGCCCAACGGGAGGAGCAACTGAAGCAACAGAACGCAGAGGTGCTGCGGGTCTGACCTGAGTCGCGTCCGTTTCTGAGAACAGTTCCTCACAATGCGCAATTCTTCGTTACACTGAATAGAGATTTCTTAACGACCATGGGCGAGTTCGTCGAAATCAGCAGCTCCGGCTCCTTCGGACTTGTCAGTGGTGTGTTCTGCGCTGCAGCCCTCGCCATCTACGCCGTGTTCCAGCCAGACGCCAGTGATGACGACGATTCCAACGGTGGTGGAGGCGGTGGCCTCATGCAACCTGTCGCCTGAGATCCGAATCACAATCCCGGTGACACCAACCGGGATTTTTAATGGGATCTATTAAAGAGCGCTGTGCAAGTTGGCTGTTCCTGGTTGATAGCTCAAGCCGGAGTCCAATCGGCGAATTTCTTTGACAAGAGTCGTTTCCGCCACGCGATATTGAAGATCATTTTTGGTGCCAAAGTCTTTTAATTCAAAATTCTTGAGCTGCTTTTCCGTCAGTTTGGCTTGAATGTCTGGCTTGATGCCATTTTTGTGAATATCTGTCCCATTGGGAGTCAGATACTTGGCGATCGTAACTGTGATACCGGAACCATCCGCCAAACCACGCACCGATTGAACAAGCCCTTTGCCGAAGGTTTTCTGGCCGACCAATTTGGCGCGGTTGTTGTCCTGTAATGCACCGGAAAGAATTTCACTCGCGCTGGCAGAACCTTCATTGACCAGAACAACCACCGGCTTGTCCGTGATAGCGCTTCCCGTCGCCCGGCGAACATCACGAATGCCTTCCCGGGTTCTCGTGCTCACAATCGTCCCCTTGTTCAACCAATGGCGAGCAATGTCGATGCTTGCATCGAGCAAACCACCAGGGTTGAAGCGAACATCAAGCACATAACCATCAACACCGTCCGTCTCAAAGGTACGGATGGCATCTCGCATCTCCCGCGATGCATTGGCATTGAACTGCTTCAGACGGATATACCCCACGCGGGTTCCATCAGCCAATTGATTGAGGCTGGTTTCCACCGCATGGATCTCAATCCGAGCACGGGTTAGCGGCACGGTGACAACGGATCCCTTCCGGCGCAGACCCAGAATGACCTCACTTCCCTCAGGCCCTCGAATCAATTTGACGGCATCTTCAGTGCCCATGCCCTTGGTGCTTTGACCATCAATGGTGACAATCACATCCTTGGGCTGGACACCAGCTTTTGAAGCCGGTGTTCCTTCAATGGGAGAAACAACAATCAACTCTTTGCTGTCTTTATCCAGCGACAGTTGAATCCCGACACCCATCAGTTCACCTGAGGTGTCGATCTGCATTTCCTTGAACTGTTTAGGATCAAGGAAACGGGTATAAGGGTCATTCAGACTGCCCAACATGCCCCGAATCGCCTCATAGGACTCAGCGGGACCGGCATAGGAACGGGCGAGCAGATCCCGTCGCAATGATTTCCAGCGATCTGGGGAATAACTTCCACTGGAGTCAAGGAAATCGCGATAAACGATTTGCCAGACTTGATCAATCACCTCCTTCGGACTATTGGTGATCGATCCGCCGGTGGCACTCGGCAAGGTCAGGCCCGGACCAGCCAGGACAACAGCCGTCGACACACCGGCCAGACCGAGGGTCACCAACAAAGGGGCTGAGCGAAAAAAGCGACGAGCGTCGGAACCGCGGCTCATGACCCCACAGGACTGATTCTTCAGCCTAACGAGTTCAGTCGGGATCCACCCAGCGTCCGTCGTCCTTAATCAACTGGATCAGGGCCTCAACACCCTCTGATTCAGGAACTTTACGGATCTCATCCCGACCGCGATACAGAGAGATCACCCCAGGGGTTTTGCCAACGTATCCATAATCGGCATCGGCCATTTCCCCAGGCCCATTCACGATGCACCCCATGACAGCAATGTCGAGGCCGGTGAGATGCGATGTGGCATCGCGCACTTTGTTCAAGACCTCCTCAAGGTTGAACAGCGTGCGGCCACAGCTGGGACAGGCCACATATTCGACCATCGTTTTGCGCAGACCCAGCGCCTGAAGGATGGAGAAACAAACCGGGATTTCTTTTTCCGGGGCTTCGGTCAACGACACCCGAATGGTGTCCCCCAGCCCCTCGGACAGCAGCGTCGCAATCCCCGCTGTGCTTTTGATCCGGCCGTAATCGCCATCGCCAGCCTCCGTGACACCGAGATGCAAGGGGTAATTGAACCCCTCCCGATCCATGGTGTCGGCCATCAAGCGGTAAGCGGCAAGCATCACCGGAGCCCGGGATGCCTTCATTGAAATCACAATGTTGTGGAAGTCGAGTTCATCGCAGATCCGCACGAACTCCATGGCCGACTCCACCATGCCCTGGGGTGTATCCCCGTAGGTGAACAACATCCGCTCCGCCAGGGACCCATGGTTCACACCGATGCGCAGCGCCTTGTTCTGGTCCCTGAGCAAGGTCACCAGAGGTGCAAAGGTCTCGCGGATGCGGGCGCCGATCGCGTCGAACTCGTCCTTGGAAAACTCCTGACGATCCGGATCGGGCTTATCAAAAACGAACAGACCAGGATTGATTCGAACTTTGTCGACATGCTTGGCGACCTCCAAGGCGATCTTGACGCCGTTGTGATGCACGTCCGCCACCAATGGGACCATGCAGCCCTGGGCACGCAGGGCTGAGCGAATCTCGCCCATCGCTCGTGCGTGCGCCATCGATGGCGTCGTCACCCGCACAATCTCGGAGCCGGCATCCGCCAGTCGCCGGATTCCCGCAACGGCAGCGTCGATGTCCAACGTGTCCTCGTTGATCATCGACTGCACAACGACAGGATGATCACTGCCCACCGGCACATCACCGACCATCACCGTTCGGGTGACGCGTCGATAAATCTGTGTGTCATAACGGCGGTCCGAGCTGGCCGCAGTGGTCGAATCCAGAGTGGCGGTCATGGCTGGCAGCGCCTGAAGCGCTTCAACGTTCGCACAAGCGTTGACGAACCGCGATCAGATCCAACCGCGTCAGGGCAACCGGAGCGCCGTCGGCAGTGGATGGATTTCTCAAGAGGTACGAGGGATGAAAGATCGGCATCACATCCCTGCCCTCCCAGCGCTGCCATCGACCGCGCAGATCGGTCATGCGTCCCTTGCTGCCCAGCACCGCCTCCAGCGCCGTCGCGCCGGCCAGAACAATCACCTCAGGGTCAATCAACGCCAGCTGGTGATCCAACCACTGACGACAGGCCTCCAATTCAGAGCGCCGTGGGCGTCGGTTGCCCGGTGGGCGGCACTTCACCGCATTGCAGATGTAGCAATCCTGATCTGGAGACAAACCGACCTCAACCAGCAGTCGATCCAGCGCCTGGCCCGATCGTCCGACAAACGGCAATCCAGTGGCGTCCTCCCGGGCACCGGGGGCCTCGCCGATCAACATCAACCGAGCCTCAGGGTTGCCTCGACTCACCACCACTTCCTGACGGGTCTTGGCCAGATCACAGCTGCGGCAATGGCGGCAGTCGTCGAGATCAAGGGAGGCAGACGTCATCGCTTGGACACAGCCGGAACAACCACCAGCACGGCATTCTCCTCCGGATCAAGCAGCCAGCATTCCGCTCCAAAACTCTCCAGGCGGGGAGATTCAGCAATCGAGGCCCCAGCAGCGAGCCAATGGGGAAGCATCCCTTGCAAGTGCGTCAAGGGATCCGCTGAGGCCTTCAATCTCAGACACGGAGCAAGATGACGGCCCCTGTCGGGGAAAGGGCGTTGACGGGATGGCCGGTAGATCTCAAGGGAAAGGCCTTCGGCCAAATCAATAACCCAATGGGTGGCACTCCAGCCGGGTGCAGCATCACGATTCAGCAACCTCGAATAGAACGCCGCCAGGCGGGAGGGGTCATGACTGGCCAGAACCCAGCTGATCTGATCTGGTTTGTTCAAAGGCTCTTCATCCACGGTTGTCTTGGGCCGGACATAAGGCAGGATGAGATTTTTAACGCGCTGTGGAAGGTGCGTTGATGATGCCCGGATCGCCAGCACTCTCGTATCGGGCCAAGGCCCTCAAGCCTTCGCTGACCCTTGAGATTGCGGCTCGAGCGAAGGCCTTGCAGGGCGAAGGGCGCAATATCTGCAGTCTGAGTGCTGGTGAACCTGATTTCGATACACCGGAATTCATTGTTGAAGCGGCCCGTAGAGCCCTTCTGGACGGTTACACCCGTTACGGCCCAGCAGGCGGTGATCCAGAGCTTCGTGCTGCGGTTGCCGAGAAACTGAGCCGCGAGAACGGCCTTGCAACCAAGCCCAACGAGGTGATGATCACCAACGGAGGCAAGCAGGCGATCTACAACCTGTTTCAGGTTCTGCTGAACCCGGGCGATCAGGTTTTGATCCCAGCGCCGTTTTGGCTCAGCTACCCGGAAATTGCAGCGCTGGCTGGTGCAGACGTCGTCACGGTCCCGTCCTCAGCAGCGGATGGATTCGTGCTGGATCTGGCGCAACTCGAAGCCTCAATCACGCCCAAAAGCCGGTTGCTGGTGCTCAACACACCCGGGAACCCCACGGGTCGGGTGATGGCGAAAGACGAGCTGCTTTCCTTGGCTGATGTGCTCCGGCGCCACCCGCAGATGCTGGTGATGAGTGACGAGATCTATGAATATCTGCTGGCTGAGGGGCACAGCCACCACAGCCTTGCGGCCCTCGCACCCGACCTCAAAGACCGTTGTTTCACAGTGAACGGATTCGCCAAAGGTTGGGCGATGACGGGGTGGCGCCTGGGTTATCTCGCAGGCCATGCCGATGTGATCCGTGCTGCAGCTGCACTGCAGAGCCAGAGCACAAGCAACGTGTGCAGTTTTGCCCAACGTGGAGCGCTTGCGGCCATCCAAGGCTCACGCCAGTGCGTGCAAGACATGGCCGGGAGTTACAACGGGCGGCGCAAGCTGTTGGTGTCGGGTCTTCAGGCCATGGATGGAATCACCCTTGTGCCTCCTCAAGGCGCTTTTTACGCCTTTCCCCAACTGCCTGATCACATCACGGACTCCATGGAGTTCTGTCGACGTGCCCTCGATGTCGAAGGGCTAGCCGTGGTCCCCGGCGCTGCCTTCGGAGATGGACGCTGCATCCGGCTCTCCTGTGCCGTGTCGCGTGAGACCATCAGCGATGGGCTCGAACGACTTTCACGTGTGCTCCAAAACTGGTGAGCTGACCGGGTCCCCACCATCTTTCTCTGGACACCGCTTGATGGCTTTCACGATGTCACAACGGCGCACAGCGAAGCGACGCACAGTTGCTGTCACCGGTTTGGCCCTGCTCGGTGCCTTGTCGATGCCAGCTGGAGCGCTCGCCGAAACGCTCCGCATCGGTGCCATTCCTGACCAGAACCCTGAACGCCTGAACCGCCTCTACGGCGCTCTGTCGTCGGAACTGTCGGAAACCCTCGGTGTTTCGGTGCGGTATGTGCCAGTCAGCAACTATCCGGCTGCCGTCAGCGCTTTCCGGACCGGCGCCTTGGATCTCGTCTGGTTCGGGGGACTCACCGGCGTTCAAGCCCGCCTGCAGACCCCCGGTGCCCGGGTGCTGGCACAACGCGATATCGACGCGAAATTCACCAGCGTGTTCATCGCCAATGGTGCCAGCGGCTTACGGCCTCTCAAAAGTCAGGATCAACTCAAGCGACTGCGCGGCAAACGCTTCACCTTTGGCTCGGAGAGCTCCACATCCGGCCGGCTGATGCCTCAGCATTTCTTGGCCCAGGCCGGGGTCACCCCCAATCAGTTCCAGGGGCGGCCGGGCTTTAGCGGCAGCCACGATGCCACCATCGCCATGGTTCAAAGCGGCGCCTATGACGCAGGTGCCCTGAACTCGCAGGTTTGGAAAGCCCAGGTCAAAGAAGGCCGGGTTGATCCAGCGAAGGTGTCGGTGATCTGGACCACACCCACCTACGTGGATTACCACTGGGTGGCTCGTCCGGATCTCAATCAGCGCTTTGGGAAGGGATTCACCAAACGGCTCAAGACCGCACTGATCGAACTGCGACCCGATACAGCACGACGCCGCACAATCTTGGATCTGTTCGGTGCCGCAAAATTCATCCCCGCGCAGAAGGCCGATTACGCCGCGATTGAGCAAGTGGGGCGTGAACTCGGAAAGATTCGTTGAATCCATCGCTCAAGTTCGATCGAGTCAGCCTCAAAGGCCGGCTCGATTCAGTTGATCTCGAGCTCCGGGGCGATCAGCGCACCGCTCTGCTGGGCAGCAGTGGCGCTGGTAAATCAACCTTGATTGCCCTCGCCAACGGCAGTCTGCGACCCGATCAAGGGCAGGTGTTCTGGGCTGATCAACCGATCAGCCAGTTACCCCGTCGGCGCCGGCGCGAGATCGGCACCCTCTGGCAAGACCTGCGGCTGGTTGAAGAACTCACAGCCCTGCAAAACATCAATTCCGGGGCCCTCGGGCGTCACTCCTTGGTCTGGGCGCTGCGCAACCTCTGTGACAGCACGCTCTGTCGATCGACCTGTCGGGAGCTGATGGCCGACGTCGGCTTGAGCGAGCAGCTTCTCGACCAGCCCATTCAGCAGCTGTCGGGCGGCCAGCGTCAACGCATCGCCATGGCGCGGCTGTTGCGTCAGCAACCCACCTTTGTCCTGGCCGATGAACCGCTTTCAGCCTTGGACCCCGTCCTGGCAGAAGACGTGATCCGAATTTTGCTGAACCAGACCGGCTGCCTCGTCAGCCTGCACCGACCGGATCTGATCAGCCGCTTCGATCGAGTCCTTGGACTTCGTCACGGCGCCCTGGTGTTTGACGTCCCCGGAGATGGCCTCAGCGCTGAGGAGATCGCATGGCTCTACAACAGCAACTGAAACCGGCCCTCCCACTCATCCCGCTGTTGCCGGGGCTGGCCCTACTGCCCCTGGTGTTGATTTTGCTGCGGGATCTGCATGGTGGGGGCTCGGCCTTACTGGGCGATGCACTGCGCTCGGTTGTCCAGCCATCCTTTGACCCGGTGGTCCTCACGAGCCTGGTGCAAGGGGCTCAGGTCACCCTGCTGACCGCTCTGCTGGCCTGGTGCCTCAGCTGCATCGCCGGAACGGTTCTCGGCATTCTCTGTTCCGATACCTTTTGGCAGCTGCTCGGGGCACCAAGGCGGATCGCAACCGTCATCCGCCTTCCTCTGGCCTTGATCCGTTCCATGCATGAGCTGATCTGGGGATTGGTGTTGCTGCAGTTGCTGGGCCTGAGTTTCTGGGTGGCTGGTCTGGCAATCGCGATTCCCTACAGCGCCTACATGGCTCGGTTGGTACGTGATCTGATCGACACACGTCCATCGCCTCCATGGCGGG
Organism: Parasynechococcus sp.; assembly: GCF_042954325.1. Classification (GTDB taxonomy): domain Bacteria; phylum Cyanobacteriota; class Cyanobacteriia; order PCC-6307; family Cyanobiaceae; genus Parasynechococcus. Next base: position 6,053 of record NZ_JBGKDS010000018.1, on the reverse strand, counting down.
CTTTGATCAATTCAGGAGCTCCGGCCTTGAGTGCCGTGCTCACGGCCATAGCCCCATCGATGGCACCGGAGTTGGTGCAGCAGATGGGCCAGCGGCTGGATTGCGCCTTGCGATCAGCCGTGATGCTCGGAGTCTTCGGCCTCGGTGGGCTTGGCACAGACCTGCTGCTGAGTCTGCAATCGCTGCGGTTCGAGGAGGTCTCCAGCGGTCTTTGGATGCTGGCGGCCCTGATGGCAATCGTCGAAACAGCGACCCGACAGATGCGTCGGCGGCTCGGAGCACTGCCTGGCTTGCTGGTTGCAGGGTTGCCTCTCGGTGTGGTCTGGGCCAACCATCTTTCCCTCGATCTGACTTGGCCGCGCTGGACCCCGCTGCCGATCACCCCCAACCTGAGTGGGGTGATCGAAGCGATCACCCAGGCCCACTGGCCTGAACTGATCGGTGCCACCCTTTTAATCACGGTCTGGTCGACCGCCATTGCCATCGCCGCACCACCTCTGTTGCTGCTGCTCTGGCCCAGCCGGATGGGACGAAGCGTTCAGCAGTGTTGTTGGCGGCTGTGTCGGATCTGCCCCGTACCACTCACAGCCCTCTTAATGCTTTTGCTGGTCAAACCCAGCCCCATGGTGGCGGCGGCAGCCCTCGGGGTGCACCACGCCGGCGTCACCGGTCGAATCCTGCTGGATGCCGTGGATCAACGCCAGGATCCTGCTCAGATCAGTCTGCTGGCCTCAGGGAGCAGCCAACGCAGTGCCGTGCTTTATGGGCCACTGGCCCATTTGAGCCGCAATTACCTCGCCGTCGGCGCCCAGCGCAGTGAGGTGATCTTGCGTGACACCGCCGTCGTGGGACTGGTCGGGGGTGCGGGGCTGGGTTGGGAACTGATGGAGGCACTGTCGAGTTTTTATTGGGAACTCGTGATCGCGCTCTTGATCAGTTACGCCCTCGTCACGATGGCCGGTGAGTTGATCACCGACCAGTTGCAACGGATCTGGGCCTGCCAAGCTGACGGGTCGACAGGTTGATCCATGCAAACCCAGGCTCCCCCAAGGCAGTTGCTGGTGATCGGCGACAGCGGTGTCTTTGGTTGGGGCGATCGTGAGGGTGGAGGTTGGTGCGAACGCCTCAGACGGGAATGGATGGACACCCCCAATGCACCGGTGGTTTATCCATTGGGGGTTCGCGGGGATGGTCTCGAACGGGTCGCGCAACGCTGGCAAGGGGAGTGGAACTGCCGCGGAGAGCTGCGCCGCCAACAGCCGGAAGCGATCGTGCTGAGTGTGGGGCTCAACGACACCGCGCGCGTCGGCCGTTCCGATGGTCGACCTCAACTCAGTGAGGCGGCGTTCGGCTTCGGGATGCGACAGCTGCTGACCGAGATCAAGCAACACTGCACGGTGTTTGTCGTTGGCCTGACCCCGGTCGACGACGTTGCCATGCCGTTTGCCGGGTGCCTCTGGTACAGCAACCAGATGATTCAGGGGTATGAAGCCACCCTGGCGGAGGCATGCCAGGAGATCGATCTCCCTTTTCTTGCCATCCATGACGCCATGACGGCGGAACCGGACTGGCTGCAATGGATGGAGCCCGATGGGCTGCACCTCAATGAGCGTGGCCACCACTGGCTGCATCGGCGGGTGTCGTCCTGGCCGCTCCTGCAGCAGTGGGCGGGGCTGGTGGCCCAGAGCACAGCGACTCCCTTGGCGGCTTAACCGCCACCCGCTCGGCAATTATTGTGAGCGAATCCTGACATCGCTCCAGGGACGTGGCCCACAAGCGCTCTGCCGACCAACAAGGCTCAATTCGTTCGGCCCAACGAAAAACCACGCTGAAGTGGGACAGCAACGGCGAACTGACCGGGATCGACATGGCTCGGATCATTGATCAGTTCAAGGACCGCAGCCTCAAGGAATGCGAGCTCTGACTTACTTCGGAGCCATCTTGTCCCGAGCATCCCGGTAGAACTCCACCGAGATCTGGTCAAGGCCGGCGTCCTGGGCCATGGCCTCGACACGCTTTCGCACGGCGGGCCGCACAAAGAAGGGAACGTCTTTTTTCAGGGACGCCTGGGCGTCATCGTTCCACTGCATGCCATGAACTGAAGCGGCCAAGACCCTATCCGGCACTGGAGTGCCGAAACTGAGCACGGGAGTGGCTGTTGGATCGCGAGCATCGACCTGACGGTGGGAATGACCTTGTGATTCCCCCATGGATCAAGCCTTTATTACCCGTCGAAATCAAGCTGTGCTGGCCCATCTCGGGCTCGCCCGCCATGTGAGCCGTCAGGAGCAGCGCAAAGGAGCGGAGTTATACGAGGACCTTCTCCAGGAGGCCTCCCTCGGCCTGGTTCGCGGCATGGAACAGTTCAATCCGGACCTGGGCTTCAAACCGAGCAGTTATCTCGTTCGCCGCTGCCGGGGCCAGATTCTCCACTACCGGCGAGATCGATCCCAAACCATTCGCATTCCTTGGAGGCTGAGGGATTTAGCTGTGCGCGGCCGTCGACTGCAGGAACAACGGCACCACAACGGTCTGCCCGAGCTCGGGGCCAAGGCAATCGCCGAAGCCCTTGGAGTGAGCCCAGAGCGCTGGATGCAAGCACAACTGGCCAACACCCATGGAGCAGTGGTCAGCCTCGATGGCCCCTTGCAGGACAGGCACCCCACAGCAGCGACGGACGACCCCCAACGGGAGTGGTTAAAGCATGCCTTGGAACAACTGGACAACGAACAACAACAGCTGCTGAAACGGCATTACATCGATGGCATCAGCTTGCGAGCCTTGGCCGAGACGATGGCGCTCTCACCAAGCAAGGTCCGAGCATCGGTCCGCAATGCCCTTGGTCGATTGCGCCAGATGGCTGAACATTCCAGCGACGTTGCGATTACGGGATAAGCGCCACCAACGCGACCATCAACACAGCGGCAAAGCTGGTCTGCAACGCATTGACCAGCTCATTGCTCATCCATGACAAGCGCGTTTGGGCCACGGCGCCCAGAACACTTTCGGCAAGGGTCGCCACAAGGCCAACCACGGCGACCAGCCACATCCAGGACAGCGACGGAAGCAAAGCCAGCGCCCACATCACAACGGCCATCAACAAACTGCCAACGGCACTGGCCAACGTTCCCTCCATGCTGATCGCGCCTTCCGTCCCTGGTTCAACCCGGCGCAGGGTGGTGATCAACCGTGGGGTACGGCCCCAGCGTTTGCCGATCTCACTGCCAAAGGTGTCGGCCAGCTTGGCGGCAAAACTGGCGGCGAAAGCCGCCAACAACCAGGGCTTGGGCTCGAGACCAGCCGCGATCAGCAGCGCCAGAGAAGCCCCGGTGGCCGCGGAACCCCAAACGTTTAGAGGGGAACGGCAACCTCCTCGGGCTTCCGCCAGCCCACGCCTTTGCTTGTCGCTGAAGCCCAACTTGGTGACAGCGCTGCCAAGGCCGAGATAAAGGACAACCGACAGCCATCCAGTCCAGCCCAGGCTTCCCCAGAGCACCGTTCCAAGGATTCCGGCGTGCACCCAGCCCCAACGCGTCAGCAAAGGCAGGCGTTGGGCTAGCGCGATCAAAACCGTATTGACGATCAGGGCCTGAAGCCAAACCATGCCGCTGTGTTGCACTGCTGTAAGGATCGTCGGTGAAGATCCCTCGACGCGAGAGAATCACGACGGATTTTTCTTTGGAGCCGGAATGGTGCTGAACGGCAAGAACGGCGGATTCTTCCTCGACCTCGACTCCAGTGATGCGAAGCCCGTCACCTTGGATCTCGGACCAGACAAGGAGCCGGAAGAAGCCCCACAGGAAGAAGCCTCTCCGATGACCCTCACGGTGGACCGGGCAGAAGGCAGCACCGCACCTTCCCCCGCAGCACCACAGTCCCCAGCTCCCAAAACGACGACGGCGAGCTCACCCGCGAAGGCAACAAGCTCGGCCAAACCCGGCACACCAAAACCTTCCCTCACCACAGCTGAGGCCATCGCAGCAGAACTGGCAGCAGCCGAAGCTGCACGGCCCGCCGTTTCGTTGTCGACCTTTGCGCCCGACAATCTGCTTCCCGGTAAAGCCCTGCGTCAGCGCAACCGACGCCCAGGCTCCAATCTGAAGGGTTTCAAGGACATGGCCGGAGACCTGTTCAAAAGCTGATCGGCACGATTTCAACCCAGTCATAGTCTTAGTTCTTGAGGGTCAAGATCAAGTCAGACTGGGTTGAATGACAACAGAAATAACCTGAAAAAGACCACGTTTGGAGCACTGGACTCAAACGTGGTCCAAATCATTTCACCCTTGTTCGATCAATCGGAACAAAACAGCCTCTCGGCGCGATGGTCAAGCAACACTATGGGGTCTTCAACTCGTGCGAAGCAAGGACCAGCAAAGGTGATCACTTCGATCCACCTTGAAGCCTCCCAATGCCCAACCGACCAGACATAGAGACATCAATCTAAAAATCAATCGCCAGCAAGGAAGCACCGTGATTGACACCTAAATAGAAAAACTCCAGGGACAAGGCAGACAAGCCCACTCAATTAAATTCAATGGACGTGCGATCCCATTAGAAACACCGGAGCAAGAGGAATCTGTCAATTAATTAGAGACAAAAGTCTCAAACTGTTGTGAATAGCGACAGAACACAGGCAGCACAAGGCCGACCTGCGGCAGCCCACCAGACACAACGAGGCCAAAGCCCTCCGAAAAGCTCGGTGCCAACTCCGCCCTTTGGCTTCAACTCAGCGAGAAAGCGGACTTCAAGCCTTCATTCCGCTGAGCTCCAGGGACCACACCATACGTTCCTTTGCGCCACTCCTTGAGCTTGTTGTCAATGTCCAAAACCAGTGTTTCATCAGCAGGGCCAACACCTTCGAATGCACGTGAGCCGCTTGAAGCGCAATCTGAAGGACGGTCTTGTTTGGGGTTGGCGGCTCCAAGCGACTGCTTGCCAAACAACCCGCTCCTAACAATGACCCACCTGGATCCACGACAGATCAGAACACAATAATTTGTACTTTGACCAGCTGTATTCAATTTCATCGAACAATTGCAAGTCCAAACTGTAAATGGCCCAAGCGTTCTCATTGAGCGCTAGGGCAAATCAATGGGGAGGCTTCAGCATGTCTAGTCGTCAAAGCATCAAGCAAGGGGTTATTGCACTTTTGACAGCTGCGGCTTTTCCTTCGATTGCTTGTGCTCAGCTGACTGAAGAACAGGAAGTCCTTTTAGCCAGCGGGCTTACTGCTGGTTCATTGATGACAGCTTGTGTGATGCTCGAAGAAGGTATGCTCTCAAGAGAAGATGTAAGACTTTATGCGATTGGCTTCATTGCCAGCATTAGAGAGTCTGAGACAGGTGCTGGTTTGGCAGGAGCCATGATGGGCCTAGAAAAGAGTAAGAACAATCACCCTCAGTGCCCGCTACCCGACTGACAATGATTCAGATTCACCGTTGAAAGCTTGGGCGGCGTCCGGATTGATTCATTGACCGGCAGACGCAACCTTCATCCTTCAGTCACTCAAGACCTATCGATAACAGCGACAAAGCAATAATCTTCAATAAACATATGGCATTGCAAAGCTGATCCTTGCATCAGACCTGTTCTATTTTCGTGCCTTTTTGGCAAGCAATCCAACAAGCCATGGTTTTTATGGCTTGTGTTTGCATCGCCTACGACATATCGACTGGTGGCAGAAGTGGGACAACCACCCCTATTGGCAGCTGAGGCAAAGGCATCCGACTAATCATGCTGGCCTGACCGGTTGAGCCGCTGAAGATGCACGACTTGGCATACAGGACAGTCGCTGGGCTCAACAGTTGCTGGCTTCATTGGCTAGATTTCATCAAACGACAAACCGCAATGATCCCTGAACCTTACGAACTTTTCGACATCGACAAAACATCGGACAAATTATTTTTAATCACGACCTCATGGATTGTGCTCTTTTTAATGCTGCTCTGAAGCCAACGATTGGGGCATTTTAAGTCGTTTGAACCCACTTTGTTCACGAGTAAATTAGCCCTGACACATCCATCTGTGACCAAACGGCCTTCGACCGATCAATC